>CALVFE010000075.1 GCA_944326765.1 uncultured Elusimicrobiales bacterium | reverse complement strand
CCTTTACTTCCCCCCTCGTTTATGATAAGTTTAAAAATACAGGGGGATAAAATATGAAAATTTCCAAATCCGTATTCCGTGCCTTGTGGATTTTTGCGCTTTGTGTTGTGGCGCTGGGAGCAGGAACATTTTTATATATTCATCATTTAAGAGCCGCTTTAAACGCCGAACTGACCGCTTACCTGGATGAAGTGGCCCGCCAGGGTGTGGGCACGTTAAATGCCCAAATCCAGGGGGACATCCGTTCTTTGAGGTCCGCCGCCGAAGCAATTTCTACTTATAAAATATTAGACAATAAACCTTGGACGGAACTGCTGGAAAATGAAACCAAATACAATGCCTTTAAACGCATGGCCTTTATCCTGCCCAGCGGGGTGGCGTATTTAAGCGACGGATTCCTCATTGACCTGTCCCACCGTGACTATTTTAAAAAAGGGCTGGAAGGCCAAGCCACGGTAACTGATCCGCTAACAGACGCAGTAGACCAGGGAACAGCGGTCATCTTGTCCGTGCCGGTTTTTTCCAAAGACGAACAGGTACGGGGTGTCCTTATTGCCGCCCAGCCCACCGATATGTATGGCAACCTGATTGCTTCGGACAGTTTTGACGGGGAAGGTTATTCTCTCATTATAAAATCCAACGGAGATAAGGTGGCGGTTTCCCCCTCGTCCCACACAGACCATAATGCCTCCAATATTTTTCAGTCCCCAATTAATGAAAATTTAGATCCGGAAGGCAAAATGCGCCGCAATATGAAAGAAGGGCGCAGCGGCATGATACGTTTTTTTCGCCCCGAAGAAGGCTGGCTGTATGCCAGTTATGTGCCGGTCGGCATCAATGACTGGTATTTCCTTTCTATCGTGCCCGAAAGAGTCGCTGTACAAAAAACAAAAAATTTATTTTGGCTGTCTTTGATTTTGGCCGGTACGGTATTTGCCGTATTTGCCATACTGCTCATATACATTTACCGCCAAAACCGGCAAAACCACGCCACTTTATACCACGCCGCCTATATAGACCCTGTACTGCGGCGCCCGAATTGGGCCAAAGTGCGTCAGGACATGGATGATATCCTAACGCATACACAGGAACATAATTATGCTTTTGTGGCTTTTGATATTAATAAATTTAAAGTCATCAATGACGCTCTTGGATATGCCAAGGCCAATGAACTGCTGCAATACATATCCTCTGTCCTGGAAGGGGAACTGCACGAGGGAGAACTTTACTGCCGCGTACAGGCCGATTTATTTGTTTTATTACTGCATATGCCAAGCAGCGGCCAGCTGCGCAACCGCCTGGAGTTGATTAATGAAAAAATCGTTAATTTTCATCCGGCCAGCAAAGACCGCTTCCAGCTGATTTTGTCCTTTGGCGTCTGCCCCGTAACAGACAAATCCCTGACAGCCAACGATTTATTACTTCGTGCCGTACTGGCCCGGGATACCGTCAAAGGCAATTACCATGACATTATTGCTTTTTATGACGACCATTTCCGCAGCCGCTTAAACCAGGAACAAGCCGTTGAAAACAACATGGAAGAAGCCTTGACCAAAAGAGAATTTTCCATGCTGCTTTTCCCTGTATTGGATATGGACAAAGCTCCCGTCGCCGCGGAAGGATACCCCGTGTGGACTCCGCCAGATAAACCCGCCGTGGACACAGATGTCTTTCTGCGCGTATTTACCAAGAACGGCTTTATTGCCCGCTTGGACACTTATATGGCGGAAGAGGCCTGCCGTCTGCTCAAACACTGGCAGGACAATAAACTGCCGCAGGTTCCTATTGCGTTAAATATTTCGGCCGCCAGTTTACGCAGTCCGTATTTTTCCTCCGTCCTGCTGCAGTTAACGCGCCAATACGGAGTTTCGCCATCTCATTTAATTCTGCAGCTTATGCCGCATACCGATCCGGCTGATTTACCGCTGCTGCGGCAACTGGCCGAACGCCTGCACGGAGAAGGGTTCAAGTTGGCTTTAAATCGCTTTGGACGCGGCACCGTATCGCTTGATCTTATTCAGACTCTGCCCATAGATATGATAAAAATGGAAGGGGAATTGACGCGTGACTTAGGACACAACCCAAAAACAACACCTGTCTTGTCTGCATTCATACGCATGGCCGAGGACTTGCATCTGCATTTAGTCTTTGACGGGGTGGAAAACGGCCGCCAGCTGGAATTGTTGCGGGAATTGGGTGCGCACTGGTGGGCCGGCCCCTACGCAGGGGGAGCCCAGCCGGCCGATATGCTGTTTGAAACATCTAAAGAAAAGGAAATATAGTTCGCACCAGCCATACATGCCGTTTGGACCGGCACCAGTAAGGCGCCTCATATCTGTTTTTGCTGTTTTGCGCGTGTTTTGAACGATATCCCCGACAGAACGGATATATTTGCCTAACAAAAAACAAAAATAGTAAAATAATAAAGAAATCTTTTTATTGTACCGTTTTATGGTGGATGTAGCTCAGTTGGTTAGAGCGCCGGTCTGTGGAACCGGAGGTCGCGGGTTCAAGTCTCGTCATCCACCCCAT
>CALVFE010000074.1 GCA_944326765.1 uncultured Elusimicrobiales bacterium | reverse complement strand
CTGTTGAGAAACAGATTTTTCCCCGATAGCTCAATGGTGGAGCGACCGGCTGTTAACCGGTAGGTTGTAGGTTCGAGCCCTACTCGGGGAGCATTTAGAAGAGCGCCTAGCGGCGCTCTTTTTTTCGTCCAGAAGCCCTGTTTTTGTCATTTTCTCCGTCGGAGAATTGAACACGCGACACGCGCGGGAAAAGCGAACATAGGCAGAACGCGTGTCAGCAAAATGTCAGCATAGAGTCATCAAAAAACTAGATTCTTTTTTTAGTGAAAGAGCAGTTTTGATAAGAAATCCTGCAAGGTTGCCCTGTACGCTGGCAAATACTTTCACTAAAATATCGATCAAATTCCGCGTAAGGACAACTCAAAAGTACACCCCAAACAGCAGACCGATTCGCGAACGGCCGCCATATAGGCCAACCGTGGTGTTTTTAAGTAACCCCGTCAAATCGTCCAGTCTCCGGTCTACAAACAAGTAACCTTCCAAATCCGTGTCAAGACCAACGCCCGCACCGTAGCGGTCAAAATAAACCAAACGCGCGCCAAGGCCTGCTTTTAACTCTTCGCCTAGCAAACCTTGCACCGCCGGCCGAAAGGTAAACCCTGCGCGTTTTACGCTGATTTCCGTGGCGCCGTCTGTTGGTTGCACTACCTCGGCGCGGCCTTCCGGCGGAAGGTATTTAACTTCCGTTTTAACACTCCCGTCCGCCTGCCGCACGGTGGCCGTCAGTTTATTGTCTTTTACCACCACCAGAGCGGCCTGGCTGTCCGAAAGCGTGCCGGTCTGCGCGGCCAGCTCATCTATCTTCCGCCCGCGATACCAATTTGAAAACAAAAGCCCCGCCAATAAAAGCAGGGCTAATACGTTAATTAGTTTTTTCACTCTCAAAGCCCAATGCTTTTTCGGCGCGGCTGATGATGGCTTTTTTTATTGCCTCATACCCGATTTGGGCAATAGCCAATACCACCAAGCCGACTAATACTGCCATAAGAGGCGTATGGCTCGTAACATCTGCCGCGTACACCGCCAAAAAGCCGCACCCGATGGACGCCACCAGCACGACCACAGACCACACCCAGCCGGGTACACTCAAGAATTTTTCAATCAAATTCTTAAGCCATTCAATCAGCCCCACCACGGCCACGGCCGCGAGGCACAGCAATACATACATGTTCATTTTTCGCTCCTTTACTGTTATTTTGACTGCAAATTAAAAATGCTAATATTTAAGTGTTATTTTTCTTTTGGGGGTTACATTATGACCAAATCTGCTTTAGCCGTATTTGAACAATTCAATATCCGCCGGCATTATGACGAAAAAGACGACAAGTGGTATTTTTCTATTGTTGATGTCATTTATGCTTTAACTGAAAGCAAAAGTCCTAATACTTACTGGCGCAAACTAAAACAACGCCTAAAAGAAGAAGGAAATCAAACCGTGACAAATTGTCACGCTTTGAAAATGCGTTCTGCTGATGGGAAAATGCGTCTAACCGATGTTGCCGATGTAGAACAGCTTTTACGCCTCATACAGTCTATTCCTAGTCCCAAAGCTGAACCCTTCAAATTGTGGCTGGCCAAGACCGGATATGAACGCATACAAGAAACTGCCGACCCTTCCAAAGCCATAGACCGTGCCCGCCAACATTGGAAAGAGCAAGGCCGCAGCCAAAAATGGATACAACAACGTATGCTGGGACAGGAAACCCGCAATAAACTAACCGATTATTGGCAAAATCATGGTGTAACTAAATCCCAAGATTTTGCCGCTCTAACAAATATTATCCACCGCGAATGGTCTGGTCTTACGGTTGCCCAACACAAAAAACTCAAGGGACTTCAAAATCAAAACTTACGGGAGCATATGAGTGAAGCAGAACTCCTTTTCACCGCGTTGGCAGAGCTATCAACCCGCCAAATTGCCGAAAAAGATAATGCGACGGGAATGGCGCAAAACAAAGAAGCAGGTAAAAAAGGAGGACGACTTGCTAAACAGGCTCGCTTGAAATTTGAAGAGGCAACAGGGCAGAAAGTGGTTACAGCCCAAAGCTCCCTGCCTTCTTTTACCCCTAAAAAGATAACAAAAAAGTCTTAATTTTCAAAGAACAATCCCCCGGCCCGGTGCCGGGGTTTTTATTTACCACTCGCCGGTTTCCATAATTTTCGCCAACTCAACGGCGCGCCCCTTTACCTGTCGCGCCCACTTGCTATCAAGCATTTCCTTGGCCGCACGATTATAATCGCCCGCTTCCACGGCCGACAGCATTTTTTTGAATCCGACCAGCCCAGAAATGCCGAGGTTGTAGCACATCTCCACCAGCACGCCTAGACGAGCGTCATCCAGCTTGGGCCACCAGGCGAAATTGTTCTTTACCTGCTTTTCTGCTATCTCCAGGTCTTGCTTGAGCAAAAGTTCCGCGACCTCTTTGGATATGCCCCGCGCGTCCAAATTATGCCCATATCCAATGGTTAGAGCCCCCGCCGAACACCGGTAGGGCAGGTACGAAAGCCCCTCATTGCGGCGCACACGGGCCGCCAGTTTTTCGTAGTTTGCTTTATCCATTTATTCTCCCTGTGAAAGAAGCGTCTTTACATCGGTACGCAATTCTCCCACCAGCGAAGTCAGGTGTTTGATATCCGCCGAAGTTACCGCGTACTGCGCGCGGATTTCCGC
>CALVFE010000073.1 GCA_944326765.1 uncultured Elusimicrobiales bacterium | reverse complement strand
CGGCCTTTTTCGCGGCAGGTTTTGCCGCTTTCTTAACGGTCTTTTTTACCATATGCGGTCGTCTCTCCAATACAAAAAATATAGCGTAACGGACAGAATGTCCGTTTTGTCCTCTATATTGTAATACATTTCCAAAAGAAAAGGAAATTTTTTCTTTTTGCGGCAGGCGGTTGAAAAATGGGGGGGTTATTTCTTTCCTTTTATATAATCCCGGTGAAAACCGTATCCGTCAGAAACGGTGCGCCCAATGTCCGCCAGTTGGGTTTCCCATTCGGCGGCGGCGCTTGCGCCGGGATGCGGTTTGCCGGGATATAATGCGTAATTGCGGCAAAAATGTTCCGCCGTTACGTTGGGCATAATCACATTCGCCCCGCATTGCAAAGCCAACAGCCGCCCCTGCGGATGCAGCGTTTCCATCGCCGTGGTAGCTGGGATATTGATATCCGGCAGCATCAGGCGCATAACCGCCATCATTTTGAGAGAAAGTTCAAAATGGCCTTGAACGTTCTCTGCGGCCAGCGGCGTATCGGGGTGGGGGATAAACGGGCCGATTCCCGCCATATTTACCGGCAAGGATTTAAAAAACAATAAATCTTCGGCCAAACTTTCCAACGTCTGACCGGGCAACCCCACCAACGAACCGGAGCCGACCTCGTACCCCAGCTCCTTTAAATCTTCCAGACACCGCACGCGGTTATCCCAATTCATACCGGGATCTAATTTTTCATAGAGGGATTTGTCGGTCGTTTCAATGCGAAGGAGGTATCGGTCCGCCCCGGCGCGGCGGTAGGCGGCGTATTCTTCGCGCGTTTTTTCGCCCAGGCTTAACGTAACGGCCGCGTTCAGTTCTTTAATGCGGCGAATGATTTGGCTCATTTTATCCGCATCAAACCAGAGGTCTTCCCCCGACTGTAATACGATTGTCTTATATCCGGCCTGCACAGCCCGACGCGCCGTATTGAAAATTTCCTCCGGCGTCATTCGGTAGCGGGTCGCTTTGGCATTAGAATGGCGGATTCCGCAATAAAGGCAATCGTTTTTGCAATAATTGGAAAATTCAATCAGCGCACGCAGGTAAACGGCGTCTCCCACAAATTTTTTGCGGATACGATCCGCCGTTTGAAACAAAGCGGCAGGCTCTTGCATTTCCAACAGGGCGGTAATTTCACCGCGGGTACGCGGCGGATGCGTAAGAAATTGATTTACAAACGCATGATCGGTCGTCATAAAGCCAGTATATCAAATTAATGAGTAGGCCTAAAGTCCCAAAAACAACTGGGACCGGGGGAAAAATAGAAATGGGTCGATAAAGTATAAAAAAATAGGTACAAATTTCCTTGCGGTTTGGGACCAATGACCCTGTTATTTTACCGACGAAAACGCTATCTTATTAGTATCAAGCAGGACAATTCAACCCAAGGAGGCGCTGTATGAAAATAGTGTTACAGGAAACCCTAGCCACCCAGCTGATCAAAAAGCAGCGCCTGGACCGCGAGTTTTCCTGGATCAGCCGGGAATTTAGAGATTTCCACACCTTATCCGATTTGGAAATCTATAACACCGAACGTTATGTTGCGCTGCATCTAAGATACAGTTTTTAAAAGTGTGTGTTTCTAAACCTCCTACAAGAACACCCTGCGCCCGCTAAATCTCCGGCGGGCGTTTTTTTGCGCGGGAAACAGCGGCTTCCTTTGCGCAGATTCCGCCCGAAGCGCATTTGAATTTGCTATACTGATAAAGAAGCTGAAAGGGTAAAGAACGCTGATATGTTCTTTATCCTTTTTATTTGGTATAATAAATTTGTACTTTAAGTAAGTATAAAAACTAAAAATAGGAGAAGATTGGCCTCCGGCTCGGTATCCCTTGGGATAAGGAATGCTTGGTCGGCAGAAAACAATCTAAGTGTACAAAACAATGGTACTTTCGATGCAAGACAGAAAAGACATCATCAGCAAATTCCAATCCAGCGCCAACGACACCGGCTCCGCCGCCGTACAAATTGCGCTTATTACGGAACGCATTCAGTATATTTCCAACCACCTCAAAGCCAACCCGAAAGATTTTGCGGGAGAAAGAGGCCTCAACAAATTGGTCGGTCAGCGCAAACGGCTGCTCGCTTACCTCAAAAGAACCGACTTTGAAAAATACCAAAAAGTAACCCAAGAACTCAAATTAAGGAAATAAACTCTAATGCAAAATTTCAACCACAAATTTGATATTCACAATGTGGAAGTAACCGTCGGCAATCAAACGATTAAGCTGGAAACCGGCCTAATCGCCAAACAGTCCGATGGAGCGGTAGTCGCCACGATGGGGGAAACCATGGTGTTGGCTACGGCCGTTTCCACCAAAGAGCAAAAACCGGGCATTTCCGATTTTACGCCTCTCACCGTCAATTATAAAGAAAGAACCTACGCCGCGGGAAAAATCCCCGGCGGTTTTTTCAAACGCGAAGGCCGCGCCAGCAAGAAAGAAACGCTGTCCTCCCGCATTATTGACCGCACCATCCGCCCGATTTTCCCGGAAGGTTTCGCCTGCGAAACCAACGTAACGGCGATGGTCATCTCCAGCGACGATAAACACGATGCCGACGTCTTATCCGTATTGGCTTCGTCCGCCGCGCTGGTCATTTCTTCCATTCCGTTCAACGAACCCGTAGCCGCCGTACGCATCGGCCGCAAAGACGGGCAATACATCGTCAACCCCACCAAAGA
>CALVFE010000072.1 GCA_944326765.1 uncultured Elusimicrobiales bacterium | reverse complement strand
CACTTCGCCGCTGACGGGGGCGTAAATTTCGGACGCGGATTTGACGGATTCAATCACGCAGCAGTTTTGGCCGGCAGTTACCTGTTGGCCGACTTTGGGCAAATCCACAAAAACGATATCGCTGATTTCTTCCTGCGCGTGGTTGCTGATGCCCACGGTGGCAATGTCGCCTTCCATATGGGCCCATTCGTGCGTTTTGGCGAAACGGCAATTTTCTTCGGTATGCATAATTTTCTCCTTTCGGTTAAACTCGGTTTTTATAAAACGGCGGTTTGACGACCTCGGCCTTAGCCCGCTTGCCGTGGATTTCAATTTCCACTTCTTTGCCGGGCACGGCCCATTCAGCCGCCAGGTATCCGACGGCAATCCCCTTAAACAGCGGGGAATAGGTACCGCTGGTCAGCACCCCTTTTTCCGCACCGTCCGCAAATACTTTGCAGCCGGCACGCGGCACGCCGGGGCTTTTGAGCACAAAGCCGATGAGCTTTTCTTTTACGCCCTGTGCTTTTTGCGCCGCCAGCGCGTCCTTCCCTACAAAATTTTCTTTGGCCAGTTTGACCACCCACCCGCAGCCGGCTTCGTACGGCGTGCGCGTTTGGTCCGCGTCCGCGCCGTTAAGCAGGTATCCGGCTTCCAGGCGCAGCACGTCGCGCGCGCCCAAGCCGCACGGCGTAACGCCTTGTTTTAAAAGAGCGTCCCACAGTTGGGCAATTTTATCCGAAGGCAACATAATTTCTACGCCGTCCTCGCCGGTGTAGCCGGTGCGCGTCAAATAGCCTTTGGCACCGAACAGTTCGATTTCTGCAATGTGGAAGCGCGCCACTTCCGGCGCTTTGGGCAACAGCTTGGCCTCTTGTTCCAAGGCCTGCGGGCCCTGGACGGCAATCATCCCCCAGCGGGCGCTTTCGTTGCGGACGGTTACGTCAAAATTTTTAGACTGTTTTTCAAACCAGGCGAAATCCTCCGCCGTGCAGGCGGCGTTGACGACTACCAAAAATTTTTCCGGCGTTAAGCAGAACGAAATAGCGTCGTCGATAATCGTGCCTTTTTCGGTAAGGATATGGGAATAAACGCCCGCGCCGGGCTCGTTTTTGATGTTATTGCAATTAATATACTGCAAAAACGGCCACGCGTCCTTGCCTTCTACAAAGAGTTGCCCCATATGGGACACGTCGAACATTCCGGCATCTTCGCGCACGGCTTTATGTTCGGCGATAATACCGGCAAACTGCACGGGCAAAAGCCAGCCGTGGAAATCCACCATTTTCCCGCCGGCCGCCTCACAGGCCGCGCAAAGCGGGGTTTTTTGTAAATCGGTATGGGTCACAAAGGCCTCCAAAAGTATACGTCCATTGTATAAAATTTGACCGTTTTTTATACAATGTATATATGGCAGATACGCAAACCGTCATCAGCGACGTAAAATTGTTTATCGAACGGCTCAAAAAAGAGCTGCCGGAAGTGTTTGGCCAACCGAACGCCCCGGCCGACGACCACGCGGAACAAAACACGCCCGCGGACAGCAACAAAGTGCTTTACAACGGGGATTTGTACGAGGCCCGTATGTACGTAACGCCCGACCAGGAAGAAGGCGTGGCGTTTGACGGAACCGTTTTCCATATTTACCTGCAGTCTAAAAATTCCGACCCGTCCGCGCTGGTCACCGCGTGGCTGCGCGAAAAAGCCAACGAAACGCTGAAAGCCAAAACGAAAGAATGGGCGGAAAAAATCGGCGTGGAATACAACAATATCGTAATTAAAGACCAGCGCACCTGCTGGGCCAGCTGTTCGGGCAAGAAAAACATCAACTATTCCTACCGCATCGTCAAAATGCCGCTGGCGGTGCAAGATTATTTAATCGTACACGAGCTGTGCCACCTGGTGCATATGAACCACGGGCAGGAATACTGGCAACTGGTCGCGCAGTTCTGCCCCGACTATAAGAGCCACCGCCGCTGGCTAAACGAAAACAAAGGCGCCGTGTTTGCCGAAGTGGAACTGACCTACCGCGAACCCGCCGCAGAAACCGCCCCGGCGCAAGCGCCCGCGGACCAACCGGAAGCGCCTCAATTGGCGACTACAAAACAGGAAACGAACTTGCCAGATGCCACTTCCCCCACGGAAAAGAACTGATTCCCTATGAAAAAAACGCCCCGGCTCAACCGGGGCGTTTTGACAAAAAGTGCGGTTATTTTAAAAGTGCAACGCTTTACACAACCGGCGGCCGCGGTCGGTTTTACCTTCACACGTAATTGCGTTGGGATTGGAAGAATTGGAGAAAAACACGTGCGCGGTAGCAATACTGTTGGAAGTACAAGACTCCGTGCCGGGGCAATAGATTACCTGCACTTGGTTCTGTGCCAAAGCGGGCTGTATGGACCCGTGGATATTATCCAGCTGGCCGTTTTTACAAAGCGTTTGGCTGGAATCGTTGGACAAAAGTTCGCAGGACGAAGAATAATCAATATCCAAGTTGGCTAACGGAATAGAATAACTGCCGTTGGCCAAATAGTAGGCTTCCTGCGCCGTACGAATACCGGACGCCATTTGAATCAGCGTCATCATGCGGGATTTATCCACCGCCAGTTCATACTGCGGCAAAGCTACCGCCGACAATATGCCGATAATTAATACCACTACTAACAGTTCTATAAGCGTAAAACCGGCGTTTTTATCCGCCGAAAAAGATTTTTGATAAATGTGTTTCATAATCAAAATTTATCAAAAAAAACAACTTATAAGCAAGAACCCCTATTATTTCGCCCCTCTGTTGCAGGGCTTGCCTACAACGATATACCTTCCCATAAAAAACCGCCGGGTGCGAAGACCGGCGGTTTATAGGAGACCCCTCTTCCCTGGCTTGAGGAAAAGGAAGTATATTT
>CALVFE010000071.1 GCA_944326765.1 uncultured Elusimicrobiales bacterium | reverse complement strand
GTGCTCAAATACTCTCCGGCGAACGTTTCCGACACCAATTTGTTCGTCTGGATTTCAATTTGGCGTACTTTTTTTAAAATTTCCGCGGTATCCACGGTTTACCCCCAGTCGGAACTACGGTACGTCCACCGCATCAAAAATTTGTTTCACGATTTGATCGGAAGAAATATTTTCCGCCTCGGCTTCATACGACAGCAATACGCGGTGGCGCAGCACGTCTAAGCCGACGGCTTTGATATCTTCCGGCGTTACATACCCGCGGCCGTTTAAGAAAGCATATGCTTTGGCGGCTTGTGTTAAGAAAATGGTTGCGCGCGGGCTGGCGCCATAGGCAATAAACGAGGACAGTTTTTCCAAGCCGGCGGCTTTCGGATCGCGCGTGGCGAACACCAAGTCCACAATATAATTTTTGATTTTTTCATCTACATAGATGCCGTCCGTTACCGTGCGGGCTTTTAAAATCATTTCCGGCGTTACGTTGGTGTTGATTTCTATCGCTTGGTGAGAGGCCATGCGCTCTAAAATCATCTTTTCTTCTTCTTTGGTAGGATATGTAACCAATACCTTAAGCATAAACCGGTCAACCTGCGCCTCCGGCAGCGGATAAGTTCCTTCCTGTTCCACCGGGTTTTGCGTGGCCATTACCATAAACGGAGAGGGAAGTTTATAGGTTTGTTCGCCAATGGTTACCTGGCGTTCCTGCATGGCTTCCAAGAGCGCGCTTTGCACTTTGGCGGGAGAGCGGTTGATTTCGTCCGCCAACACAAAGTTGGAAAATACCGGCCCGCGTTTTGGATAGAACAGCCCGTCTTTGGGATTGAAAATGAGCGTACCTGTGATGTCGGCAGGGAGTAAATCGGGCGTAAACTGAATGCGCTGAAACTGGGCGTGAATGGCTTGCGCCAGTGTTTTGACGGCCAACGTTTTAGCTAAGCCGGGCACGCCTTCAATTAAAATATGTCCGTCGGCCAGCAAAGCGACCAGCATTTTTTCTACCAGCGCTTCCTGTCCCACGATGACCTTGCCCACTTCGCGTTTTAAATCCTGTAAAAAAATGCTTTCCTGCTGTACTTGTTTATTAAGCGTTGTGATATCCATATCCCCCTCCCTATCTACCGCGCCCTGCGCGGAAATGGCATTTTCCTTCCTATATTATAATAAATTGCGCCTAAATGTAACCTGCCGAAAGCAATAAAAAAAGGGTTATATAAAAAAGGGTTAGAAGTCTTTGCGCCGAAGCGAGCCGAAAGACGGCCGAAAGCGGGGATTATTTTCGGCGCAAGAAAACCGCCAGCCGCTGTGCCAGGTAACATTTGCCTTGCCACACGGTTTCGGGAGTAGCGTTGGGAGCGATGTTTTTATAGAGGTCGGAAGTCATAGGCGTTTTCCGGGTTCTATGCCGATGCTTTTTTTTAGCATTTGAAGTTGTTTTTCTACGGCCAGTCCCGCCCAGTACTTTTTTAGAAAATATCCGCCCAGGAGTATGGTTGTAACTGCAAAGAAGCCCGTCACAACGTAAAATACGGGGTGCGCGTTTAGGCGGGGCAAGACGCACAAGCAAATGCCGAGGAGGATCCCTGCCGTTAGAATATGGATAATCCCTGCGACTAATAACATCCAGCGCTTTTGGGGAAAATCCTGTATTATTAAGCCGTAGCGGCGGTGGTTTTCAAATTGTTCCTCTAAAAAAAGAATAAATTTCTGTTCTTGCTCATCGGGGGTTTTCCGGGAAGTTAAGGGGTGGGCGTGTGCCGAGCAGGATTTGAATTTTTTGCCCTCATCCAGTATTGTTTGCAGAAACGCAAGCCCGCCTTGATGAAAGGCGGAAAAAGTATTCCCTTGCTGGGAAAAGGATAATTTAAAGCCGCCGAACGCCCAGTGGGCATTCCCATACTTGTCATATTGAATAGCAGTTAGTACCTCAATGGAAAGATCCGTGTCCGAATAAGGCAGAAACACATTGCCGCGGGCGTTTTTCTTTTCCAGCAAGACGCCGCTGGACCCAAACGACAGCCCTACAAAAGGATTGGCGGAACGGTTTAAAAAATAACGCCGGAACAGATTATAGACGGTAAGTGCAACGACAATTAAAACCAACCAGGGAAGAATTAACAGCAACAGATAAATAAAAAACTCTTGCTCGCGGGCGCGCGAAAGCATAACGTGCCAAAATTTTCCGAAGGAAAGGCCCTCGCCCGTTTGAAGCAAGAAAAACGAAAAAAACAGAAACCCCACGGACAGGATAAAAGGCAGCAGGTTTTGAAAAGAAGCAGGTTGTTTGAGTTTGATTTTCATACGGTATAGTGTAGCAAAAAAGGATAGGGGGAGGAATCAAAAAATTCTTGCTATAATAAAGAAAATATTTGACGGAGAAGAATATGAAAAAATTCTTGTGCTGGATGTTTTTGGCAGTTTTAGGAATGCCGCTTTTTGCCCAACCGTTTACGGCGGATTTTTCCGCCGTCAATCAGAGACGTGAGAAACATTCTGAATTATATGAACAGTTTCCGACCCCGCCGTATTTAGCCGTATATCAGAAAGGGAACAAAAAATTGGTGGTGTTGGCGGCGCAGCATGGGGCGGAGTCTCTGCCGTCCGTGCAATATGCGTTTGACGTGTATGCCCCACAGGTGGCTTTGGTAGAAAGAGAACCGGGCGAGCCGTTTGGCGGCGCTTGTACGGAAGCGGAGGATAGTTATACCGCTGCTCTTTCCGGCAAACATCAAATTCCGCTGGTACGTGCGGACGTTACGCTGGAACAACAATGGCTGTTTGCTAAAGAAAACGGGTTTTCGTATGAGGATTGGCAGATGCTGTGGATGATCCGCGATGCTTACTACCGCAGCCGCGAAACCGATGCACCGTTGACGGTAAAGGAAGCGATTGCTACGTACGCCCGTCGGGATCATCACGAGGATTGGGG
>CALVFE010000070.1 GCA_944326765.1 uncultured Elusimicrobiales bacterium | reverse complement strand
CGCTCCGGTGGGCGCCAACTGCGCGCGCAGTTCGGCCATATCCACGAACTTCAAGCCTTGATAGGCCGTGAAGAACAAGGTGCCGCTGGCAGTAATTTCAGAAGCCAAGTCTTGCGACTTTTGTTTCTTTTGGTCTTTTGTCAGGTTCATTTTCTTGCCTGTTTTAAAACGAAAACCGCTGCATTTTCTTGCTTATTTTTTATTTTTTAAGCAGAGAAAACGACAGCCACAAACCCCTTTCCCTTCGTTTTACCGTCGGAGGAGTTATGGTTCTCGTTCAAATCGGGTTAAGTACTTCTATTTTATTTTATCAATAAAAGCCGCCTATTGCAATCTTTTTTGCAAACGTTTTATCCGCAGCTCTTATGTTTATTATACCAAAATCCGCTTGGCAAGCCAAGTAAATTTTAGTGATTTTTTAAACAAAACTAAGGTGTCCGAATGATTGCCGGCACCGGACGGGACATCATTTCCACCGTCCACGGAGTCAGATTTTTATTGACGGTCTCAACGAGTTTTTGGCGCCCCCTTTGCGCATCGGTTCCGGCAAGAGGTTCCCGGTAAACAAACTGCATCGCGTACGGATGTCCGTTTTGAGTCGTAAAGCGAAATAAATTAAATTCCGCAACCGTCGGCTGAACTATAACAAAATGCAGTCCGGCATCGCCATTTTCGCCCGGAAAAAAGCCATACTCACTGCCCGGATAATCCTCCAATAACTTATAAATCACGGAAGAACCCGCTTCCTGCGGGGTGACTTGCAAGGAATCATAAGAACGTACGGCAAACATGGTCTGATAAGAAGCGAAATCGGATCCTTTGGGCAAATATTCATTCAGCCATTCTTCCGAATTACCGGCACTGTACTGCAAATAATACGCTTGCCCGCCAAAAACGACTTTTCCTTCCCCGCTCAAGCAACCGCTTAACAACAATCCGCCGATTACCCCCGCTATTCCCCAGACATATCTTCTCATTTTCTATTCCCTGTAACCGTCTGCGCTGCTTCCACGCGTTTTTGTACATTTTCTTTTAAGTTGTTATAGAAAAACATATAGTCATACATGTGCAATACGCCCGGCGCAAAAACCGCTTGACTGGCATTATATTTCTTAGCATCTACCTTTACCGCCAACGCACCGGTTCCTTTCTCTCTCCAAACATCAGAAAGATGCGGGATCTCCTCCAGCCGCTCTCCGGTTACCGCATCAAAAATAACCGCCCCTTTATGGGCCGTGGCCGGAGCCACGGAGAAATCCGTCTTCCAGTTTACCGGATTGATTCCGCGGGATCCTTCCTTTAGCACATAAGAATAACCATATCCCGGCAGCTGGGTGTTATAGGAAATAATTACCCCGGTATCGGTTTCTCCTTGCGCCATCTGCAGCCAAGGATATTTTTGCAAATCTTCTTCCGTAACCGAATATCCAATCAAATAAGCCGCTACGAATTGTTTTTGCCATTGGGGATTGTCAAATTTCTGTTCCATTAAGTTCAATAAGGCCATCGACCCTTGACTAAATCCCGCCAAAATAAAAGGACGTCCTTGATTCAGATGTGCCATATAATACTCAAATGCACGAACCACGTCTTCAAACCCCTCCTCCAATAACAAACGGGATTCCGCCTCGTCTAACCAAACCACTTCAATAGAAGCCTGCCGGTAATAGGGTGCGTACAAGTTCGCAACATCGGTAAATACGCCCGAATTAATACGAATTTGCACATCGGCTTTATGCCGTAATTCTTCCGAAGCAATATCCATTTTTTCGGGGCCGGCTCCGCCAAAAATAGTGGGATATACATAAAACACGTCCACCGGCTTGTCGGAAATTCCCACCGGCAAAAAAGCCCACGAACCAGCCTGCGAATAATCCGGCGCTGCAGGGTTACCAGACACGACCTGCCCGGCAGATAAACACCCGCATAAACCAATTGATAAAATAAACAGCAATACGCGTATTTGTTTATACATATTTTTCCTCTGCAATCTATTTTGCAACTATCCCCAAGCAATCCAACCGCCAATTATCCAAAAAATAACTGCGGTAATCCACGCAAAAGTACGCCCGGCAGAAAAACGAGCGATATCAAATTGCCGGTTCAGCCACCCTCCTAATAAAGAAACGGTGGAAAAAACAATTAATGTAATTCCTGCAAAAATAGTTCCCAGCCCCAAAACACTTATTCCAATATGAGAAGAATCGGAAGGAATAAATCCCGGGAAAAAAGACAAAAAGAATAAAATCACTTTGGGATTGAGTAAATTCATAATAATTCCCCTCCTGTAAAACTGGAAACAGGAAATTTCTTCTTTTACCGTTTTCGACGTCTCTTCCGAGGAAGATTGCTGAACCGATCGCACGGCGCAAATACCCAACCAGGCCAAATAAGCTGCCCCCAAATACTGCAAAATTTTTAACAACACCGGGGAAGCCGCCACTAAAGCCGCCACCCCCAAAGCCACTGCCGCCGTATGAACAAACAACCCGCTGACTAATCCTAAACTGACTGAAAAAGCGGCTTTAAAACCACGGCTGATGCTTTGCGTCAATACAAATAAAATATCCGGTCCCGGCAGCAAAGCCAACGCAAACGAAGCCAGCACAAACTCTAACCGCATATATACTCCTTTTACTTGAGTTAATTCGCACTATAATAAGATTCTACGCCCCAAAAACAAACATATCAAAATAAGGCAATTCCCCTCTCTTGAGGCGCAGAATCCTTTCAACAAAATGTTTTATAAATAGAAAGAAAAAATGCAGTTCCAGTTTTATCAATCTACAGGAACTTTTTATCAGTGTATCAAAAAAATCCCTTCTAGAAAAAAATAAAATACAAAAGAAAAACTTTAAAAGGCAACAAAAAACCCCGCTGTTAGGCGGGGTTTAAATCTTCTGTCAAAAGGCTGGGATGAGACCGACAACGATCTACTCTCTCAGCGCCGAATTGGGCGCCAATACCATCGACCCTTACGAGCTTAACTGCCGTGTTCGGAATGGGAACGGGTGTGGCCTCGTCGGAATTATTATCAGTCTCATTCCAGCCTCT
>CALVFE010000069.1 GCA_944326765.1 uncultured Elusimicrobiales bacterium | reverse complement strand
GAGAAGAACAAACTTTTACCCGTATCCAGCGCGCGGATTTTATTCATATCCTCTTCGGAGAGTTCAAAATCAAAGATATGAAAGTTTTCCTCCATGCGTTCTTTATGTGTGGATTTGGGAATCACCACCACGCCTTCCTGCGTCAGAAAGCGCAGGGCCGTCTGGGCCACGCTTTTGCCGTATTTGGCGCCGATTTCTTTGAGCGTTTCATTCTGAAAATAATTATTCCGCCCTTCGGCAAAAGGCCCCCAGGACATAATCTGCGTATGGTATTTTTTCATAATTTCCCGCGCCACTTTCTGCTGCTGGAACACATGGGTTTCCACCTGGTTGACGGCGGGCTGCACTTCGCAGAAGTGGGAAAGGTCAATAAAACGGTCCGGATAAAAATTGCTCACGCCGATGGCGCGCGTTTTGCCGGCTTTGTAGGCTTCTTCCATAGCGCGGTAAGCGCCGTAATAGTCATTAAACGGCTGGTGAATCAGCAGTAAATCCACATAATCGGTTTGCAGTTTGTTTAAAGACTCTTCAATGGATTTTTTGGCCTTTTCATAGCCGGCATTGGAAATCCAAATTTTGGTCACCAGGAAAATATCCTTGCGGGCAATGCCGCTTTTTTTTATTGCACTGCCGACGGCTTCTTCGTTAAAATAAGCCTGTGCTGTATCCAACAAGCGGTATCCCGTATCCAGGGCTTCCAGGACGGCTTTTTCGCATTCCTTATGATCGGGGACTTGATAAACCCCAAAACCCAAAATCGGCATTTCCACGCCGTTGTTTAATTTTACTGTTTGCATAATTTACTCCTTTTTTAAAATTTCAAATTAGTTTTTCGCCGTAAGATACGGCCCGAACAAGGCCGGCAGCTGCGCCGCGCAAAATTTCTCTGTCCAGTCCAGCGGATCAAACTTTCCGTCGGACATACACCAGCTGGTCATCATGCCGTACATTTGGCAAATTAATATGTGCGCGAATAAATCTATGGGTGTATTTTTTTTCAATTCGCCGTTTTGAACGGCATTTTTTAAAATGTTTTGAAGCATATCCACGTCATACTGCCATTTTTGGGCATCTTTATTTTCCGGCACTTCGTTCGGGTCCAGCACGTCGCGCGTCCATTGGCGGCAGATGTGTATGCCGCAGAATTGCACGCATTGCATAAAACGGCGGACATAATGGGTGAGTTTTTCAACCAGCGGCAGAGCGCGCATAGCTTCCAGTTCGTCGCCAATTTCCGCAAAAGGCGCACGGCTGATTTCCAGCACGATGTCCTCTTTGCGTTTAAAATAAGTATAAAACGTCCCCTTGGCTACTCCGGCTTCCCGGGTAATATCTTCTACGTTAATGGCGTTGAATCCGTTGCGTTTAATCAGTTCCAGGGCGGCGGCAATAAGTTTGCGCTTGGTTTGCAGTGCGGCGTTTTGTCTATTTGTCATACCTTTCTCCATTGTCTGTATATAGTTTAATAAATAATTGACTTAAAGTCAATGACTTTAAGTCATTAATATCTATTCTGAAGCTGCGAAAAAGTCCACTGCTCTGCAGCAAAAGGGAAGAGCATCTATACAATTAAAGTGTTTTAAACAGATAAAAATCAGTATAATTTAAGAAAATATCCGCGGAGGGGGAAAATGTCTAAAAACCTGATTATTTATTATTCCCGCAAAGGGGAAAACTATGTCAACGGAGCCATTGTGCCCCTGTCCAAAGGAAATACCGAACGCGTGGCCGAATATATTGCCCAGGCCGTGGGAGGGGATTTGTTTGAGGTAGACACCGTCAAACCTTATGCTCCCGCTTATAAAGCCTGCATAGAACAGGCCAAGGACGAACTGGAGCAGGACGCCCGCCCCGCATTGAAAAAATATTTAGATCATATGGACGGCTATGAAAATATCTTTGTCTGCGGACCCTGCTGGTGGGGGACTTTTCCCATGCCGGTATTTTCCTTACTGGAGCGGCTGGACTGGAGCGGTAAAAAAGTAATGACCGTTATGACGCACGAAGGCAGCGGTTTAGGCAACAGTGAGCGGGATTTAAAGCGCATTTGCCGGGGGGCCTCTTTCGGCCCGGCGCTGGCTGTCAAAGGGGCGGAAGTGGAAAAAGAGCAGGAACGTGTGAAGGCCTGGGCCCAAAACGCGATTTCTTAACAGAGGAAATTTTTCCAGAAGAAAAATAGCCCCCGTTTTGGACGGGGGCTTATAATTTCTGCCTTGGACCGTGGAGATTAGGGAGCTTTTACGGCATATTTTTGCCTGTTGGCCGCCGGTATTTCCGCGCCGGCCTTGCGTTTGGCATTACAGGCGTCATGCACATATAAGCGGCTTCCGTCAGGATATTTCAGTATGGTTACGTCCCAGGGCTCAATTTCCCGCTCGCACAAAGCACAGATTTTTTTGCGGTGGGCAGGGCGTTCCACAGCTGCCGTATGTCCCATGGCCTGGCGCAGGCTGTCGGCCACTTCCTGCTGGCTCTGCTGTTGCAGGCGGAGTTCCTCGTCACGATTTTGGGTATACTGCTCGGCCTGCCGGCGGGCACGGTTTATCTGCCCGGCCAGCGGATTGGGGCCTTTTCTGCCCTGTTTTACAAATTCCTGCTGCTGTTGTACTTCCGGGGGAGATAACTTTACGGGCAGGCCTTTTGCGTATAAAATATTGCCGTACTGCGGGCACAGAGACAGCCACCCCTCTTTACTGCGCTCGGAGGCGGAGGAAGCATAAAAATCCATCAGATTAATCAGCCCGTCCGCATCGGCGCAGGTCAGGTCTTCACACCGGTTCATGACGGAAGGTATGGAAACGGGATCATAAAATTGCGCCAGGGAATAAATCCCGCTGTTTTTTGCGTTTTCCCCCGTATAAAGGTCCCCCAGGCCCAATGTATGGCCCGCCTCATGCAGGGCAATGGTCAGGGAGGAACGGCCCAACACAGAGGTAACGCCGCTCGGGGGTGTCAATCCCGTGTTATCCGGTTTTAATTCAAACGTAAAAGAAGCCCGTCCGGTTTGTACGGCATGCCCGCCGCTCCCCTGGGAAAACAAAGTGGCCCGTACGCGCAAATCCACCGCATCAACGGGATAAGACTCGCAGGATTTGTAAGCATTTGCTCCGGCAGAAGGACCTATATTGATAAAGCGGAAGTTTAAAGACGAAGGCAGAGCGCCAAGCACATCTTTAAATTCTTTTTTACGTCCCGCGGA
>CALVFE010000068.1 GCA_944326765.1 uncultured Elusimicrobiales bacterium | reverse complement strand
ATAAAAAACCCGCTTCAATGCGGGTTTTTATTCGACTACTTCTTTTGCTGCTTTAAACAAATGGCTAAAGGAAAGCGAAACGCCGATATATAAGTTTTCGCCCCGTTTTCCGAAATACTTGGCCTGCGCCGTGTAAAAACTGACAAACGGCGCTAAATACAGGTTCTTATATAATTGCACTTCCAGCCGCGCATCGGCCGAAAATTCATAATCCAAATCGGTTTCATTTTTTTCCGATTCGTCTAAATAATCCCGGAAAAACACCTCATATTTAGCCGTTACGCCTTCACGCAAAGGCTGTTCGATTTTAAAACCCGTTTCCCAAGCCAATTTATTGGAAGCCGGCGAATAGGTATAATCCCGCTCCGCCACCACGGCGGCAAACAAACTTTTTAAATAAGTTCCTTCAAACAGTTTAACGCCGCCGGTGGCGCGCAGAATTTTTTTACGGGGCGCGTCGGCCGGTTTGGTAAACTCGGTTTCATACCCCATATTCAAAAACGGGCCTAATTCAAAACCGCCTAAAAAGTCGGGGATATTCCAGATACGCTGGGTGTATCCGGTGGTAAAAAGAACCTGATCGGCATTTTCGTTGGTAAGCGTTTGCCCCTGTACCGGGCGTATTTTGGTGCGGCCATAATCCAGTACGAGTTCATTACTCCACACATAATGCTTGGCGTAATAATCGGCGGAGGTGTTTAAAAGCCCGCGAATGACGGTTTGCGAATCGGCGTTTAAACGCGCTTCCGGGAAATCCTGATAGGCCGCTGCATTTTTGACTTCGGTAGAATTGAAATCAAAGGAGAGTTGGGACAAATCCACCTCCCAGCCGCGTTTCACTCCTTCGGCCTGCCCCGCCAAGGCAAACAAACATAACGAAGCGGAAACAAGAAAACTTTTAATGGAGCGTTTCATACTACGGCTTCCTCATTGTTCCAATTTAAAGCGAATGCGAAGCCGCCCGTTCTGATAATCCCAGCTAAACAGTTTAAAACGCCCGATTTCACTCGTATTGGATACATGTTTTCCGATACATGGGCACACATCATACCCGCCCACGCGCACCAAACGTACGGTTTCACCGGCCTCTTCCGGAAGGGAAGACAAATCCACACTTTTTTCCGCTACTTCGCGCGGCAGTTCCTCGGCCGTAACCGGCAAACGGCTGGCGATAACGTCGTTTACCAAAGCTTCCACTTCCCGCAGTTGTTCTTCGGTGGGCGCAGACGGCAAAAAATAATCGCATTTGGACTTATTTTTTTCAATATGGTTGGTTTTGCTCCGGTTACAGCCGAACACCCTTACCATCGTTTGGTTCAAAATATGTTCCGCCGTATGCATGGGAGCATAATAATCTTTTTTGGGGGCTAAGTCAGCATTTGTATTCATGGGTATATTGTAGCGGATTTGAAGGGGGTTTTCAATTTGCAACAGACGCCGCAACCCCACCCCTAAAATTGCTTGTGCCGGCCTCAACCCGATGACAAGCCTCTCTAAAAATAATAAAATATATATCAGAAGGGGAAAAAGTATTTAAATCCCCTTACTTTAGATGTGATGATTGAGGAAGAATAAAGACATTATGCCGAAGAACACTGACTTTTGTAAAATCGTCGCGACCATCGGTCCCGACACCAGCAATGAAAAAGCAATTGAACAATTAGTTTTAGCCGGGGTATCCGTGTTCCGCTGCAACTGCAGCCACGGTTCTTTGCCTGAATATCAGGAAAGAGTAACCAACATCCGCAAAATGGAAAAGAAATACAACTGCACCCTGGGCATTTTATTTGACTTGCAAGGCCCGAAGCTCCGCATCGGTACTTTTAAAGATTACCGCATTACCTTAAAACAAGGCGACAAATTCCGCTTGGATATGAACCCGGAACCGGGCGACCAAACCCGCGTTTGCCTGCCGCATAAAGAAATTTTTGCCGCTATGAAAGTAGGGTTGGAACTCTTGCTTAACGACGGCGTCGTCCGCCTGCGCGTAGATGCCCACACCGCCGATACGGCTGACTGCACGGTCATCGCCGGCGGCGAACTTTCCAACAAAAAAGGCGTCAACGTGCCCGGCGTAAAACTGCCGCTCTCCGCGCTGACCGCCAAAGATAAAGAAGATCTGAAAATCGCCGAAATGTTGGGCGCGGACTTTATCGGCCTGTCCTTCGTACAAGAACCCGAAGACATCATTGAACTGCGCAGCTTGATGAAATCCAAAGCGCACATCATCGCCAAGATTGAAAAACCGTCCGCCATTGAACATTTGCGCGAAATCATTGATTTGACCGACGTGATTATGGTGGCCCGCGGTGACCTGGGCGTAGAAACCAGCCCCGAACTCGTGCCGGTATTGCAGAAAAAAATCGTTTCCGGATGCCGCAAAGCGGGTAAACCGGTTATCGTCGCCACGCAGATGTTGGAATCTATGATCCACAACATTATGCCGACCCGCGCCGAAGCTTCCGACGTAGCCACCGCCGTTTACGACGGAGTAGACGCCGTTATGCTCTCCGCCGAAACCGCTCAGGGCGATCATCCGTACGAAGCCGTCGCCACGATGCGCCGCATCATTGAAACCGTGGAAAAAGACCACCGCTACCGCAAAGGTCTGTCCACCTTGGAGCGCAAAAACGACTCCACCAAAGAAGGGGCTATCACCTCTGCGGCCGGCCTTGTAGCCACCAATATGGATACCGCTAACGTCATCGTAACGTTCACGGATTCCGGCTCTACCACCTTGCGCGCTTCCCAGCAACGCGCCGGCGGTCTGCCGATCTTGGCGCTAACCCCCAATATCACCACTGCCCGTCAGCTGGCTGTGGTCTGGGGCGTTACCCCGATTGTCATTGAAAACCTCAAAAACTTTGACGATATGACCGCCGAAACCAAGAAAGCGGTACTGGACCAGAAACTCGCCAAAGAAGGGGACAACGTCGTGGTAACCGCCGGTATCCCTTTCGGAAAAGCCGGAACGACCAATATGCTTTACGTAATGAGCATCTAACTGGCGCAAGCCTTTTTAAAAACCCCTGCTCCGGCAGGGGTTTTTTTGCTAGACTGTACAAAAGATCCTAAAAGGAGGGTGTAATGCGTTTTCATAAAAGAGTTCTGCTCTGGGTACTGCCATTAACCGCTTTATTGCTAGGGCAGCCGCTTTTCGCGGAAAAACTGGCAGTCTATCACACCAGCGATATTCACGGCTATTATTTTTCGCGTGCCGATAAATCCGGCCAGCCGACCGGCGGATTTGCCGTCTTGGAAAATGTCCTTTTGAAAGAGACCGAGCCGTTTGTGCTGTTGGACTCGGGCGATTTTTCCAGCGGCAATAAAGAAGCCAACGCCTCCGACGGCCGTTATTCCATTGAACTGATGAACGCCGCCGGGAAAACCCCTAAAAACGTACGGGGGCAGGGATATGCCGCGCTGACCATCGGCAACCACGACAGCGATTTCGGCGCTGAAACGTTAGGCCAAATGTTGGGCGGATTCAACGGCGAAGTGATTTCCGTAAACGTAGAAGGCCTGCAAATCCCCGGCAAAGAAATTTCTCCTTATAAAATTTTTGACTGGAACGGGAAAAAAGTGGCCGTCATCGGGTTTTCTATGGACGGGCCGGGTATGAGCGGAATGGAACTCAAAAAACGCTCCGCCGCCGA
>CALVFE010000067.1 GCA_944326765.1 uncultured Elusimicrobiales bacterium | reverse complement strand
GCAAATTGATTTTTCTTAGGATATATTCCAACAATGCACATCTATACGGACAAACGCACCGGCATCAAGTATATTTCCTATACGGACCCTTCCGGCAAACGGGTGCGCCGTTCCCTGCGCACGGCCAACAAATCGGTAGCCACCCTAAAAGCGGCCGACATTATAGACAACAAAAAAGTACGCGACTCCGGCAAAGTTTCCTGGGAAGGCTTTTTAGTGCGTTATCGGTCTTTTTTGGCCGCCAGCCGTAGCAAGAAAACAGCCCAAACCTTTGAATACGCCTTAAAAAAGCTCCAAGCTTTTATGAAGATTTCTTTCCTGTCGGATATTACCCCCGCCCAGCTGGACGCGCTAGCCGTTGACTTAAAATCCAAACAAAGGGATTCCTCCAAAACCGCCGCCGGTATTAACCGCAATATCCGCGCCCTAAAAACCGCTATGCGCCAGGCCGAATTTTGGGACTTAATTCCCCCACAAAACTGGCGCAAAGTATCTAAATTCAAAGAAAATAAAGGCCATGTGGAATTTCATACGCCCGCTGAAATAAAGCAGATTTTGAGTGTTTTTAATGCAGATTGGCAGCTGGTTGTGTTGCTGGGGTGCAGGGCTGGCCTGCGCCGCGGTGAAATTGCTTCCTTAAAATGGGCAGATGTAGACTTCGCAAATAACCAACTCTACATAGCCCCCAACAAAACAGAAAAACACCGCTACGTTCCCATTTCGGCGGATTTAGCAAAAGCCTTACAGGCCACGCCCAAAGGGAAAAGTCCGTATGTGATAAATGTCGGCGATCCTAAAAAGCGCAACAGTAAGGATTTTTTAACTGCCTATTATTCCAAAGCAACGGCAGACTTGCCGTTCAAATGCGGCCTGCATAAACTCCGCCACACGTTTGCCAGCCACCTGGTGCAAAACGGGGTGGACTTGTACCGCGTCAGCAAATTGCTGGGGCACTCGTCTATCACCATGACGGAAATCTATGCACATTTAGCCCCGCAGGATTTAGCCTCCGCCGTCAAAAAGCTACCTGCAATAAAATAAAATGTCAGCATAAATGTCAGCATACCGTCTGACAAAAAATCCTACTCGGGGAGCATTTAGAAGAGCGCCTAGCGGCGCTCTTTTTTCGTCTGAAAATGGGGAATTTTTTCTCTTGTTTGAGCATTAATCCCCGTAAAAGGCGGGCTTTTTGGTTATATAACAAACGCAACAGAAGGGACCCAAACGAAAGAAATATGCGGATTGGTGCCAGCAGCTGTAGTAGCAGAAAAATTTATTTACATTTAAACTTTTTTGTTTCCAAAGCTTATTTACTATAATGGAAGTATGGAACCCATTAACTGGCGGGAAGCATATACCCGAACAAAAGAATTTATTAAAATCTCTTTAAAAAAATACGCTGTTTTCCTCTTGCGGCTTACCCCCCACCAAAACATTGCGCAGGCCGTTCTGTCCTATACTTTATTGGGGTGGATTTTACTCTCTTTGCCGTTTATGAACACAACAAATGTTTCCTTTATTGACAATTTATTTACCTCCGCCTCTGCCGTTTCCACTACGGGATTAAACAGCGTAAACTTTGCCGAATCATATACTTTTTTGGGAAAACTCGTAGTCTTGCTGCTGATCCAGATCGGCGGGGTGGGATATATGACGTTCTCCTCTTTTGTGTTTTTATCCTTTTCCCAACGGCATCGGCTGCGCAAAAGCCAGCAGGAAGCTTTGTCCGCCGAAATTTCCTTGCCCAATACGCTAAAATTGTCCGACTTTCTTTGGGCAGCCATCGTATTTACGATCATCGCCGAGAGTATTGGCACGGTATTTTTATTCAATTATTTCCGGCATCATAATTATGGAATATTTGACGCCGCCTGGTACAGCATTTTTCACAGCGTATCGGCTTTTTGTACGGCCGGTTTTTCACTGTGGAATAACGGACTGGAAAATTTTGCCGACAGCAAAACGATCAATATCGTTATTTCGGCGCTCTCGCTGGCGGGAGCCGTCGGGTTTATCGTAGTAACCGACCTATTTAATTTTATCCGCCGCAAAACCAAAGAAATCACTTATACGACCAAAATTATTATCGTCATTACAATCTGTTTAGTTGCCTTTGGTACGTTTACCTTATTTATAACTTCTCCGAGCATTACCTTGCTGGAAGCCTTCTTCCAAGCTACCACCGCCATGACCACCGCTGGATACAACACCATCAATATCGGGCAGTTATCCACCTGTTCCCTGCTGATTTTAATTTTGCTAATGTGTATTGGAGGATCGCCGTCCGGAACGGCCGGCGGGATCAAAACCACAGCCTTTGCCAGCGTATTGGCCATCACTTATAACCGCCTGCGGCTCAACAATCGAGTAGAATTTTTAGGCAAACGGATCCCGCTGGTGCGCTTGTATGCCGCCACTTCTACGCTGATGATTTATATTGTTTCGTTATTTATCAGTATCTTCCTGTTAACGTGGACGGAAGACCTGCCTTTCCTGGAATTAGCCTTTGAATCCGCCTCCGCCTTGGGAACGGCGGGGCTCTCTACGGGTATTACGATGGAACTTTCCGTTCTGGGAAAATTAATTATTATTGTTACGATGCTCATCGGCCGTATTGGAGTGGTAACCTTTGGAATGGCGATTTTGGGCACCGATGAGGACGATAACGACGAACAGGAAGAAAAACCGGTGGAACGGGAAGACGTAGCCATTTAACGATTTATCCCGCCAGGAGAACATATTATGAAATTTTATGTAATCAGCTTGGGCTGCCCCAAAAATTTAACAAACAGCGAAGAATTTTCCGCCCGGCTTTTGGCCAAAGGGCATAAAATGGTTTTTGATCCCACCAAAGCCGACGAAATCATCATCAATACCTGCGGTTTTATCGCCTCGGCGGTCAAGGAAGCTAAAGAAGAAATCCGCTGCGCTCTGGATTTAAAAAAGAAAGGACTCGTCAAAAAAGTAGCCGTAACGGGCTGCTTGGTGGAACGGTTTAAAGAACAGGTGTCCAAAGAATTTCCGGAACTGGATACGGTTTTTTCTATTGCCGCCCAAGAAACGGTAGAAAACACCCTCAAACGCCGCGGCAGTATTTTGGAACCGCTTCCCCAAAAGCTTTGGATTCCCGAATATAAGATGAGCCTGACCGCCCCCCACACAGCTTATCTGAAAGTGGCCGACGGCTGCAACAACCGCTGCGCCTATTGCACGATTCCGTTTATCCGCGGAAAATACCGCTCCAAGCCGATGAAGGAAGTTCTGCAGGAAGCAAAACTGATGATTGAAAACGGGGTCAAAGAAATCTCCCTGATCGCCCAAGATACCACTTCCTATGGAATGGATCTGTATGGGAAACCGCAACTATTAGAGCTATTGGAAAAATTGTTAAAACTAAACGGACTAGGCCGTCTGCGCATTATGTACGGATACCCGCACCGCGTTACCAAAGAAATTGCGCGCCTAATGGCCAGTACCGACAAAATTTTCCATTATATTGATATTCCCCTCCAGCATATAGCAGACCCTATACTTGCCCGTATGAACCGCCATTGCGACGCCGCCCAAATCCGCCGTACGCTGGATATGCTGAAAACCGAAGTGCCGGATATCTCGCTGCGCACCAATTTTATTGTGGGATTTCCCGGAGAAACGAAAAAAGATTTTAACGAACTCAAAAAATTCGTCAAAGAATACGAGTTTGACAATATGGGCGTATTTGAATTTTTCCG
>CALVFE010000066.1 GCA_944326765.1 uncultured Elusimicrobiales bacterium | reverse complement strand
GTAAGACCGCTGATATCGGTAATTTGTTTGGCTTTGACCCATTTACCTTCTTCAGGAATCGGGGCCGGATCGTGCTTAGCGCCTTTGCAAACGCAGCACATATTCATCACTTCAGGGGTGCATTTTTCGCAGCTCATAAAGTCTCCTATATAAAAATAAATCTTCCTATATATTTTACCAAATACCGCAAAAGAAAGCCCCCTTTTTCGGGGGGCTTGCAATACAAAAACAATTGCGTTACGGCAATTTATAGCGGGTGTTGTTTTCCGGTTTTAACACGCCGCCCAGACTTTTGCATACTTGATGTGCTAAGGTCGAATCGTCATATGCCCAGCACTGCCGTTCCCCTGGGGTCGTAGGACTATGGTCTAAATACTGGGCATACACCAAAACGTCCCTACCATTGATAAACAATTTAGAATTGGCAAACGCTTCACCCGACCAAGCGGAACCGGAGTTTATATCGTAATTAACATCCCCACAGACCAATTGTCCACTCCCAACCGACTGACACCCGGACATAGACGATATATCCAATACCGTAATATCATCTTCGGGATAAGCGCCATTGGCTATATAATACGCTTCAGCAGCCTGGGCAATGGTTTTTACACCCGGTATAGTCCGCCCGAGGCGCGCTTTCATTACAGCAACTTGATATTGCGGCAACGCCACCGCTGCTAAAATACCAATGATTAATACAACCACTAACAACTCTATTAGCGTAAATCCGGCATTTTTCCCGCCGGAAGGGTTTTTTGATAAATTTTATTCATAGAGAAAATTTATCAAAAAAAAAACGAGTCAAGAGAAAAATGCGTAAAGCTGGTGTTGATCCTTTTGCTAAAAAAGAAAAACGCTTTATCCGTAAAACTTTGCTAAAATGAAGAAAATCAAGAGGAAGAAAAATTAGACGTAAAAGGAGATCCATTATGAGCATTAAATTAGACGTATCCAAAATGCCGAGCGCCACTTTTACCTGCGGCCCCAGTCAAGGGCACCCCGTTATCCGCCACACGCCGGTGTGTCAAACCGAATTTGAACGCAGCCACCGCGCCAAAGACATTTCTACCGAAGGTCTGTATAAAGAAGCCACTGAAAATTTACGCAAATTATTGTCTTTGCCCGCCGACTATACGGTCATTTTCTTCTTAGGCGGAGCCACCCCGGCGATGGACGCCGTCATCTGGAACCTAACTAAAAACTCGCTTTCCGGGCTTTCGTTCGGCGCATTTTCCAAACTCTGGGCGAAAAAAATCGCCTCCCGCTTGGAAGAAAACGTAATCCGCACGATCCGCGAAGCCGGCGAAAATGAATTTTTCCCCCAAGAAAAACCGGATTACAACGCCAGTTTGGTCATTTTAACCCCCAATGAAACTTCCACCGGTACGCAAATCCCAAACGAATACTTGGAAGAAGCTTGGAAATCCAAATCAGAAGATACGCTGATTGCTTGGGACTGCACTTCCTGCGCCGGCGGACGGGATCTGCCCAAAAATAAGTTCGATGTAATGCTGTTTTCGATGCAAAAATGCTTCGGCGTAGGCGGAGGCTCCAGCGTCATCATTCTAAGCCCCGCCGCGGTAAAACGGCTGGAAGAAGTAAAAAAATACCGCACCATTCCCTATGCGTTGGATTTAACGGAAGCCGTCAAGAAAGCGCAGGAAAAATGCCAAACCGTCAACACCCCTTCCACCACCAATATCTGGATGTTTAACGAGGCCTGCAAGTGGATGAACGAAAACGGCGGTTTAAAAGCGATGGACGCACTCTGCCGCCAACACGCGCAATTTCTGTTGGACTGGGCTGCCAAAACCGATTATTTAGCCCCCCTGATTAAGGACGAAGCACACCGCTCCTACACCACACTCACGCTGGAAGTAACCGACCCGAATCTCAAAGACGCCGACATTTCCGCCGCCTTAAAGGCCACCGGATTGGCCAACTTGGCAGACGGAATTAAAAAATACTCTTCGGTAAAACAAAACTCGCTTCGCATCGCGTGCTTCCCGTTTGTGGACATCAACGGAACAAAAGAATATGAAAAACTTACCGCCGCGGTGGACGAAATCGTCCGCCAGCTGCGACAGGAGGCCGCACTATGAAAATTTTAATTGCCGATAAATTTCCCGCCCATTGGAAAGAAGTACTTGCTAAAGAAGGTCATCAACTTACCGATGCTCCGGCATTGGACGAAAACACACTGCCTTCCGCCATTGCCGACAACGAAATTCTAATCGTGCGCAGCACCAAAGTTCCCGCCCCGGTAATGGACGCCGCCGCCAACTTAAAGCTTATTATCCGCGCCGGTGCGGGCTATGATACGATCGACACCGCCTATGCCGCCAAAAAAGGCATCGCCGTTTGTAACTGCCCCGGCACCAATTCCATCGCCGTAGCGGAACTGACGATGGGATTAATGCTGGCATTGGACAGGCGGCTCTATCATAATACGCGCGATTTGCACGCCGGAATTTGGAACAAATCGGAATACAGCAAAGCGAAAGGCATTTTCGGCCGCACGCTGGGAATCATCGGATTAGGCAACATCGGCAAAGAAGTTGCCAAACGCGCCCAAGCTTTCGGCATGAAAGTAGTGGCTTACGATCCGTACGACAAACCGGAACTTTTTACCGCGCTTCACATTACCCCGGAACCGGACATTTACACGCTGGCCGGATTGTGCGACGTAATTACCGTACACCTGCCCGACACCCCGCAAACACACGGCTTGTTTAATAAAAAATTCTTTGACGCTATGAAAGACGGAGCCACCTTTATCAATACGGCGCGCGGCGGACTGGTGGTTACCAAAGATTTGGTGGAGGCGATGAAAACCAAAAATATCCGCGCCGCATTAGACGTGTATGAAGTGGAACCCAAAGCCAACGACAAAGTTTTTGATTTTTCCCCCTTTGAAGGAGCGGAAAATTTCTACGGTACGCATCACATTGGCGCTAGCACCGATCAAGCGCAAGACGCCGTGGCCCAGAGAACGGTGGAAATCATCAATGAATATGCTTCCAGCGGGAAATTCTTGTTTCGGGTGAACTAAATGGCTACGATAAAACCTTTTCGGGGCTTTCGCCCCAGCGGTCATGCAGATAAAATTGCCTGCCCTCCTTATGACGTGTTAAACTCGGCAGAAGCTCGGCAGATGGCGGCCGGAAATCCTTATTCCTTTTTACATGTGGATAAACCGGAAATCGATCTGCCCGAAGAAACGGATTTATACGCTCCGCAAGTGTATCAAAAAGCAAAGGAGAATTTAGAACATTTTCTGCAAACGGGCGTACTCAAACAAGACGAAAAAGCGTGTTTTTATTTGTATGCCCAAACCATGAACGGGCGCACCCAGTACGGGCTGGTAGCCGCCGCTTCGTGCGAAGAATATGACAAAGGAATCGTGCGCAAACACGAACTGACGCGCAAAGATAAAGAAGAAGACCGCACCCGCCACATAGCCACTCTGTCCGCCACTACGGGGCCGGTCTTTCTAACTTATCCGGCTCGTGCGGAAATTGACGCCAAAGTGGCGCAGATCGCCTCGGAATTTCCGGTGTATGATTTTACCGCTCCCGATGGGATTAAACATTCCTTTTGGGTAATTGACAATCCCCAAGATATACAGTTTTTAAAAGAAGCTTTTGCACAAATTCCCGTTCTTTATATTGCCGACGGGCACCACCGATCCGCCGCGGCTGCTAACGTGGCCAGCCGACGCAGGGAACATAATCCCAAACATACGGGCGCGGAAAATTATAATTTTTTCTTAAGCGTTATTTTTCCCGCCAATCAACTCTATGTAATGGATTATAACC
>CALVFE010000065.1 GCA_944326765.1 uncultured Elusimicrobiales bacterium | reverse complement strand
TGCCGATGTTCCACTCTTTCGCGTGGACGACCTGTGTGGTTATTCCGATGTACTTGAACTTAAAAGTGGTCATCGTGGCCAACGTAATGCCGGCCAGCAAATGGCTGGGGGCAATGGGTTCGGAAAAAGTAACCGTTATTTTGGCCGTGCCGCAGATTTATGCCGTGCTTTCCAAAGAAGCCAAAGGCTTAAAACGCCTCTACCTGCGCTTCTGGCCGTTTAAGAGCGTACGCTTTGCCGTTTCCGGCGCGGCGCCGTTGACGCAGGAAATCAAAGACCGGTTTGAAGAAAAAATCGGCGTGCCGATTTTGGAAGGATACGGGCTGACCGAAACCAGTCCGGTGGTCAGCGTCAATACCGAAGAATTGCAAAAAATCAAATCCGTCGGGCCAGCGATTCCGGCGGTCAGCACGATTGTGTTGGACGAAGACGGCAATGAAGTTCCGCGCAACAAAGAAGGGGAACTGTGCGTTAAAGGCCCTAACGTGTTCCGCGGCTACTGGGGCAACGAAACGGCTACGCGCGATGCCTTTACCGAAGACGGCTGGTTTAAAACCGGCGATATCGTGGAAGTCGATGACGACGGATTTATCTTTATCAAGGACCGCAAGAAAGATATGATCATCATCAAAGGCCTCAAAGTGTTTTCCGCCCAGGTGGAAGCGGTCATTTGCGAACATCCCGGTATTGAAGAATGCGCCATTATCGGCGTGCCGGACGGCCGCGGCGGCGAATTTGTGAAACTCTATGCCGTCAAAAAAGAAGGGGCGGAGATTAATGACGCCGAATTTAGAAAATTTCTGAAAACCCACTTGGATAATTACAAACGTCCGCGTGATTTTGAATTTGTGGACGAACTGCCCAAAAATGCCCTTCGCAAAGTATTAAAACGCGAACTTCGCAAAGACGCCGTGGCCAAGCTGGCCGCGCGCGGCGGCGCCGCCCCGGCGGAGGAAAACATTGCTTGAGCTGGCGCGTGTTTTAAAAGAGGTCATTCCCCATGCCCATTATGTGGGGGGAATTGTGCGCAGCAGCCTGCTGCACAGGCAGTCTGCTGATTTAGATATTACCTTGCCCAAAGCCGACGTAGCTGCCGCCGCCCGCGAATTGGGACGCCGCTTAAAAGCCGCCGTATTTGAAATGGACGCGGAACTGGGCGTGTGGCGCGTGGTTACCCACAAAGAAAAAATCCAAATTGATCTGGCCGCTTATCAAGGCAAAGATTTAAAAGCCGATCTGCTGCGCCGCGATTTTACCTTTAACTCTTTAGCTTATCCGGTGGCGGCCTTGCCGCAAATTGTGGTTACGCCGCGCAAAAACGATACGGCGCATATCCTGCTTAAAAAACTGCAACGAAAAGAAATTATAGATTATTGCGGGGGGGGGGAAGCTGTTGCCGCCAAAATGATTGACCGCAACAATCCACATATATTTAAAGACGATCCCTTGCGGATGCTGCGCGCTTTCCGATCCGCCGCCGAACTGGGATTTACCATTTCCAACCGCACGCTGCTGCAAATTAAAAAAGACCATGCGCTGATTGGGCAGTCCGCCGGCGAGCGGATACACGAAGAATTGGAACGCCTGTTTTCCACGTCGAAAGCGTATGAAAATTTACGGTTAATGGACAAATATGGTTTGTTGACGGCCATTTTCCCGGAGCTGGAAGCCCAGCGCGTTTGCGCGGAAGTATATTACGGAAAAGGCGGCGTGTTGAAGCATACGCTGGAAGTTTTCCACCGAATGGAATATCTGCTGGATCATCTGCCCAAAGCGTTTCCCAAATATGCCAAAAAACTTGCCCCGTATGCGCAAAATAAACCGCTTTATAAAATGGCGGCCTTGCTGCACGATATCGCCAAACCGGCTACGGCTAAGGTAATGGGAGATCGATTGCGGTTCTTTTATCACGAAGAAAAAGGCGCTAAAATGGCGAAAACGGTGTTGGAACGCCTGCACTACAGCCGGGCGGATATGCGGCTGATTGGTGCGATGATTGGGGAACATTTGCGTCCGTCTAATCTGGCCAGCAACGACGTTATTACCGACCGGGGAGCATATCATTTCTTTCGCGACTTGGGCGAGGCGGCCGTTCCCATGCTTTTATTATGTTGGGCCGATTACGCCAGCTATGTGACAGATTCCCAATTACGGCGCATTCTGCCTAAAAGCAGTTTGCCGATGATGACAATCGCCCAGGCACAAAAGACAGCCAACATCGGGAAAACTTTGCGGCATATCCAAGTGCTGACGCTTTTATTTAAAAAATTTTTTGATACCCCTAAAAAAGTGCAGCCGGCGCGTTTGATTACCGGGCGGGACGTAATGGACACCCTTTCCCTGCCGCCAAGTCCGAAAATCGGAGCTATTTTGGAAGCCGTTGCGGTAGCGCAGGTGGAAGGAAAAGTTTCTTCCAAAGAAGAAGCCTTGGCGTTTATTAAAACGCTTTCTCTATAAGACGGCAATTTTGGGAAAAGGGTATGTACAGCCGGCAAAAACTTTGCTAAAATAAATGTGCGGTAAACCGCTTATGCGGGCGTGGTTCAATGGTAGAATGGAAGCTTCCCAAGCTTTAGACGAGGGTTCGATTCCCTTCGCCCGCTTTTTTTATCGGGAAAAACTATGGAAAACGAAAATCTGGATTTAGATATTAAACCGGCCGGAAATAAAGATTTGTGGTTGTTTTTGATTATCGTGGATATCATTTTTTTGTGTGTGTTCGGTTTTTTTCTCTACAAACACTTTTCCGCGCGTTTGTTTGACGCTCCGGCGGCAACCGTTGCCGTAAGCGAAGAAACAGAAACGGTGGAAGTTCCTGAAGTTTCTGAAACAGATGTCGTAATAGGCGAGGAAGCCATTGCCGTAGAATCGGTGGCAGCGGCGCCCGTTTCCAACATCGTACCTGAAGCTGAACCGGAGCCGGTCAAACCGCAGGAAGTAAAACCCGCCGAAGAAACGCAGCCGGCCGCGTTGGAAAAGAAAGAAAGCGTTATTATTAAAGTAAATCCGAAAAGCAAATATCGCCGGGTAACCTTCCGCTGGTTTGGGGAAGGAAAGAAAGTTTCTGTAGTCAGCGGGTTTACGATGGCCAAACCCCAGCCGCTTAAAAAACGCGGCGATTATTGGGAAACCACCCTTTCCATTGCTCCGGGGACTTATAAGTTCTTGTATGTGGTAGATGGGAAAAACACCTTGGATCCTTATTCGGAAGAAAAAGACGGACGATCCTTGTTGGTAATAGAATAAATTTCATCAAACTTTATAAGAGCCCCGCGAGAGTGTGGGCTCTTTTTTTTATTAGGAATTCTAGTAAGACTGTATATAAAAACCGGGGCAGCTTTTTAGGCTGCCCCGGTGAGGTTACGACTAATTGCCCCAGGTTTCGGCCGCCTGGGACAGCAGGAAAATTAGCAGCTTACGCTGCGTTTGATAATACTTCTTACAATTCCTTCCACGTGAAAAGAATCTTTATCGGCAATGATGGGGTTATATTCCGGATTTTCGGATTGTAAAATCACGTTTTCTCCGTCCTGCGTAAATCGTTTTACCATTACTTCCCCGTTGTTTACGCAGACCACTACATCTTTATTTTTGGGATTGTGGTTTTGTTCTACAATCAGCCAATCGTGCGGAGCGATTAAATGCTGCATAGAATCGCCTTTGGCTTCCACCATAAATCCTTTGCAGGCAGGAAAATAAATCATACTGGGATCTACCGGTACGATGCGCGTAGGCGTGCCGTCTAAAATCGTTCCTTCCGGGCCGCATTTGGCCATACCATACATTTTTAAATAGATCACGTTGCGTTCCGGGTCTTTCAAAATAATATAATCACGCGGATTGGCCGGATTGCGTTTCAAATAACCTTTTTTTTCCAGTTGTTTAATATGATGAAACACTACGCTTTTGGCGCTTACGTTCAAGCGGTCGGCCAATTCTTCCATCGTTAAGGGATCGGAGATGTTGGCTTTTAAAATTTCCAATAATTCGGCTTGTTTAGGGTGAAGGGCTCTCATAAACGGCTCCTTAAACTTTTTTATTGTTCTATAATTTGTTCTATAAATTTTAGCGAACAATGTCAACTTTATTTTTACTGAGGATTAATTTTTCTGAAGTTGGAATCGGATATTTAAAGCGGGTACAGCACAGCAGTTGTGTAAAAGGTAAAAGCGTTTATAGGGCTGAGTGCAAGCCAAAGCTTTGGTTTGTCTTTTCATAAGAGCGCGGTGTTGCTTGAGCGGTGTGGCCTAAACCAATCGTGTTAACGGGCAAAGAGTGGGGCGGCCAGGCTCTGGCTTGTTTTTTCGTGAGGGAGCGACAGTGCAAAAGCAGTGTGGCCTAAAGCAATCGTGTTAACGGGCAAAGAGTGGGGCGGCCAGGCTCTGGCTTGTTTTTTCGTGAGGGAGCGACAGTGCAAAAGCAGTGTGGCCTAAAGCAATCGTGTTAACGGGCAAAGAGTGGGGCGGCCAGGCTCTGGCCTTACTTTTTCTGGCGGCAGAAAAAGTACGAAAAAGACCGCCGCCCCGGCGTCCTATAAAAATCACTTTGCGGCAGGAA
>CALVFE010000064.1 GCA_944326765.1 uncultured Elusimicrobiales bacterium | reverse complement strand
AAGCACAACGCCGTCATGGTGACCAGCGCCATACGCGGCGCGTTTAAAAAAATGGAAGTAAGAAACGAGTTTTTGGATATGATAAAGTAGTAGAATAGGATGAGTTATGACCACTTTTACCAATGTACCCAGTGAATTTGATTTGCGTCTGCAAGTGCAACAGACTTTTTTTCCTAAATACCATTGTTCCATAGAAGACAACCGGGTGGATTTTATAGTGGCATCTGAAAAGAACTCCCTTTTTCAACAATCCTTTTTATGGGCCGAAAGCAAAATGCACAATATCCCGCTGGATACCATGTTTGCCCAACTTCTGCTAACGATTAAGCCCTTGCACCAAAGTGATGAGATACTGCCTCCAAAATATTTAGGAGTGTTTAATAAAACCCAAATTTCTTTCATTGAATACCATCAGATACTGGATATTTTCAGTATTAATGACTTAAATTGGAGCGAGCGTCCTTCCGGCGTATCACAAAAAACGGTTAATACGATGGCTCCTTATCTGACAAAAAAAATTACCTTTCAGTTTGAAACGGAAGAGAATGAGCTTAAAAAATTCATTACAAAAAATTTTGTGGAAGAAAACAAAACCACCGTTAAATTAAAAGTAAATAAAAACAATTTTATTACCATTTATAACAAATGGCTCAAAGATGTTTACCCGTCTATCTTGATCAAGCATGAAGACAAACTAAAAGACGCCGGTATTTTGCCCTGTGATTTTTTTCTGGCAGATTTAATCAGCAAAGACAACCAAACCATAGCAGATGGTTTAAAAATTGTTCTTAATTATACCCGTTATGAAATTAAGGTCAATGTAGACCTTTTTAACATTGTGGAATTTAAAGACGCCATGCTGGCCCATAACGCTTTTTGGGCGCGTTACCAGCGCCCTCCTAAAAAAGAGTATTATGAATATATTTTAAACCGCAGGGAGTTATTAGTTCCGCAGGATATCCGTGAACGCAAAGGAGCCTATTTTACACCGCAGATATGGGTGGAAAAGGCCCACGAATACTTAGCAAAAACGCTGGGCGAGAACTGGCAAGATGAATATTATATTTGGGACTGTTGTGCCGGCACCTGTAATTTGTTGGCTAATCTGACTAATCCGTATCATATTTGGGCCTCTACACTAGATCAGCCGGATGTAAACATTGTACATGAAGCCATACAAAATAAACAGCTCAATCTGCTGGAAAGCCATGTATTTCAGTTTGATTTTTTAAACGACGATTTCTCCAAATTGCCACAAAGTCTGCGTGACGTGTTGGAGGATGAGCAAAAACGCCGTAAACTAGTCATTTTGATAAATCCGCCGTACGCGGAAGCGGGAAGTAAGTCTACTATTACAGGCAAGGGAAAAAATAAAACGGGTCTTACTTTATCCAATCAAGTATATAATTTATATGGACAAGATATCGGAAAAGCAAGAAATGAATTATTTGCTTTATTCCTTATCCGTATTAAAAGAGAAATCCTCGGCTCGGTGCTTGCGCAATTTTCAACTTTGAAAATTGCGCAAGCACCGAATTTTCGGGATTTCCGAAGAGTGTTTAATTCACATTTAGAACGCTTATTTTTGGCACCTGCAAGTACTTTTGATAATGTGTCAGGCAAGTTTCCTATCGGATTTTTTATATGGGACACGGCCCGCCCATTTCAAAACGAAAAAATAGAAGCTGCAGTATTTAATGCATTGGGGGACTTCATTGGAACAAAAACTATTTATTTCAGTCCTGGAGCCCCAATCAACACATGGTATAAGAAATATATAGATAACAAACAAAAACCTATTGGCACGCTCAATACAAGGAGTAATGACTTTCAGCATCAGAACTGTATTTTTATATCCACCATTAACAATCACAACCATACAAGTACTATTTCGGCAAAAAACATCTTGGAAGCTTGCATATATTTTGCAGTCTGTTGGGCCTTTGAAGCTACATGGCTTAACGATAGAGATCAGTTTTTGTATCCTTTCTCCAACAAACAAAATCTGCCTTTGGAAAATAATTCTTTATTTTCACAAGAGAAAGAAGTTTTTAATTATGAAAAAGATATAGATTTTCAAAATGACTGTCTTATTTTTACATTGTTTCATCACCAAAATCGTATTGCTCCTACAGGTCAGCCTAACCACTGGATACCGTTTTCCCCTGCTGAAGTTCACGCAAAAGATAATTTCCGTTCTACTTTTATGTATGATTATTTAAAAAAGCGCGGACAGCTTACTTCGGCAGCGCAAACCGTACTGGAAGCCGGACGAAAATTATGGGCTTACTATCACGAAACCATAGCCAACGACGACAAAGCATTAGTGGACGCTTCTTTATATGAAATAAAAGGATACTTTAAACATTTCAATGAAAAAGGCAAAATGAACACTAAAGCCACTGATGAAAAATTCAATGAATTGGAAACAGCATTACGTCAGTCTTTAAAAGCTTTAGCCATGCAAATTCGCCCTAAAGTATATGAATATGGGTTTTTAAAGGAATAAAATGGCCAAACAAATCATGGGCATCGTCAACGCCACGCCGGATTCTTTTTATGACGGGGACCCGCAAAACAATTTAGACAAGCTGCTGGCCAAATGCCAAAGTCACCTGGACGACGGGGCCGATATTTTGGACATCGGCGGTGAGTCCACCCGCCCGGGCGCCACGCCTATATCCGCAGAAGAAGAACTGGACCGCACGCTGGAGCTGATTAAACAGGCGCGCAAACGCTGGCCGCAGGCGGTCATTTCCCAGGACACCTTCAAAATCCCCGTCGCGCTGGAAGGCCTCAAAGCCGGCGTAAACATCATCAACGACGTCAGCGGCACGCCCGATGAAGACATGTTTAAACTGGTCAAAGACTTCGGGGCGCAAATCGTCATCATGCACAGCCGCGGCAACCCGCAGACGATGCAAACCCTGACGCAGTACGAGGACATATTATCCGAAATCAAAGATTTTCTGATGAACAAAATTGCCTGTGCGCAGCGCTGCGGCCTGTCCAAAAACCAGATTATCGTGGACCCGGGCTTCGGCTTTGCCAAAACGCGGGAACAGAATTACAAGCTGCTGGCGCATGCAGCCACTTTTGCCGATTTGGGGGTGCGGCTGCTTATAGGCCTGTCACACAAAAAATTTTTAAGCCAGCCAAACGAAAAACCGCCCAAACGCAAAACCCAGACGCTGTGCGCCAACTTCGTTGCATTGGCCGCGGGGGCGGACATTCTGCGCGTGCACGACGTGCGGGAAACAAAAAAAGTAGTCAATTTCTTTTTGGAACTGGAGGCAAACACATGAGCAAAGTATATTTAACGCAGGCGGGCTCTTTCCGCGCCATGCACAGCCACGACGGCACCCTGGCCGAGCCCCTGCACGAACACCTTTTCCGTTATGAAGCCACCTTTTACGGAGACATTAACGAGGAGCGCTTCCTGGTGGACTTCCGCCAGATAAGCAATATGTTTAAAACCGACCTGGAAAAAAGCCTCAACGGCTCCGACCTGACCACCTTTTTACCGTTCCCGACGGCAGAATCGCTGGCTATTTGGATTTACGACCGAATCAAAGCCAAAATGCCGCAACTTTATTCCATTAAAGTAGCCGAATCGGACGACCGCTGGGTGGAATATCGGGGAGAAGAATAATGCCTTTGGCCGTACTGGGGCTGGGCAGCAACCAGGCCGGCCCCAAAGAGCAGCTGGACCGCGCCGTGGAAGCCCTGGCCGCTCTGGGCCAGGTCAAGGAAGTGGCCCCGTATATCGTGTCCAAACCCGAAGGGTATGACGCGCAGCCGGACTTTGTTAATACGGTGCTGCTCCTGTCCACGCCGTACCGGCCGGCGGATTTACTGCGCAAACTCAAAGAATTGGAAAAAAAACTGGGCCGCGTGACGACGTTTAAAAACGGCCCGCGCGTCATAGACCTGGATATTTTATTTTACGATGACCAGGTCATCTTTGACACGGACGTCATGCTCTTTGTCCCCCACCCGCGCCTGCACGAGCGGGAATTTGTTTTAAAACCTTTAAGTTATTTGCTGCCCGATTTTGTACACCCAAAACTGGGCAAAAGCATTACCAATCTGTACCGCGAACTAATGCGCAATAAAGGTGTACCAACCTGTAAAATTTTGTAGAATAGAAACGGAAGTTTCAGAAACGGAGATTTATATATGAAAAAACTGATTTTATGCTGCGCCGGCGTTTTGCTTTTAACAGCCTGTGCCACGGGACAGAAAGACCCCGGCCGCGTGGGGCAAATGTATTTTACCACTATCGCTTTTGACGTGAACGGAGACGAAATCGCCACCGCTTCCTATAAACAAATTGACGAAGCCGTCAAAGTCTATATGAGAAATCCCACCGTACCGGTGGAAGTGCGCGGATATACCGATTCCAGCGGCAACGCCCAAAGCAATTTGCGCCTGTCGCAAAAACGCTCGGACCGCGTGGCCAAAGCCCTGCAAATCCGCGGGATAGACAAAAATAACATTACGGCCAAAGGATATGGCTCCGAAAAGCCCATTGTATCCAACAACACGCCGGAAGGCCGCCAGCAAAACCGCCGCGTGGAAATAGAATTTCCGTATCCGGACAAATAATTTGACGTTCGCGTCCGCCCTGCTGTATGGCGGGCGCGTTTTACAAGCCAACAAGGAGGAATGATGAAAAAATTAGCTCTGTTATGCGCCGCCGCTTTATTTTTGACGGCCTGCCACTGTGAAAGAAAAACCACCGGCACCCCGTGCCGCAAAGGCACCTGCCAGACCCAGCTGCAGAGCCAGCGGGACGCCGAAGCCGCCCGCAGAGCCGCCGAAGCGCGCCGCCGCGCAGAGGCCGAACGCCGTGCCGCCGCTCGCCGCGCCGCGGAAGAAAGAGCCGCCGCGCAGGAACGCCATTATGCGGAAATCGGCCGCGCCAAACGCCGCGGGAACATTATTACCGTGGAATATGAAAAACCCATTCAGTTCGGCCATAACAGCGACCAGATAGATCCTTCTTCTTTTAAAGAACTGGACCGCACGGCCCGCCTGCTCAAAAGACATCCGGAAAACAAAATTACCATTAAAGGATATACGGATTCTTTGGGCGATCCGGCCTATAATGTAGACCTTTCCCAGCGGCGCGCCAAAGCCGTGGCGGACGCTTTAATTGAACGAGGTGTGCCCGCCGAAAATGTCAGCTACGTCGGTTACGGCGCGGCCAACCCCGTCGCTACCAACGACACACTGCTCGGCCGCCGGCAGAACCGCCGCGTAGAGCTGGA
>CALVFE010000063.1 GCA_944326765.1 uncultured Elusimicrobiales bacterium | reverse complement strand
GACATTATTTACGCCGCCGCGCTGATCCATGTACAGGAAGAATACTTGGATATCGCCAAACAGCATTTAGCCGAAGCGCAGGCTAAATATCAACAAGGACTTGCCAGTAATTTGGACGTGCTGACTCAAAAAGTAAAGGTAGAAAACATTGAGCCGCTGGTGCTGCAAGCCAAGAAAAATTTTGAGTTGGGCAATTTGTATCTGCGGCAAATCTTAAACCGCGATCCGGAAGACAACATCTATCTTACCTGGTCGGAAAAAGATTTACACTTGCCGCCTACTCCGGATTTAGACGAATTGTACCGCATTGCGATGGAAAGACGTCCGGAACTGATGCTTTCCAAACTGGCGGTTGATGCGGCTCATTATAACATCAACATTGCCAAAGCCGGCCATATGCCGATTTTAGCGCTGAATGCCGATTATACTTACAACGGCGTTACTGACAACGGTTTCCCGCAGCATAAGCAGGATTATTATTGGTCTTCTTCGGCGGGCGTTACCTTGAGTATCCCTTTGTTCGAGGGGGGAAAAGTTTCTTCGCAGGTGGCGCAAAAAGAATTGGCTTACGAACAAGCCGTTGCGGAATATCAAAACAAGATGAAAAACGTTCGCATTCAGGTAAAAGAGGCGTGGCTGAACTTGGAAGAAGCCCGCTCGCGTATTGAAGCTACCAAAGGGGTGGTGGATCAGGCACGGGAAAACTTAAACGCGCAGATGAAACGTTACCGCGCGGGGCTTACCAGCCAACTGGAAGTAAACGACGCTATTTCCAACGTGAATGATTCCGACTTGCAGTTCGTGCAAGCCGTGTACGACGGAGCAATAGCCCTGTCCGATTTGAAATTCGCCGTAGGGGCGGAGGTGGATTTATATGAAAAGAAGAACTAAAAAAAGAATAGCCTGGGGGGTAGTTGTCCTGGCGTTTGTGATTGCATTGGCGGTCATTTTTAAACCGAAGCCGGCCGGTCCGTTAGACGGCGTGGCGCGCGACGAGTTCCTGGTCAGACAGGAAGTTGTCCAAAAGCGGGATCTAAAGCACGAACTGTTGATGTCCGGCAGTATTAAAGCGCTGGAAGAAGCCACCTTGTTTCCGCGTGTGGAAGGGAAATTGATGCGCAACTTGCTGCGGGAAGGAGATTCCGTTAAAAAGAATCAGACGGTTTCTTTAATTGAACGCGATGAAGTGGGCGCGGTGTATGAACCGGTGGTGGTTCCTTCCACGATTACCGGGGTCATCGGGCGGGTCTATTTGGATCCGGGGGCAAACGTAACCCGAACAACGCCGATAGCGTTGGTGGTCAATCAAGAAAAAGTGCGTATTGCCGTGGATATTCCGGAACGCTATATCGGGGAAATTTACAAAGGGCAGCCGGCCACTTTGCGTATTGATGCGCTGCCGGGCAAAGAATTTGAGGCCAAACTCAGTATCATTAGCCCGGTGGTGGATTCTATGAGCCGTGCGGTGGCGGTTGAATTCTATGCCGACAATACCAAAGGGCTGCTCAAATCCGGTATGTTTGCCAAGGTGGATATTACCCTGGCAGAAAAGAAAGACGCGGTTTCTGTTTCCAAACAAAGCGTCTATACCGATGAGGCAACCGGGGAATCCTATGTGTTTATTCCTTCTACAGATGGCAAAACGGCCGTGCGCAAAAATGTGAAAACGGGCTTTGTAAACAGCAATTTCCTGGAAGTTACCGAAGGCCTTTCCACCGGGGATGTGATCCTGGGTTTTGTGTACGGGCTTAAAGACGGCAGCAAAATCGCATTGGAAAAATAAGTATGGAAGAAAACAACAACAATTTATCCCAGTCTAAGCAACTGGAAAGGGAGAAGATGAAACGCGGTGGATTTACTGCGGTATTCATCCGCCGCCCGGTGGCTACTATTATGATGTGTATGGCCATTGTGGTGGTGGGGTTAATGTCCTACTCCAGCATGGGCGTAGGGATGTTCCCCAACGTGGACGTGCCTTATGTGTTGGTGCAGACGACGCTTGCCGGCGCCAGCCCGGAAGAAATTGAAACTTCCGTTACCAAGGTGATTGAAGAATCCGTCAACCAGGTGGAAGGGATTGACGAAATTAAGTCCCAAAGTATGGAAGGGGCGTCTTTGGTCAGCATTAAGTTTATGATGGATAAAGACGGCGATGTGGCCGCGCAGGAAGTGCGCGATAAAGTGGAACTCATCAAGAACGATCTGCCCGACGGAACGGAAGCGCCTATCGTACAGAAATTGGATATGGATTCCATTGCTGTATTAAACGTCATTGTATCCGGCGACCGCGATATTGTGGAACTGACCGAAATCGCCAAGAAGAAAGTCAAAGAAAACATTGAAAATATCCGCGGGGTGGGTGCGGTCACGATTGTAGGCGGCCGCGAACGCGAAATTCATATTACGGTCAATCCGCTGAAACTGTTTTCGCTGAATTTGCCGATTGGCGATGTTTCCAGTGCGTTGGCGGATCAGAACGTAGAAATCCCCGGCGGCCGTGTAGAACAGCTTCACCAGGAATATACCTTGCGTATTTTGGGACGCATTCCTACGGTATCGGCCTTTAACGACGTGTTCATCGCAAACCGCAACGGTACTTCCATTAAAATTTCCGATATCGGCTACGCGGAAGACTCCGGCGAATATGAACGGGAATCTACGTTTTTAAACAAACGCCGTTCCGTTACGCTGGAAGTAACCAAACAGTCCGGTACGAACACTTTGGCCGTCGTGCAGGGCGTAAAAGATAAATTGGAAAGAATTAAACCCACCTTGCCGCAGGATATTTCCATTTCGCTGATGATGGACCAGTCCGGCAACATTAAGGCTTCCGTACACAGCGTGTTGGAACACTTGGTGCTGGGCGGTTTCTTGGCCGGTGTTATGGTGTTGTTGTTCATGGGATCGCTGCGTTCTACGTTTATTGCTTTCCTCGCAATGCCGATCTCTATTATTGGTTCGTTTATCTTTATGAAGATGAGCGGATTTACCATTGATACGATGACGCTGTTGGGTTTAACGGTGGCGGTTGGTATTGTAATTGACGACGCCATCGTAATGTTGGAAAACATTTTCCGCCATATGGAAAAGTACGGCAAGAGCCCAAAAGTGGCGGCCGTAGACGGTTCGCGCGAAATCACTTCTACGGTAGTAGCCACTACGCTGTCTATTTTAGTCATTTTCCTGCCTTTGGCGTATATGAGCGGCATCGTAGGCCGCATTGTTAACAGTTATGGTATGACGGTGGTGTTCGCTATTGCATTGTCCGGTATCGTAGCGTTGACGCTGACGCCTATGCTTTGCGCCAAAATGCTTAAGCAAGGGGAAAAGAAAACCAAGTTAGACCATGTTGTAGATAACGTCAACAAACAGCTGGTAGAGTGGTATATTCCGCTATTGGATTGGGCTATTCACCACTGCAAAACGATGGTGGGTTTGGCTTTCTTATGTTTGGCTTTGTTGGTGCCCATGCTGGCGCGCGTAGGCGGGGAATTTATCCCGACCGATGACAGCGGAAAAGTACAAATTTCCATAGAAGCGCCCGTTGGTACGAGCTATACCGATACGCTGGATATTTTGCAGCAAATCGAAAAAGATATCCGCCGTTTGCCGCATGTAAAGGACACGTTGATTGCGGCCGGCGTAGGATCCAGCAGTTTCGTAACCTCCAACCCTTCTAACCAAGGGTATATTCGCATTGAGTTTGAAGACCGCGAAAAACGCGAAGGCATCACGACCCAGCAGTATCTGGACGCGGTGCGCGGACTCATGCAGAAATATACGGGGCTTAAAACCAACACATATGTGGTAAGTGATACTCCTTCTGCCGGCTCTTATGATTTGCAGTTCGTCATTTCCGGGCCGGATATCAATAAGCTCAGCGAATATGGAAACGCGATGATTGAACAGCTGTCCAAAGATCCGCGGTTTATTGACTTGGACTTGTCGCTGGATTTGTCCAAACCGGAATATCGTGTCGTGATCAACCGTGAAAAAGCGCAGAATATGGGCGTGAAAATTTCGTCTATCGCTTCGGCGCTTCGTACCATGGTGGGAGGAGAAGACGATATTACCAAATTTAAAGATGGCGATGAACTCTATGACGTTCGCGTTCGCGTGGCCGAAGAATATCGCGACACGAAAGAGTCCATCTCTGCCTTAATGGTTCCGGGGAATATCAATGGAGAAGAAAAGATGCTTCGCTTGGACAGCGTGGCCGCTATTGAAGAAGGAACCGGGCCCAGCCAGATCGACCGCCACAACCGTCAGCGCCAAGTAACGGTGCAGGCCAACTTGAACGGCTTGGATACGCGTTCGGCTTTGGCGATTATGAACAATGTGTTCAAACAGCTTGACGCCGGCGCCGAATATACGGGCGGGGTAACGGGTATGAGTGAAGAAATGAACAAAATGTTTATGTCCTTTATTGTGGCGTTCATTTTGGCCTTCTTCTTTAAGTATATGATTCTGGCCGCCCAGTTTGAAAGTTACACGCATCCGGTGGCGATTATTATTTCGCTGCCGCTGACGCTGCCGTTTGCGGTGCTTTCGTTGTTCTTAACGGGGCAGTCGCTGAACCTGTACAGCTTGTTGGGTATATTTATGTTGATTGGCGTTGTGAGTAAAAACGCCATTTTGCAGACGGATTACACCAACCAGCTGCGTGCCCGCGGCTATGGCCGCACCGATGCCATTTTGCAGGCAAACCGCGTGCGCTTGCGCCCGATTTTGATGACTACGCTTACGCTGATTATGGGTGTGGCGCCGATGATTTTCTCCAACGGCGCTGGCGCCGAACAGCGCCGCAGCTTGGCGATTGTAATCGTAGGCGGACAGGCGCTCTCGCTGCTCGTTACGCTTTTGATGACCCCGGTAACGTATATTCTGATGGACGAATTGGGCGACTGGTTCAATTATAAGTTCAAAGGGATTCCGTATCCGGAAGATAAGAGCAAGGATACAATCTTGCCTGAAGTGCCGGAAGAAGATTAATTCTCCTTGGGGAAAACAGAAAAACGCCGGGGATTTTACCCCGGCGTTTTTTTATTAAAGTACAAAATAAAAAACGCATGGCAGGCGCGGTTATCAAAGAGAAAAGGTGCGGGCGGGAATCGAACCCACGAATATCAGTTTTGCAGACTGACGCCTTACCACTTGGCCACCGCACCGTATATATAGGAAATTGTTAAGACTTAATTATTATAGCAAAAAAAGAAGATTTTCGGAAGGGAAGAAAAAATCTTAATTTAGGCCTTGATTTTTTATACTTGCTTGCTATACTAGCAATATGGGAGTGCCACCGAGACCCGTTTTTGGGTATGCCTCTTGTAGGGGAAAAGGCCTCCCATCTTTTTTGTCCTTTTGCGCCGCTGCCTTGTTTTGTTGGGATAAATTCATACATCTAAAGCCGTTTTTTGGTATAATAAAAAAAAGGCCTCCAAAACGGAGGCCGTTTTTCGCGGTGTTTATGCCCTTCCGGGGCAAAAGGCCTTCCGCCTTTCGCGGTTTTTTGATATAATAATGTATATTGCCTGATGCGGGCGTAGTTCAATGGTAGAACACTAGCCTTCCAAGCTTGATAC
>CALVFE010000062.1 GCA_944326765.1 uncultured Elusimicrobiales bacterium | reverse complement strand
TAGCGGAACTATTAGAATCTTATAAAAATCATTGGCGGAAACCTCAAATAAGTGATTATATTGGTTTGCTAAAAGAAAAAACAGGAAAGACTATTAAAAAGACTCATATTAGTGATTATTATCTTTTGGATGTGGAAACACAGCAACATTATCTAATAGAGCTAAAAATCGGTGGAGATTTAGATAATAAAAAGGCACGATCAGAAAAAGAAGCAATTTTAGAGCAATATACTATTTTAGCTAATAAGCTAAATACAACTTCTAACATACATATTTATTTTGCTACCGCATATAATCGTTTTGGAGAAGATCAAGACTGGAAACAGGAAAGGGTACGGCAGTTTTTTGCTTCAGATGAATTGTTAATAGGAAAGAATTTTTGGAATTTTATTTGTAAGTCTAAAAATGGGTATGAAATTGTATTGGATGAATATAAAAAACATTCATATTTGATTTTAGAGGCATTAAATAATATTAAACATAAGTATCTAGGCTAAAGATGACAAAATTTTACTTGTATCATGCTGATGCGTTTAAAAAATTAAAAACAATTCCTGATAATAGTATAGATCTTATTTTGACTGATCCTCCGTATAATTTAAGTTCATATTCTACTGGAAATATGAAGTTTTCTTGGCGTTCGGATATAAATAATGATTTGGCTACTTGGGATAGGAATTTTAATCCTATAGATTTAAAAGATGATTTTGTTCGTATTCTTAAACCAACAGGCAATATTATGGCTTTTTGTAGTTATAATCTGATAGGAAAATGGCATGAAACATTTGACCCTTTATTTGATACATTTCAATTTTTTGTATGGCATAAAACAAATCCTGTGCCCAAATTTAGAAAAGCAGGTTTTTTAAATAGCTGTGAATTAGTAGTTTGTATGTGGAATAAGGGACATGTATGGAATTTCGGAAGACAAAATGAAATGCATAATTTTTTTGAATCTCCAATTTGTATGGGTCCCGAACGTCTAAAAAATCCGAAACATCCAACACAGAAACCGATATTACTGCTAACTCATTTACTAAAAATTGCGACCAACGAAGGCGATACGGTTCTGGATCCCTTTATGGGAGTAGGTTCCACTGGTGTTGCTGCTTTGCAAAATAAACGTAATTTTATAGGTATAGAGTTAGAAAAAGATTATTTTGATGCAGCTCAAAAGCGTCTTAAAAATATTTTATTGTAACTCCTTCTGTTAAGATATCAAGAGCCCTAGATGCTAAATCTAGGGCTTTTTCTGTACCCAAAAGGCCCAAAAACTTTTGGGCCCTTACAAAATAAAAAGGCGGGCCCCGCCTGCGGGAAAAATGTGGGTCCAAAAAATATGCGTTGCTGGGTCCTAGGACCCTGGTTGTTTTTCGTCGGAAAAGTTATTCTGTATGTAGAAAGCAGGACAGCCGTAGCCGTAAAGGGGGCAGTTATGAATAATATGGTATTGACCCGTAAAGTGCAAGTAATGAAGAAACAGCGCCTGGAGCGCGAAATCGCCTGGGTCAAACGCGAATTTAAAGATTTTAAGACCGTCAGCGATATAGATATTTATAATGCCGAACGCTACGCCAGCCTGCATTTGGGCGTGCATTTCATCTGATTTTTCATACCTCCTCCTACAAAACCCCTCGCCCGCCGAGTTTATAACCCTCTCGGCGGGCGTACCCTTGTTTATGAAAAAGATTTTGTTGAACAAAAGCCCATATATGATATACTCAATAAGGTATGGGATGGATTTTTTCTGTTGCTAAAGATATTTTGCAAGGATTGTTGCTTTTTTGGTGCCCGTGCGGCAGAATTTCCCGCCGCAGTTATGTGCGTTTTTATGTTTTTGCTTGGATGGCGGGCATCATTTTGGCCATATGGAGCGCTGTTACCAAAAATGACTCTTTAGAGTCCTTCCTGTTATTGCTTATTATATGGCTGTGCGTCGCTTTTTTTATGGCCGCTGTGCGCCGCGGGCATGATTTGGGGTATTCCGGCTGGTATACGCTGGGGCATTTTTGGCGTTTTTCGGAGTATCTGCGCCTGTTGGGTCAAACGGAGGGGAACCCCTCTCCAAATGACTACGGGCCGCCTATGACCGACTGAATTTTTGCCGCTTTGGCCCTTTACGCATATCTATGCGGTTGAAAGGGCTTCTTATTTGCTATAATAAATTGTACTCTGGTACAAAAAACTAAAAAGGAGAAGGTTGGACTCCGGCTCGGCGTTTCCTAAGGAGATGGGACGCTTGGTCGCACAGTTTTCAGCCTAAGTGTAAAATAAAATGGTACTTTCCGTACAAGACAGAAAAGACATTATCAGCAAATTTCAGAGCAGCCCCAACGACACCGGCTCCGCCGCCGTGCAGATTGCTCTGATTACCGAACGCATCAGCTATATTTCCAATCACCTCAAAGCCAATCCGAAAGATTTCGCCGGCGAACGGGGCCTGAACAAACTGGTCGGCCAGCGCAAACGGCTGCTTGCTTATCTGAAAAAATCCGACTTTGCCAAATACCAGCAAGTCACCAAAGAACTCAAATTAAGGAAATAATCAGTCATGGAAAATTTCAACCACAATTTTGACATCCACTCTTTGGACGTGGAAGTCGGCGGTCAGACGCTGAACCTGCAGACGGGCCTCATCGCCCGCCAGGCCGACGGCGCCGTCATGGTGACGTGGGGGGAAACCAAAGTCCTCGCCACCGCCGTGTGCACCAAAGAGCAAAAGCCGGGTATTTCCGACTTTATGCCCCTGACCGTCAACTATAAAGAACGCACCTACGCCGCCGGCAAAATCCCGGGCGGTTTTTTTAAGCGTGAAGGCCGCGCCAGCAAGAAAGAAACCCTTTCTTCGCGCATTATTGACCGCACCCTGCGCCCGATTTTCCCCGAAGGTTTCGCCTGCGAAACCAACGTGACGGCCATGGTGCTGTCTTCGGACGATTTGCACGGCTCCGATGTAATCAGCGTGCTGGCCTCTTCGGCCGCGCTGGTTATTTCTTCCATTCCGTTTAACGAGCCCGTCGCCGCGGTGCGCATCGGCCGCATCAACGGCCAGTACATCGTCAACCCCACCAAGCCCCAGGAAGCCGAATGCGACATGGACCTGGTTATCGCCGGTTCTGCCCAGGGCCTGCTGATGGTGGAAGGCGGCGCCAAAGAAGTGGAAGAAGAAGCCATTATCAAAGCCATGGAAGTGGCCAAGCCGGAAATTGACAAAATGTGCGCCGTGCAGCTTAAACTGCGCGAACTTTGCGGCAAGCCCAAATTTGCTTATAACGTGGAAAAACTGCCGCAGGAAGTGGCTGATTTGGCCAACGGCAAATTCCGCGAAGAAGCCAAAAAGATTTTGCACGCTTTTTCCGACAAACAAACCCGCGACCTGCAGGTGGCCCAGCTCAAAGCCTCTTTTACCGAGGAGCTGACCCCGACGTACGGCGATAACGCCGCCACCTATGCCGCCGTGGCTTTGGAAAACATTATGTATGAAGAATCGCGCGCCATGGTGCTCAACGAAGGCGTGCGCGTGGACGGACGCAAACCCGAAGAAATCCGCCCCTTAAGCTCTATGGTCGGCCTGCTGCCCCGCGCCCACGGCTCTGCGCTGTTTACGCGCGGACAGACGCAGTCCCTGGCCGTCTGCACGCTCGGCACGCCCGATGACCAGCAGATGATTGAAGGCCTGGACGAAACGACCTACGAACGCTTTATGCTGCACTACAACTTCCCGGGTTTTGCCACGGGCGAATGCAAACCGGACCGCAGCCCTGGCCGCCGCGAAATCGGCCACGGGGAGCTGGCCCGCAGAGCTTTAATGCCCCTGCTGCCCAGTGAAGAAGAATTCCCGTATACCATTCGCGTGGTGTCTGATATTATGGAATCCAACGGCTCTTCCTCCATGGCCAGCGTCTGCGGCGGCTCCCTGTCGCTCTTTGACGCGGGCGTACCGATGAAAGCCGCCTGCTCCGGCATCGCCATGGGTGCCATTTCCGGCGATGGCAAATTCGTCGTCCTGTCCGACATTATGGGCCTGGAAGACCACCTGGGAGATATGGACTTTAAGCTGACCGGCTCCAGAAAAGGCATCACGGCTTTCCAGATGGACGTGAAACTAAAAACCGGTATTCCTTTGGACGTGCTGCGCCAGGCCATCGCCCAGGCGACCCGCGGCCGCATGCACATCATGGACCATATGGAAAAAACCATTTCCGCGCCCAGAACGAGCGTTTCCCGCTTTGCGCCGGTGATTTTCAAAATGAGAATCCCCGTGGACAAAATCGGCGCGCTCATCGGCCCGGGCGGCAAGAACATCAAACGCATTACCGAATCCACCGACACCAAGATTGACATTGAAGAAAACGGTACGGTAACCATTGCCGCGTCCAACGCCGACAAGCTGGACCAGGCCAAAGCCGAAATTGAAATGATGACGGCCGAAGCCGAAGTGGGCAAAATTTACAAAGGCAAAGTGGTGTCCATACAGCCCTTTGGCGCTTTTGTGGAAATTCTGCCCGGAAAAGACGGACTGCTGCATATTTCCGAAATTGAAAAACACCGCATCAACAAGGTGGAAGACGTACTGCACCTGGGCGATACGGTGGAAGTCAAATGCGTGGAAATTGACACCAACGGCAAAGTCCGCCTGTCCAGAAAGGTTCTGTTGAAATAGTTTCAACGCCTTTTGTATATGCCCCGCGCCTTACGGCGCGGGGTTTTTTGTGCCGTGTTGCGGGGAAATGTGTATGATTTCTCTTGTCTTTAAGCCCCAAAACTGCTACCTTACTACATACAGGAGGTGTCTTGTGAAAAACGTTTATTTTATTTTAGCCGTTCTCTTGCTGCCATTGTGTGCAGCGGCACAGGCCGTATCCGAGCCGGCCACTTATACCATACCCCTGGGAAAGCATTTTGGCATTGATTCCCAAATTCCCGTAGAAGTAAACCAAGAGGAATTAAATACGCGTTTTAACCAATATATGCAGCAGGTCCGCCGCCAAACGGCCCAAATGCAGAAGCGGGCGGAAAAAGCCGCCCAAAGACACCGTCAGGAGAATGAGGAGCCCGCTCCCGTGTACCCTGCGTTAAACTGGCAGCCTTCACAGCAGCCGGCCTGGCCGCTGTTTAACAAAGAAACACCCGCCTGGCCTTTGCGGAACAAACAAGATGTACCGTGCACGGTCCCTGCGGAAAAGAAAGGGCCTGTTGCCGACGCCGGCAAAGCCGATAAACGGGAAGCATACCGCCGCGAGCTGGACAAAAAACGTTTGGTTAAAGCGTTGCAGCGGATCATGCTTCAGAGCGCCAAAAGCTGATTTTTAACCCCGTCTTGCAGGCGGGGTTTTTCATGTGCTCAAGTCCATGGGCCTGACCGGAGAATATTTATTCATTTCTTCATAATAAAGTAAAATAACCCTATGTCCCATTCTCTTTTCTCCCGTATATGCGCCTTGTTTTTGGCCGCCTCGGTTTTGCTGGGTGGCTGTACCTATCACGGTAAAATACACCGCGGTATTTACCGCCACAGCGATTACCAGGAAAAAGTAAACGCCCGCGTCATGGTGGTGGCGGACCGGTTCTATCCCGAAACGGTGACGCTGGACGGCTCG
>CALVFE010000061.1 GCA_944326765.1 uncultured Elusimicrobiales bacterium | reverse complement strand
CGCGAAACCGATGCACCGTTGACGGTAAAGGAAGCGATTGCTACGTACGCCCGTCGGGATCATCACGAGGATTGGGGAAAATTGTTTACGGAAAAGAGTTTAAACCGTTATTTCAAAAAGCACTACAAACAAGATTTTGAAGAAACGAATTTTGTGCAATTGTTCCAAGACTTGATGAATATCTATCCGGAAAAATGGGTTGTAAAGACGCCCTTTTATCGGTTAAATAACGCCACTTCCTGGGTGCGCAGCCAGTTTATGCTGGAGAATATCGCCACGGCGCTCAATCAATACGATGTGGTATTTATAGAAATGGGAGCGGGGCATTTTTTGGATTTAGCCCAAGCTTTGCAAGAAATGATCGGCCAGCCGCAGGTGATAGACGGCCGTCGGTTGCCGCCGCAGCCTGTGTGGAAAGAGTGTTCTTTAGACGGTGTGGCGGAAAAAGTATTAATCCAGTAAATCGTTCTAAAAAGTTGCTCGGCAAACGCACCGGACAGACCGGTGCGTTTTTGGTTGGCAGATGTATAGAAAATCTTCAGAAGATTTTCGACGATAAAAAAGCCGCTCGGTTAAAAGCGGCTTTCTAAATAGCTGTGGCTTTGTAAATTATATATTGGAATCGTTTGAATTGGCATCGACCCAGCTATCTACGTTGGGGTCGAAAGAGATCGTTTCTAATCCCAAGGCGGCAGCTAAGGCGTTTTCCATTTTCTTAGATTGCGCCTGCGGATCCTCTGTCAAATTCCAAGAATAGACTTTTTTAGTTTTTGTGATATTATGGGTATCCACCACATAAATACTTGCGGTTGAAGGGGCGGATCCCAGCGGAAGAAAAACGTCCTGACAGGCATTATCCGAGCATACGGTAACGGCGTTCATAAAAAAATCTATATTGGACAGATCGCTTATCCAAGATATATCTTTATTTGGAGAATCTTCGTAAATATCCAAAAATACCGGTACATAATTTATACGAAGAACAGTTTCTTCATAAGAGGCTCCTTACTATAATACCGGCATAATCTTCTTACTCTAAATAGTATTAAATTTATCTGCCAATGTCTATATTCTTGCGTCCATATATAAATAGGGGATTAAAATGGAGCGTTACGCTGTATGATAGAGGCGATAAGTCCTTGTTGTCGCCTACTGTATTGCGCTTAATGACTAAAGTGTCCAATATTTTAAATGCACAAAATCTTTGATTTCTGGGTAAATTCTTTTAGGGGATAACATTCCGTCCTGTTCAGGCGTATCACTTTTTCTGTTTATCTTTGTTGTGGTAAAAGTGGATATTGGGGAGCTTGCAGCTGTGGCAACAGCTTTTTAAAGCTTCCGATATGCATATTTTTCCGACCGCTCGCCGTTATACGCCCGTTTCGAACGGAAGGGGTGCTTGGCGGTAATTTGGTATAAATAATTGTACAATAAAGTATCCTATGTCTTTGCCGCAAAATTTTATTGAATATACCTCCCGATTGTTTGGGGCTGTGCGTTGGGAATGTTTTGTACAATCCTTTCGGTACGAAACGCCCGTAAGCGTGCGGATAAATCCGTGGAAAACAGCGGAAAACCCCTTTCCGAACTCCGAACCTGTGCCGTGGTGCCGGCAAGGTTTTTGGCTGAAAGACCGGCCATGCTTTACGCTCGATCCGCTTTTTCACGCGGGGGTGTATTATGTGCAGGAGGCCGCTTCGTTATTTTTGGATTATGTTTTGCGGCAAGTGGTTGCTGCGCCTGTCAGCGCGTTGGATTTGTGTGCCGCACCGGGGGGAAAATCCACCCTTATGCGCGCCGCTTTGCCGGAGGGGTCTATGCTCGTTAGCAACGAGATTGACCGCCGCCGCGCCAATATTCTATTGGAAAACATCTTAAAACAAGGCCACCCGGACGTACTAGTTACGCATAACGCACCAAAAGACTTTGCCAAAACAAACTTACTGTTTGATGTTATTTTGACGGATGTTCCGTGTTCGGGCGAGGGACTTTTTCGGCGGGATCCTACCGCCGTCAATGAGTGGAGCCCGCAAAATGTGCATTTCTGTGCGCAGCGTCAGCGGCGAATTTTGAGCGATATTTGGCCGTGCTTAAAAGACGGCGGTTTATTGATTTACAGTACTTGCACGTTTAATACGTACGAAAACGAGGAAAACGTTCGCTGGATCGCCGAGGAACTGGGGGCGGATATTTTGTCTGTACCGGTTTTTCCTGATTGGCAAATTACGGGCAGTTTGCTGACGGATTGGCATCAGCCCGTGTATCGTTTTATTCCGGGCGTGAATCGGAGTGAGGGGTTGTTTATGGCGATTCTTCGCAAACAGGGGGGAAAAAATGCTTTTTCCACGCTGCCGTCTTCTTTGCGCGCACAACTGAAAAAACACCCGTTTCTGCATTTGCTTTCCGATGGGATTCCTCAACCAGAAGTCAGGGGGCGGGAACAAATCCCGTCGGCGGCGCAGGCGCTTTCGCTATCTACGCAGGGGGCGGACTTCCCACGGGCAGAGCTCTCCTTGGAAGAAGCCTTGCGTTACTTGCACAGGGAGGCGCTTCGGTTGCCCAGTGATACTCCGCGCGGTTTTGTGTTGGTAACGTATCGCGGGCATCCGCTCGGCTTTGTAAAAAACTTGGGTGATCGTGCCAACAACTTCTACCCCAAACCTTGGACTATCCATAATTTGTAAAAATGTGATGAATGTCAAAAGATATTGTCTGCAAAAATTGTAATAAATGAATCGGGCAAAGGAAACGGTAAATTTGAACAAGCCGGAACCAAGATGATGTGCTAGATAAACAGTGAGGCACCGCTTTTTGTCCGCCCGAACAAAATATCCACAAAAGGCCTTTTTTACATGCCGCTAAAAATACGCTAAAACCAAAACAGATAAAAGCGGACGGATTTTACGATGAAGATTTGATCCAGAAAAGCAACAAAAAAGACACCTTGCAAAAGGTGTCTTTTTAAATGGTCGGGCACGGCGTGCGGACTGCTCAACCCTGTAAGATGGGAGGGTAAAATCCCTGTTTATCAGGCAAAATACAGGGAAAAACCGTAAAAGTTGCCCTTTGTATGTGGGCGGGAAAGTGAGTGCCCCGCTTATTTTATACGGAGGCTTTGCCTTTGCATATACATTCCCTACACCCTAGAACAGGGAAAAACAGGGATTAAAATACTTTTATTAAATTTTGTTTGTGTGTATATCCCTGTAAATTATTTTGCAAAACAGGATACCAGTTGCCTTGTTTTTCCCCGGGCCAGACCCAAACATAGGTGCCGTCTTTCATTTCTCCGACAATTTCTCCGTTGGGCTCCTTGCGCATGTTGGCGGGGCCGTTTACGCAGAAGAGGCCGGATCGCTTGCAGATTTGTAAGAGGACGGGATAGTGCCCTTTTCTAAGAAATCCACCGACAAATTCCGTTCCGGGTAGAAATACTTGCGGCTGATGGAAACATGCTTCTCACCGTAGAAAAGCTAGCCTTCAAAACGGCCCACGCTTTTAAGCGGGCTTTCCACCAGCAGGTTGAAATCATCTATAAACCCCTGCCAGTTGTTGGCGGTGGTGAGGATGTATTCCACATAGTGCTGGGCTTCTAACTTATCCCACAGGTGGTCAGTGCCCGGCGGAGTCGGAATGCGGACGAAATCCTGGTAGTCCCAGGTTTTGGGGTTGATGCAAGAGGAAAAAGGCATACCCGTATTGGTGGTTTTGGCAGAAGGGGTATAGGTGTGGCGGATATGCACGGTTTTGCCGGCGGGAAAGGTTTGAACCCAAAAATAGGAAATTTCTTTTGTCCACAAATCCTCCTCATGGTCGGTAATCGTCCAGCCCTCGGCTTCTTCGTAGTCGCCCGGTTCTTTACTGGGAAGAAATACGCTGCCCCCAGTGCAGGAAATTCCCGTCTATTAATAGTTGGCGGTCTTTTTCTTTCATCGCTGATACACGCTCGTGAAATAAAGATTCTTTCAGCCCTTTCTCCGGGTATTTTCACAGAGAATTAGCCACTGCAGGTACAGCGCGTTTGCCTTGTTTTAGGTTAAAAATGGCTTGATATTTTTTAGGCTTTCATTTACCCACAATTTGAAATGAAACTGGTGTAAGGTTTCCTGGGTATATCCATAATAATCCGCTACCGCCGCAATAGGCTGCAGGGGGAAGAAAACCTGGGTGGTAATGTCTTTGTCTGTGGTGTTTTCAAACAGATAATTTACTTCTATCTGCCCGGGGCGGATATAGAGGGCCTCGGTTTTCATTTTAATTCCGTCTTGTTTTTCAAACACCACGCCGCCCGTGGGCAACACATAACCGGCGGTGTCGTTGGCACGGGCGGACATACAGGAAAGACAAAGGAGCAGAATGAACAATAATTTATTCATTTTTAGTGTTACTTTGAATAAACTTTTGGTATTCTTGGGCGGCTTTTTCCGCTTGCGCCGGTGTTAGTTTGGGGCGCACCACAAGCTGGCTTTTGCGGGGGGATTCGTCGGAATCCTGTAAATAAAAAATCCAATTTGTGCCCGGTATTCCGATGGGGTTGTAAGGATAAAGGGCGGATTTCTCTTTTGTTTCGTACGGGGTGGCGGCATAAGCCCCGCGGGTGTGATTTTGCAAATCACAAAAGAAAATGCCGCGCCGGGCTTTATTTCTTCCCGGCCAGGGAAAATCGTCAAAGCCGTCGTAATAGAGTATATTTTCGTCGCAATAAGCAAATTGGCCGGGCGGAAAATCTATCACCGGGACGGGGCATTCTTCGCGGGCAAACGTATGTTGTTTCCCGTCCTTGTGCCAGATGACTTTGTAGAATACGTCACTTTCTTCTCCGGGGGCACCCTTTTTGATTTGTTTTATAAATTCTACCGAGGAATTTTTCCCGCACGGAAGCGAAAAATTCTTTCCGTCTAAATGCGGGACGGCAAATTCTGCTAAAAATTGTTTCTCAAATTCTTGGTAATTATCTTGCCACAATTGAAAACTTTCCAAGATAGGCAAGGGATCTGCCGGAATAAGATGAAAATAAAGAGTCCCGGACCAATTAAAATATAAATTATTTTCTCTTATAAAGTAATCCGTCCATTCATTGCCATAGGTAAATTCTCCTAATACATAGGCGCCGTTTTCGTCGGGCTTAGGCATATTAAACCCCCGAAAGCGGGAATAAACGACGGCTTCTGTGTCTTTGGGTTTATCCTCCTGATTGGTGGGCAGGGAATCGGCCTGCCCACTTAACCAACATACACTAAGCAAAAATAGCGCAAATAAATGTTTCATTTTTTTATTATACATTTATTCTTTTTCCTTTTCTTTTTTAGGGCCCGTGTATTCATAATAATCCATATGGGGTTCCCGCGGCGTACTAAACTGTTCGCTTAGAGAGCCTCCCTCGGTTATTTGTTTAGTGTCTGGATTATATCCATCTGCTGAAGGGACTTCTCCGCCCCATTTGCCGGAGCGTTTCATTCCCGCTTCGGCGTTCACAAGTGCGATATGTCCGTGTTCGGAATTATTGGGATTGTGATAGGTGGCTACCACCGTGCCGCCAGCTTCGGCGCGGCGTTGGGCTTCTTGATGGTCTAATTTACCGGTAGGATTGCCCTGCGCGTCTACTTTTTTAGGCAGTTTCTCCCAGCCGGAACCTTTTTTATC
>CALVFE010000060.1 GCA_944326765.1 uncultured Elusimicrobiales bacterium | reverse complement strand
TTAAAATGTAATTTAATTCTTCGTCCTAATCGTACGAATTAAAACATAAAGCCCTGGGCGAAAAGCCCGGGGCTTTTATGTAACCGGGGATTGTGACAAGAAGAATTAAAATGTAATTTAATTCTTCGTCCTAATCGTACGAATTAAAACATAAAGCCCTGGGCGAAAAGCCCGGGGCTTTTTATGTAACCGGGGATTGTGACAAGAAGAATTAACCGATAAAAAAGCCCTAGTAAGGAATACTGGGGCTTATAACCATAAGAATCTATTAAACCTTAGTTATTAGGGCAGCCCCCCGGAATGAGCTCCACCAGAGGTAGTAGATGTGCTATAACACCAAGTGGAATTATTTCCCGTATCAGAACAAGTTTCTCCATTGGTAATAGATTTACAAGTAGCAGCCGCAGTTGTACCGGTGCAAGTGCGAGAGATATTGCCATTTTGATCTATAGACACGTTTAAAACATAAGCCAAATCTCCTGTTGCAACAGTACCCGCAGAAGTCATACGCGTAGCAGAGGCAGCAAAATTCGTCGTATTAGCCGTAGTAATGGCCAAAAGGAAATTTTTGGTATTAGTGGAAGAAACGGCACTCGTACCAGTAATACCCGGCATCTGTAAATCTAACAACGTCATATCACTAGTATAAGCGCCCGTACTCATTTTATAGATCTGCTCTGCATTAAGCAAGTTGCCCAACAAGTGATCGCTTCAGTCGCGCGGGACTTTTCTACCGCTTTCGTATATTGCGGCAACGCTACGGCAGCCAGAATCCCGATGATCAATACAACCACCAAGAGTTCAATAACGTAAAACCTTTTTTAATTTTCCCTCCTAATAACAAACATAACAAAATAAAAAGAAGGAACAACAAGTTCCTTCTTTTTTCGAAACAAGCCAATTTATTTAATCATACCGCCGGCATTACCATTAGCAATAGATTTGCAGATGGAAGAAGCCCCGCTAGTTTTATCAGCCGCCAGCACAGCAGTCGGCTTTGCGGTTTCGCACCAGCGGCGAAGGTTGCCATTAGCATCAATAGAAGCATTGATGGTGTAGGTTGTATCCGTCGTAGCCGAAGGAGTAAAAGTCGTCCCGCTTACTTTCCCACGCTGTGCAACCGCTAAGAAAGTAGTCGTAGTGGCCACCGGAATCGAAATCTGGAAATTCTTAGCTAACGTAGTGGTCTGTTTCGTAGTGCCAGAAACACCCGGCAGCTGCAAATCCAACAACGTCATATCGTCAGTATAAGAACCCGTACTCATTTTATAGATCTGTTCCGCATTAACCAAGTTACCCAACAAGGTAAGGGCTTCCGTCGCGCGAGACTTTTCCACCGCTTTCGTATATTGCGGCAATGCTACCGCAGACAGAATCCCGATGATCAACACGACCACCAAGAGTTCAATTAACGTAAAACCTTTCTTCATATATTATCTCCTTGTTATTTGAATGGGCACTCCTCATGAGGTACCTATCAAATATAGTTTAAATATATTTAAAAATTTTTTCAAGTATTTTTTAGTCCTAGATTTCAAAATGGTATAATGAGTTATATGATTGATAGAATTAAACGTTTGGAAACCCTTTTCCTGGAAGAAATCAACACCCTCATTACCAAAATGGCCGCCAACGGCGATTTTGGAGGTTTTGTTACGATTACTGCAGTACGTTTATCCAAGGATTTAGCCAATGCCAAGGTATTTTTCTCCGTATTTGGCAGTCCGGAAGATAAGAAAAAAACCCAAGACGCGCTTTCCCTGCTGCGCAAAGAAATAGGCGCCAAACTGCGCGGGCGACTGCATTTGAAAAGAATCCCTTCTTTCAGTTTTGAATTTGACGATACGCCCGAAAAAGCCGCACGCGTAGAATCTATTTTTCAAATTATTGAAAAGGAAAAACACGATGGAAAATAGAGAAGAAAATCTGCAAAAAATCTGGCAGGCCCTGCGTGCTGGAAAGCGATTTTTTATCGCCGGTCATTTGAACCCAGACGGCGATTCGCTGGGTTGCACACTGGCGATGACTTCTCTGTTGGAACGCTTGGGAAAGACGGTCTATGCGTATGCCGCACCGGCGATCGGAAATGATTTACAGTTTCTACCCGGCCTTTCTAAAATTCATGTGGGAATCCTTCCGGAAAAACCAGATTTTGACACGGTAGTATTGTTGGAATGCTCTGACCGGCAGCGCGGGGGCGATTTGGAAAGTATCCTCACGCAAGCCGAAACCCTGATTAATATAGATCATCATCTCGTCAGTGATGACTACGGAGATATCAATCATATCGATTCCAAAGCTTCTTCCACCGCGGAGATTATTTTTCAGTTATTTGAACAATCCTCTCCAGACAATGTGCTGCCCACCCCTGATGAAGCCACCTGCCTCTATACCGGCCTGGTAACCGACACGGGACGCTTTGTTCACTCCAATACAACGGCTGAAGCCCTGCGGGTGGGATCAGCCTTGGTGGCATTGGGAGCAGACGTCGATAAAATCAACCAAGTTATTTATTTTACCAAATCCTATATCGAGCTAAAATTACTAGGCCGCGCCTTGGAAAAAATGGAAATGCGTTTCGACAATAAATACAGTCAAATTATCTTGACACGACGCGATTTCGAAACTTTTGGGGCTACGCCCGCCCAGACGCAGGGCATCGTCAGCCAACCCACGATGATTCCCGGAGTGGAGGTATCGGCTCTTATCAAAGAAGAATCGGATAAAATTTCCGTAAATCTGCGCTCCCGCGCAGCAGTAGATGTCAGCCGGATTGCCCAAACGTTTGGCGGCGGCGGCCATGCACGCGCCTCTGGTTTTAAAGTTACCGGCAAAACAGTCAATGAAGTTGCCGATGCGCTGGCTGAAGTGGTATATGATGTTGTCAAAAAGTTGGATTGAACCGCAAAAAAGCGGTATCCTTTTAATTGATAAACCGGCGGGATTCTCCTCCCACGACATTATCGCCATCAGCCGCCGTATTTTAAAAACGAAAAAAATAGGACACAGCGGCACCTTGGATCCAATGGCTACAGGACTGCTTATCTTGCTAATTGGCCGCACCGCGACCCGCCGCCAAAAAGATTTTTTAAAACTTTCCAAAATTTATTCCGCCCGCTTAAAACTGGGCGCGGAAACGGATTCTTGGGACGCTGACGGCAAAATGCTGCGTCAACTACCAGTTCCCCCGTTAACACAAAACCAGGTGGATCAGGCCGTTGAATCGCTTACGGGCACGGTACATCAGCCTATTCCCTTTTTCAGCGCCAAACGAATCAACGGCAAGCATATGTATGATTTAGCCCGCCAAGGCGCCCCCTTGGAACGCCGCTATAGTGATGTTACCGTCGAATGGAAAGAAGCCGTATTGGCCGCGCCGGACGAAATTCTGTTTACCGTTCATTGTTCCTGCGGCACTTATGTGCGGGCGTTGGGATATTTACTGGCGGAGAAATTAGGCTGCGTCGGGCATTTAACCGCTTTAAGAAGGCTGGAAATAGGTTCATACCGGGTGCAAAATGCTTTTGACGGAAATTTATTAAAAAACACCGACACAAACGATTTGTATGCCCGGGTGGAACTCTTATAACTATGACTCGGAAAAATTTTATTACCATCGGCACTTTTGACGGCGTTCATATCGGCCACCGTTACTTATTCAACCGGCTGGAAACGCTGGCCGTACGCCAACTGCAAAAGCCGTTGGCCTTATACTTTCCGCTTCCCCCAAAAACCTTATTAGGGCAACACCCTGAGATGAGCGTATTATCCACTCCCGAGGAAAAAAGAATCCTTTTTCAAAAACTGCAGCTATCCGCCGTCGCGCTGGACTTTCAACAATGCCGCCATATGGAGCCGGCAGATTTTTTCGAGAAAATCTTGATGCAAAAATATCAAATGGGAGGACTGTTAATCGGCCCGGATTTTGCCTTTGGGAAAAACCGCCACGGCGATGCCGCCTGGCTTCGGGAAGAATGCAATAAACGAAAAATCCCGTTTGAAATAGCCCCTTTTTACCAAATAAACGGAGAGAAAATATCCTCCTCTCTTATTCGGAAAACCTTAGCGCTGGGCGATATCGCATGCGTAAACGAATTGCTTGCCCGCCCCTATGAACTCTCGGGGATTGTGGTAAAAGGCCATAAGCTGGGGCGAAAATTGGGATTTCCTACCGCCAATTTAGACACGGGCATTTATAAGATTTTGCCGCTGGGCGTTTTTGCCGTCAAGGTACGCGTCGGCCGCCGATTATACGACGGTTTTTGCAATATCGGCTTTCGTCCCACCGTTCATACGATTCATTCCTGTTTGCCGTTGGTAGAAGTGAATATATTTGACTTTCACCAAAGTATTTATGGCCGAAAAATCACCATATGGTTCGCCGGAAAGCTGCGCAACGAAACAAAATTCGACGGCTTAGACGCGTTGGTCGCTCAACTAAAGAAAGACCGGCAAACCGCCCGTTCCCTGTTGGCAGCCGCCGATAATTTTTACCCTTTCTGAATTACGCTTTTTAAGCGGACTAAGCGGTAGTGCGTTGCAGAAAAAAATTCTCCGCTTATCTATCAACGGCTTGGGTTTATCCCGACGCAACAATCTTCGCGCATACAAACGCCACTTTCCCCCGCTATGCGCTGCCTGTTTTCAGCACCCAATAAAAAACCCTCCTGACGGAGGGTTTGAAAATACACTGCATCGATATTTATTCTTCTTCTTCGTAATAATCGCGCACAAACAACACGATGTAAGCCAGCCAGGTGGCTCCGAAAAAGATTAAAAAACAGTACGAAAACCACCACATCTTGTTGAGCGGATTGTAATCCAGAATCATGGAATCCACAAACAGCGTACACAAGATAACAGCTAAATACCCCCACACAAAAACAGCCAGGAGTTTAAGCAATAAATCAAACGTGCCGATAACAAAACCCTTTTCGGCATACGGTTTTTTCAAATAAGCCATTAAAGTTTGCATAAGATAATTTTAATCTCCCTGTTTGATTTTGTCAAGTTACGGCTGCATAGCCGGATCTGTTGCGTTATAGCCAAAGGATTGATCGTTTACGGCTAAATTATTATTTGTAAAGCCGGCCGGAGCCGCTCCGCCCGCATTTGCATTTGGCGGAACGGTCGGATTATTTTCCAGCGCATAGGCTTGCTGGATTTCCCCCGCAGTCGTACCAGTGGGAACCGCCGGCTGCATGGGATACTGCCCAGCCATATCAGCCGAATAGGAAGCTCCCGGGGCATACCCCGTGGGATCTTGCGGCATTGCCGGTTCGGGATTCTGCGCCCCCGTCGAAGAACTTATTCCATATTCATTGATGGAATAAACGGCGGCCGGATCCGTTTCCGATACGGAAGACTGTTTCATAAAACGTTTGGGTTTTTGGCGACGCGCCAGCAGACCGGCTTCATTTTCTTCCGACAATACGGACGACGGCGCAAGAACGGTTTTAGAAGCCGTTTTGGGTGCTGCAGTCGATTCCGCCTGAGTCGGAGTTTGACGCATTTTAGCGGCTTTGGCGGCGTCTTCTTTGGCCAGCTTTTCCAATGCGGCACGCTCCTGTTCGCTTAAAGTATCGTTGGCAAAAGTCGGAAAATTTTTGGTATCCATAAAATGTTGGTTAACGGCAACTCCGTCTTTATCAAAATGGACCGGTTCCCGCGGCGCGGATTCTTCTTCGGGTTCTTCAGCAGGTTTGGTATTTGAAACGCCGTAATACACCAATTCCGGTCCGGCAGGAAGGGGCACTTCCGGTTCCGGCGTTAAGCAATAAGCCACGCGCTGTTTAGTGGTGGCGTCGGGGTGGCTGTCCACGCGTGTTTCACAGGTGGAAACCGCAAAAGCCGGCAGAGCGGCTACAAAAAACACAAAAAAGAAAGCGAAGTTTTTTTTCATAATTTCTCCGTATTTTAATCATAGTACATTTTTGCGGTTTTTTCCAGAAAAAACAACTAAAACAACACAAACAAACATCTTCCGGCGCAACGGGAGGCCGTACACAAAAAAGCCCTTCCGCGGAGGAAGGGCATAAAAAAATGTCACCGGGTGGGATCGAACCACCGACCTAGCGCTTATGAAACGCTCGCTCTAACCAGCTGAGCTACGGTGA
>CALVFE010000059.1 GCA_944326765.1 uncultured Elusimicrobiales bacterium | reverse complement strand
GTCGCCGGCATTGTAACCTTTGAATGGGTGAAGAGAGGCAAAAAGCAGATTTCCGTGTACCCGAAAGTTGCGGAAACTAAAGAAGCCAAAGCGCCTGCTAAAAAAGCGGCGGCTAAAACCGCCAAACCGGCTGCCAAAAAAACGGCTGCCCAAAAAGCGCCCGCCAAAGCCAAAAAGGCCGAAGCGGATAAATAAGCTTCACAGTTTAAAAAGCGGCAGGAACAAATCCTGCCGCTTTTTTTATGGAAATCCGGCGGAAATTTAGTTTGTTTGCTACAATTTATGAAGAAGGATGAATTACACGTAAGCCACGACGAATGGGCTTACCCCTGCACCAAAACGCCGGCGCGCGCCAAAGTAAAACGCGCCCGCCAAAAAGCTAAGCGCACTTTATCCAAAAAGTTATTGACGCAGGCGTTGGAGCAGGACGAAACGATTTAATTTTTATCCGCCGCGCGCCGCCGGCCGCGGCAAAGAGGAATTATGCAATCGGGAAGTTTTTTAGACCGTGTTAAAATTTACGTTACCGCCGGCAAGGGCGGAGACGGCTGCCTATCGTTCCGCCGCGAAAAATTTATTGAATTCGGCGGCCCGAACGGCGGCTGCGGCGGCAAAGGTGGAGACGTTATTTTAAAAGCCGAACCCAACCTGACCACCCTGTTGGAATTGGCTTACAACCCGCATATTGAAGCCCAAAACGGCGAAAAGGGCGGTACATATAACAAAACCGGGCGCGCCGGCGAAGACCGAATCGTACTTGTCCCCTGCGGCACGATCGTAAAAAAAGACGGCGTGATACTGGCGGATTTAACCCAACCCGGCCAGGAATTTACCGTGGCCAAAGGCGGTATGGGCGGCCGCGGCAACCAGTCCTTTAAAACGCGCAACAACACCGCCCCGCATATTGCCGAAAACGGACAGCCGGGGGAAGAAGTAACGCTTATTTTGGAACTCAAAGTATTGGCGGATCTGGGGTTGGTCGGTTTTCCCAATGCGGGCAAAAGTACTTTCTTAAGCCGGATTTCCGCCGCACGGCCGCGCATTGCGGATTACCCGTTTACGACCTTAAACCCGAATCTGGGCATTACGCTTCATAAAAACGTCAGTTTTGCCACTGCCGACATTCCCGGCATCATTGAAGGGGCAAGCGAAGGAAAAGGGTTGGGCTATCAATTTTTAAAACACATTGAACGCACCCGCGTCCTGTTGCATTTGGTAGATCCGGACGGATTTGACGGGATGAATGCGGAAAAATCCGTCAAAGTCATTGAAAACGAACTTAAAACATTTGATAAAAAACTGTTTGAAAAACCGCGCATTATCGCGGTCAATAAAATGGATTTGCCCTCCGCCCAGAAAGCATACGAAACCATTAAAAAGAAATTCAAAAAACACAAAGTGATGCTGATGTCCGCCGCCACGGGCGAAGGCGTCAACGCGGTGCTGGACGAAGTCGTTAAAATTTTGGCTTCCACCCCCGTAGAAATGCCGGCGGTACAGGAACAAACCGCCGCGGTACACAAAGTAGAGCCTATTTTCTCTATCCACCGCGACGAGGAAGACGTCATTCACATTACCGGCAAAAAAGTAGTGGAATTTATCGCTATGACAAACTTCAACCAGCCCGAAGCCGTAACCCGCTTGCGCGGTATTTTCAAAAAAATCGGCTTGGAAAAAGCCCTTTTGAAATTCGGCGTACAGGACGGAGACACGCTGGTCGTCGGCGGGCGGGAATTTGAGTGGAACGGGGATTTTGACAATGAAGCCCCCACCGCGCCCGAACACGCCGGCTATAAGCGCCGCGAAACCAAACAGGAACGTTTGGAAAAACGCCGCGCCAGACGGCAAGCCAAGTTGAAATAGTTTAAAATGCAATAAAAAGCGGGGCATTTTAATAAAACGCCCCGCTTTTATGACGCCCCTTTAGTTTACTGAACCGGATTGTTTTGGTTAACCCAATTTACAGCTTCGATTACGGGCGAAAAATCCCGCCGGGATTTATTGACATAAGCAGGATACGCATCTTTAAAATCCAATTTATAATAATCGCTTCCCATCACGCTTTCCATAAAAGAGGCAATTTCCCGATTAAACACCGGGAACATAAAATACTCCTCGCTTTTCGCTCCCTTTTTCCCCACACTGCGTATGGAAGTCAAATTGGCGGAAATAATGCCAATTAGTTCCCCCGTATTGCTCATCACGCCCGATCCGCTCATTCCCTTACGAATGCCGAAGTTATGGGTATAGGCAAAACCCAGTTTTTTTACATAATAAACCGGGTAAGGATCGGGTTTAATTTCCCGTTTGCCGCCAAAAATAGAAATAACGGAGAGATCTCGGTCAATTAAATAATTTCCGTCGTCAAACAACACAATAGGCGGAAAGTCCGGACTGATAATCCGCCGGTATTGCCGGGCGGCTTCGCGGTTTTGCTGTAAAAAAGCATTGAACTGGGATTGAGTAATCCCCAGGTTATAATTCCTTTTCCCAGCGGGGCGACTATAATAGATGAGGGGGGAGCGGTCTAACTCCAAGCGAATCAGTGCGAAATCATTTTTGACCATTTGTTTGGAATCAAAGCCGGGGTGCACAAACACAGCCGGTTTTTGAGGAGTATGCGTTACCCGCGCCATTGCTGAAACCGGCTGTTCCAATAAATCCATTTGTACGGTGCAGCCCTTTTGGCATATTTGCTGCACACAATGGGCGGCCGTAGCAAACCAACGCCGCCCAATTCGCGTGGCTTGGCATTTTCCGGCCGCAACGCCGGATTTTCCAACCGACGTCAGATAATACTCAAACGTATGATAGAAATCTTCCTTGCGGGTATGTTTATCCTCATCGGTAACAGAAATGACGCCTACTTGCGCCATTGCCGGACAAACCGCCCCCAAAAAAACCAAAAAAATAATCCCTTTGAACATAGTTTCTGATACCCGAGAGTTGCCCTTTCCTAAAAGTGATATTGAAAAGAAACCGCTATTTGGTAGGAAAAATGAAGCAGGCGTCAAACCCGCTGACAACCCGGTAAGGGCTTACCTTTTTCCAAGAGAGAACCGTAGGATAAGCAGCATCCGAAGAAACTCGTGCAAAAGGTTCCTGCTGCATGACGGCGCCAAAAGGCAAATCTTTTCCTAAATCATTGGCCAGCAATTGGATGACGAATATTTGTGAAGAAGCTCGCGCCAAAGAAAAAGGAGCCCGATAATGCACATGCATATTTCCGGTATAGATAAAAAATATAGCATCAGGCTCGCGCTGACGGACTTCCTCAATAATGCGCCGCCAGTGATCATTGCGCTGTTTCATACCATATACAGATTCTACCTGCCTAAAAGAAGGCGTAATCAGCTTTTGGTGGCTTCTGAAATACCGTTCATCTTCCAGCCCTACCACCTCAATTCCACGCTTAACAAATCGCCCCAAAAAACGAAAATCAGAACTAACACGCCTATATTTCAACGACAACAAAGAAACAGGTTCTCCCGTCTTTTCAGACAAGGGTAATGTCCGATCAAAAACAAACTCCGTCAAGATGATAATTTTGCGGTCGGGGTACATTTCTTGATATTGAAAAACCATTGTTTCAAACGCTCGCCGCAGCGAAGAAAAACCATGTTCTTCCCCCACCTGAATTGTTTTTACAGTCGGAGGGATCAACGCCGCATAATTAATGGGCTGCGTTGGATACCGAATATCCAAAAAAGAAAGCATATCTGTTTTTCGTTTTTGCATCAAAGACAAATCCCGGGCCGTAACACTGCGCCAAAGCTTAGCCAGCCGGTCATTCATATTATTAAAACGGGAATCTTCTTCGTTGGCGGGAGGGGTATTGGAAGAACTGGAAACAGCCATACTTTGATAGGACAGCCGCAAATCCGTATGCCCGGCTAAAGAAGGTTTCCAAAAAGAAGCATTGGCCGCGCTGTTGACTCCTTGCGCGGCATAAAGCTGAGTTTGTACGGAACGTTCCAATGCGGTAGTGGATACGGCTATTTTCGGTTCCGCGGAACGCCCCAAAATACGCGACAACGCCTCCTTCCAACCGGGGCTATTTGCCGCCGCATACCCCGGCATAGACGCAAGAAGAATTAAAAAAACAAATAAAAAATGGCGCATAGCATTCTCTCTTTCCATTGTAACAAGAAGGCTAAAGAAACACAAGAGCCAGCCTCTGTGGCCGTTTTGATCCCGTCCGATAACAAAGAACCCGCCTATATAGGCGGGTTCTTATGCAAAAGAGAACCACTATTTATGGGTAACAAATACACCAGGTCCCATCGTAGAGCTGACCGAAATGCTCTGCACATAGACGCCTTTGGAGGTGCTCGGTTTTACACGAAGGATAGTGTCCATAACGGCTTTTGCGTTTTCCGCCAATTTGGCGGCGTCAAAAGACGCTTTGCCAATAATGGCGTGCACGATTCCGTAAGCATCGGCTTTGAACTCGATGCGGCCGGCTTTCAAGGCTTTAATGGTGTTGGCCAGATCAAACGTAACCGTACCGCTTTTCGGGTTCGGCATCAGTCCGCGCGGCCCCAAGATTTTAGCGGCCTTAGCCAAATCCTTCATCGTATCCGGAGTGGCCACAAGCACGTCAAAATCAATCTTGCCTTTTATCACTTCTTCCACAATATCTTCACAACCAACCCGGTCTGCCCCGGCGGCCTGCGCCTCTTGCGCATGTTCGCCTTTGGCAATGACCGCAATACGTTTGGTTTTACCCGTACCATGTGGCAAAGCTACCGTGGTGCGCACCTGCTGATCAGCTTTTTTAGTATCGATGCCCAGTTTCACATGGATTTCAACCGTTTCATCAAATTTGGCTTTCGCGTTATCTTTGACGATCTGCATACCTTCAGCCATCGTGTAAACTTTGGACTTATCGTAAGCTTTTTGAGCTGCTTCCAATCTTTTTCCCATCTGAAATACTCCTTAGGTAATAACGGGCGTTGTCGCCCTCCCTCAGTTTAAATTTATTTTACTACGTCCACACCCATGCTGCGGCAGGTGCCTTTTACCATCTCCGCCGCCTGTTTGATGTCTTTCGTGTTCAAATCAGGCAGTTTCTGAGCGGCAATTTTTTCGCACTGCGCCTGGGTAATCTTGCCGACTTTATCTTTGTGAGGAGCGCCAGACCCTTTTGCCAGTCCCAACTCCTTGACAATCAGCACAGCCATCGGCGGCATCTTGGTAATAAAGGTGAAAGAGCGGTCTTCATACACAGTAATAACAACCGGGATCTTGACTCCTTTTTCCATCTTAGCCGTTCTGGCGTTGAATTGTTTGCAAAATTCCATGCTGCTCACACCGTGAGGCCCTAAAGCCGGACCTACCGGCGGGGCCGGGTTAGCGGCGCCTGCAGGAATCTGCAGTTTAATATACGCTTTAATTTTTTTCTCTTTTGCCATTTTCTTGTTACTCCATATTTTTACTGCTTTACTGCGGTAAAATCTAGTTCTTTTCCACTTGCAGGAAATCCACCTCTACCGGAGCGACGCGGTCAAACACGGTTACCAATACCTTCAGTTTGTTCTTTTGCTCATTCACTTCTTCGACCACTCCGATAAAATGCTTGAACGGGCCTTCCGTAATACGCACGCTTTCGCCGCGTTCAAATTCCACTACGTGCTTCAGTTTGCCGGAAGTGTTATCCGTCAGTTCCACAATACCGGCAATTTCTTCTTCCGGCAGCGGTACTGGAGCGGGATCGCCTAAAAATCCGGTCACGCCTGTAATGCTTTTAATAAACCAATATGCTTCGCTGGTCATTTTCATTTGTACCAGCACATATCCAGGGAAAAATTTCCGCTTGCGTTTGATTTGTTTGTTTTGTTTAACTTCAATTACATGTTCGGTGGGAACCAATACTTGAAAAACGCGGTCATCGAAATGTTGAATTTCGATGTTAAGCAGAATTTTTTGTCTTACTTTATCTTCGTGCCCCGTTTGGGTATGCACAATATACCAAGCTTTTTCTTCAGACATTAGCGCCCCCCAATCACGAACCCGAGTATTTTAGTGAGCCCAAAGTCAATAACGCTGACATACGCAGACACCAACGCCACAACTATGGCTACCAGGATGGTGGACTGGACCACTTCCTGTCTGGAAAGCCAGGTGGATTTCTTCAGCTCGCCGATAGACTGCTTCAGAAAATCGATTGCTTTTTTCATAAATATCCGTTTTCCTTGGTATAAAACCTGGCAGGAGCGGAAGGACTCGAACCTTCAGTCCCGGTTTTGGAGACCGGTGGTTTACCAGTTAACCGACGCTCCCACAAAATCTTAGGCTTTGCCTTCTTTGTGTTTGGTGCTCTTTCCGCATTTTTTGCAGAATTTGTTGAGCTCCAGCTTATATTCTTTCTTTTTGCCGCGCACTTGATAATAGTTTTTGTTTTTGCATTCGGAGCAAATCAGCGCGATCGTTAATCTTTCACTTGCCATCTTTTCGATCCTTAAAATAGAGGGTTTCCCTCAAAGTTTTGCCGTTCACGATACCCGTGGGGGCATTACTTAAAATGCCCCCACCACAGTGAACTAAACAATTTTACTACTCAATAATTTTGGTTACTACCCCGGCGCCTACCGTATGACCGCCTTCGCGAATGGCAAAGCGCAAGCCTTCT
>CALVFE010000058.1 GCA_944326765.1 uncultured Elusimicrobiales bacterium | reverse complement strand
CGGGGTAGAGAAGCCTGGTATCTCGCAAGGCCCATAACCTTGAGATCACTGGTTCAAATCCAGTCCCCGCAAGATTTTTAATTATACCGCCCGAGAGGGCGGTTTTTTTATGGGGCGGAAATTCCCGGCGGAACCTTTTTCTCTTTTAAGACGGATTCCGGGTTTTCTTCCGGCGGTTTTTTATGTACAATAAACTTGAAATGCAACTGACGGACGAACGGGTGCGAAAAGGGTTTGCCCCGTTTGAGCGAGGAGGAAGTATGAAAATAACTGTTTTTGTGGGCGGAAATAAGACGTTTACCGCCTCCCGGTTAGGGGTAAAATTGGGCGAGGAACTCGCCGAGAAAGGATTTGAAGTAACAATTCGTGCCATTAAAGGAAAAGTGAAAGTAAAAAATGCTGCACTTTCGCTGCAGGAATATGCCGCCATCGCCAGACCTAAAACATTGGCGGCTTCTCTTAAAAAAGACCAGACGGATTTTGTGATTTCCTTGATGAATTTAACCGGCTGCCAAGCGGCGGCTGAAGCGGGGATTCCGTTTGTTTATGCGGAAAACGAAGGTTTTAAAGAGGACAAAACCGCCAAAGATAAAAAAGCCATTCTTAAAAAAGCCAAGCAGGTTTTGGTCATCAAAACTTCGGAAAAACCTCTTAATAAAAAAACCTATGCCGGCCTCAACGTGCAGGAAGTAACCAATCCGGCGGTGTGGGTGGAACATTATAACTACAATAAACCGGCTTGTTTTAAGAAAGAAAATAATATCGTGGCGGTGGGTAAATTCTCCAAAGAAAGCGGGTTCGAAAATCTGCTGAAAACTTGGGCGCGGCTGGCTCCGGCTCATTCCACTTGGCACTTAACGATTGTGGGCGACGGAACGGGCAAGGCCGCGTTGGCTAAGTTTGTGGCAAAGAATAATTTGCAGGAAAGCACCGAAATCGTTTCTGATGACGGTGATGTATATAGCTTACTGCGTAACGCGGACATCTTTGCTTATCCGGCGTTAAATCCCGCCAATGCCGATATTTTGCTGGACGCGATGGCCAGCAAACTGCCTTGTGTGGTGTGTGAAAGCAATCCGGTAACCGATTTGGTGGCAAACGGCATCAACGGCGTGATTGTGAACGCCGGCGAAGAAGAACCGTTTACGATCGCGTTGGACGATTTAATGGTCAACTGGGGCAAGCGCGTAGGGATTGCCGTAGAAGCCAGCAAACTCAAGGACAAATATCCGTTTGAAGATTTTGTTCGCGCGTTTGTGGAACTTTTATCTTAACAACTAAACGCCCCGGTGTTTCACCGGGGCGTTTTGGTTGGTGAAAACAAAATGAAAATTACCTGTGTCATCGGTACTTTGGGCGGCGGCGGCGCAGAACGCGTGATGACGTATCTGTGCGGCGGTTTGGCGGCGCGCGGGCACGAAGTAACGTTGCTTACGCTGGATCCTTCTGTTCCGGATTTCTACCCAACCCCCGCCGGGGTGCGTCGCCTGTCCATGGAGCTGCCTACTTTTAAAAAGGCAGGTTTTTGGGGCGGGATTCCGCGGTTGTGGAAATTAACGAAAGCGGTGCGGGCTACCCGGCCGGACGTAGTGATCAGTTTTATGACCGTCAGCGTATGCGCCAGTTGTTTTCTGCTGCGGATTCCCTATATTTATGCCGACCATTTAGATGTACGTCATTTGGCTTATTGCTTAAAATGGCGTATTCTACGCAATTTTTTATTGGGGCGTGCTTTTCGCGTAACGGTGCTTTCGGAACGGGATCGAAAATACATTGCTCTTTATCATTCGCATTGGAAACCGGCCGTAATTTATAATCCGGCTTTAGCGCCGGAAAAAGAATTTGCGGCGCGGCCTGATTTCTTTACCGCCGGCAAAAAGTATGTGTTGGCAGTAGGGCGTTTGGCCAAGCAGAAAGGTTTTGACCGCTTGCTGGAGGCGTGGCGGCGGGTATGCGACGATTTCCCGGATTGGCGGCTGTGCATTATCGGGGCGGGGGAAGAAGAGGCGGAACTAAAAAGTTTGGCAGACACGTTAGATGTTCAGTACAGTGTGCAGTTCGTACCGCCTGTCAAAAAGCTGAACGCCGTTTACCGCCATGCGGAGTTGTATGCGATGTCCTCGCGGGCGGAAGGATTTCCTATGGTTTTGTTGGAGGCGATGTCTTTTGGGCTGCCGGTTGTCAGTTTTAACTGCAACGGGCCGGACGTTATCGTGCGCGACGGAGTGGACGGCTTTTTGGTTAAACAAAATTATACCGACCGGTTGGCTGAAAAAATGGCGGAACTGATGAAAGACGAAACAAAACGCCGTCAGTTCGGCGAAAAAGCGCGGGAAGTGGTCAAGCGTTTTTCGCTTCATAAATACTTAGACGCCTACGAGAATTTATGCAAGGAAGCGGTGAAATGAATTGGAATGATGCCGAGGTATTGCTGAGCATAAAAGAATTACAGGAACTGCTGGCCTGGCGCGGACGGGACAGCCGTCTGGTGCGCGCCGCTTTGGCATGGAGCCGCTGGAAAAAACATGTTTTAAACGGACTGAAATTTCGTTTGTGCCGGCGGGGAGCTCCGGCGGAAGGGGAACCGCTGCGCATACTTTTTTGGCTGCCGGGCGGTATGGGAGATGCGGCCTGTGCCAAGCGATTGGTAACGGCTTATCGTTCTTTTTTGCCGGAAGCACAGTTTGACGTTTACGCCCCCCTGCCCGGCGTGGCGCAGATGTTGTTTGGCGCTGCCCCAAAGGTGCGGGTATTGGAACGGAGTAACTTTTCTCCGTTGGATTACGACCTAGCCTTACAGGCGTGTATGGCGGTAAAATTCCTGCATATTCATTGGGATCGTTTTGAAAAACAGGCGCCTGTTTTTATGCCGGTATTGGAGCGGGCGGAAGAAGCGCAGAAATCGTTGGGGGATTTATTAGAAGATTTGTTTTTGACAGACGGTTTATTGGGCCGCTGGTTGTATGCGCGTGGCGGCCGGCGGTTTGATTTACTGGCTTATACGGGCGGAGTAGAACTGCCGCAGCGGACGCAGGAAACGTTGCCGGCGTCAGCGGAGATTGTGGAAAAGTTCGGCTTGGGCGGAGTAAAATATATTACGTTTCACGACGGAACCAGCCTGGCGCAAACCGTGGGGCGCACCCGCCCTACGCGTGCTTGGCCGGCGGTGCGCTGGTGTGAATTTTTTAGATTGTTTAAGAAGGAGTTTCCCCATATTAAACTGGTGCAGCTGGGGGGGAAAAACAGTCCCGTTTATGAAGAAGCCGACGTATGCTTGGTGGGAAAAACGTCAGTGATGGAACTGCCGTCTTTGTTGACGGGGGCTATGGCGCATATCGATACGGAGAGCGGACTGGTGCATGTGGCGCAATTTCTGCCGGTGCGCAGCGTGGTCATTTTCGGGCCTTCTTCCGCCCGTTTTTTGGGATATGCGAAAAATGAAAATTTAGCCGGCGGTTCTTGCGGGGGCTGTATGTGGATTACCCCGGATTGGATGATGTCCTGCCCGCTGGGCAGAAATCCTGCTCCGTGTACCGAATGTGTGGGCGCGCCGGAAGTGCTGGCGGCGCTGAAGCGAATTTTGCCGCATTAAACGGCGGCGTTTTGGGAAAGAAAATACCTTTTGAAGGATTGCCAGTCGCCGCTTTTGTATGTCAGCGCGAAAACGCCTGCCAAAAAGATAATTCCGCTTATAAAAAGCGTTGCCAAAATTCCGCAGTTTGCCATATAGTAACCACAAATACCCGCCGGAACCAGCGCCAACAGATTTAAAAAAAGTACTCTTCCAGCCGCCCGCAAGGAGCGGAGATAGGGCACTTGCGAAAAATGTTTTTGAAATAAACGATAATTAATAAACAGGCTGACTATGTTACACGCCACCTGCGTATAAGGAAACGCAAACGCTCCCCATTTTTGCATCGTAAACGGAACGACCACAATAAAAAGCCCGATACAGCAAAGTGCATACGGCAGGCTTTCTTTTACTTTTCTTCCGGCGGCCACTATATTATTCTGCATGGAAATAATTGCCAAAAACCACATCATCGCCATTAACGGGCGCAAAAAGCCAGCAGCGTTTTGCACATCAGCCAACGTGAAAGAACCTCGTTTAAAGAAAAGCGCAATGATTTCCGGTGCGAAATAAGCGGTAAATACGGCCAGCGGTGTGAGTACAAAAAGCAAAAAGTGCTGGGTGGATAAGAAATGGGTATTTAAGGTATCCCAATCCTGTCGGGCGGCGTTTTCTGTCAGCTGGATTTTGGATACATTGGCTACGCGGTAGGTAAAAATTTCAGTCGGAGAATCGGAAAGCTGTTTAGCGTAGTTCAGCGCGCTGACCAATCCGGCTGCCAGCCCGCTTAACAGGTACAGCGGCAATATGCTGCTGACGATATTGGCCAACTCGATCAGCTGGTTGCTGGCTAAATTTTTGGTTAGATGCCGGTGCCAGCCCGCGGTGGAAGGGGTAAAATCCCAGTTTAATTCTTTTCTTAATATGTAGAGGAACACCGCGCTCTGTATGAAATAAGCCGTTACAAACCCATATACCATACTGATAATTCCCCACGACCGCCCGAAGATTATCAAAAACAACAGCGGCAGCAAAGCATTTAGCGGTGTTAAAAGGACGGACGCAAAGCGGCGGTACATTTCCAGTACGGCCGTTAAATAAGCGGTTAAAAGCTGCAGGCCGAACAAGACAAAACACAGCGCAATGAGCAGTTTATCGGCAGTCAGCTGCGGAATGTCAAAGCGGGAAAAGCAGGCGGCCAATCTTATCGGCGCGGTAAAGCCGGCAATCGCCAGCAGCAGCAAAAGCAGCAGATAGAAATATAAAAACGTATTTAATAACGGGCGTCCTGCGCCGGGGGATCGAGTATCCTGCGCCATGGCTTCGGGAATGAGCACCGCGGCGTTCATGCGCTGCAAAAAGGTTACGCCAAAGCCCATAATCATAATGAGATAAAAATAAACGTCGGTGGTTTGTCCGGCGCCGAAATACAGCGCAATTAAGAGTGCGTTGACAAAAGAAACCAGTTTCCACGCCAGCGTGGCGCTTACGGCCAGCGCAGCGCCGGTTGTATAGGCGGTGGGCTTAAAAAGATGAATCATATTTGATATTATAATAATTTAGGAGAAGAATATTGTGAACACTGAATTTGAACCCGTAATCGGGCTGGAAATACACGTCCAGCTCGCCAGCAAAACGAAACTGTTTTGTTCCTGTCCCAATGGCGTGGGCGAAGATACCCGGCCTAACACCGCTATCTGCCCGGTCTGTACGGGGCACCCCGGTGTGCTGCCGGTGTTGACCGAAGGCGCTTTAGAATTGGCGGTGCGCGCCGGACTTAGTATGAATTGCCGGACGAATGCTTATTCGTCTTTTTCGCGCAAGCATTATTTCTATCCGGATTTGCCCAAAGGCTACCAGATTACCCAATATGATGAGCCGATTAACGGCGCGGGATTTATTGAAATTACTTTCGGAACAAAAGACCATTTGCAAAAAAAGAAGATCGGCATTCATCACGCCCACTTGGAGGAAGATGCCAGTAAATCCTCGCACGAAGGGGCTTATTCGCTGATTGATTTTAATCGGTCGGGCTGCCCGCTTTTGGAAATTGTATCCATGCCGGATTTGCGTTCGCCCGATGAGGCTTATGCGTATCTTACCGAGATTAAACGCCTGATGCGCTGGGTGGGGGCTTCCAACTGCGATATGGAAAAAGGCGAACTGCGGGTAGATGTGAACATTTCCCTGCGTCCCAAAGGACAGGAAAAATTTGGAACGCGTGCCGAAATCAAAAATTTGAACTCTTTTAAAGCGGTGCGCGACGCGCTTTATTATGAAATCAATCGCCAGACCGAAATTCTAAATGCGGGCGGACAGGTCAAACAGGAAACGCGGCTGTGGGATAAAGAAGCGTTGGTAACTAAACCGATGCGTTCTAAGGAAGATGCTTTGGATTACCGTTATTTTCCCGAGCCGGATTTGCCGCCTGTCGTGTTGGAGCAATCTTGGTTGGAGGGAGTGAAATCCCGCATGCCGGAACTGCCGGCTGCCAAGGAAGCGCGCTTTATGAAGGCCGGGCTATCCGCTTATGATGCCGGCGTATTGACCAGTTCGCGCGAGATTTCGGACTATTTCGAAGAAGTAACCCGCAGCGGGAAGGTGTCCTTGAAAACCGCTTCCAACTGGATCCAGACGGATCTGCTCGGTATGCTTAACGCCGAGAAAAAAGAAATTCAAGATTCCCCCATTTCGGCGTCTCACTTGGCGGAATTATTGGAAATGACGGAAAGCGGCAAAATCAACCGCAAACAGGCGCGCGAAGTGTTTGAGGAAATTTGGAAAACCGGCGAAGCGCCCGCCGCGGTGGTGGAGAAACGCGGCATGGTGCAGGTAAGCGACGAAGGCCAGCTGGAAGAATGGGCCAAAGCGGCTATCGCCGCCAATCCCAAAGCTGTAGCCGACTTTAAGGCGGGAAACAAGGCGGCCATTGGGCCGTTGGTGGGCGCTGTAATGAAGTTAAGTAAAGGAAAAGCCAACCCGCGCTTAATCAGCCAGTTATTGGGAAAACTGCTTGCTTGAAAAATCAATTCATAAAAACCGGCCTGTTAAACGGCCGGTTTTTTATGTCCGGCGGTTCTAGTCTAAATTTTTGTTTTCAAAAATCTAAAAATGCGCTACAATGAAGTACACATAAAATGCGCCCTACGGGGGAAAACGCATTGACCCGGTGGCACGAAGTCTGCTATCATTTATGTGTAGAAGTACAAAAATCTATAACGGAGAAAGAAATGAAAAACTTACTCAGAGTAGTTTTGGTTTTGGCTTTGGCCGCCGGCTTGACCGCCTGCAAAAA
>CALVFE010000057.1 GCA_944326765.1 uncultured Elusimicrobiales bacterium | reverse complement strand
CCGAATACGCCTGGAGACGCGACCTGTACAAACAACTGGCCGCGATGCAGCCGGCGGAAAAGGTTGTGAAATAGTTTAAAGTAACACAAAAAAAACCCCAGCCTTACGGCTGGGGTTTTTTTATGGATACAAATTGCTTTGTTCTGTACGTTCGTTTTGTTCAGGGCAAAGTATAATAATAACACAGATCACTTCCACCGGCGCAATTAGAATTCCCGGTATAGGTTCCTCCCAAAGACTGGCAAAGCCGATTGGGCAAATCCTTTCTAGCAGGGTCAACTGAGTATGCCGTGCAGCGAGCCTTGCTTCCTTCAGTAAGCGGTCTTTCATACGAAACACGTCCCCCTGTGATGGGACGGGCCGCATACACCCCAGCTTGTCCATAATTTAAGCGTATATACATGCCATCATCATATTTTACGCCTTCGTATTCGCCTTGTACAAACAAGGTGCCGCCAGAAGGCAATTCTATATCCAACTCATCAAAATGCGTAGCATAGGCCCCATTGGCCATATAATGTACTTGCTGTGCTTTATAAATAGCCGTAACCAATGCAATCAGGCGAACAAAGCGGCTTTTTTCTACCGCCAATTCATACTTGGGAAGCGCCACCGCCGCCAGTATGCCTATAATTAAAACCACCACTAACAGCTCTATGAGCGTAAATCCGGCGTTTTTCCCCGCCGGGGAGGGTTTTTGATAAATGTTGTTCATACGCAAAATTTATCAAAAAAAAAAAAACAAGTCAATGCTCCCTAAAAAGGTCCAAGATCCTGCCTAACAAGCATGGATTTTGATACTCTTTGGCCTTAAAGTCCTATTTGAGATTTAGGCCTTTTTTCCCTTGTTTTTATAGCCGGGCATTATTATAGTAAAGGGAGAGGGCTATTTTTATGAAAACACTATTTTCAATATGCAGCGTAGTAATTCTTTTTATTCAACCGCTCCATGCGCAAATTAAACCTTCCCGGGGACTCATGCAGGCTGTCCAAAAAATACCAGCAGCCGCAACCCCTAAAATTCCCAGTCAAGCAGTTAAAGCCGCAGCAGCGGTTTCTTGGGAGAAATATGGGATTCGTTCCACCGATGAAATGGAAGCGCTCTATGATTCTAAATTACCCGTTTCCGCTGAACCTTTTTATGATTCCCCGCAGTCTGTTATTTTGGACAAATACGACCGTTTTTTTGGTTATAATACCCCTTTACCGAATGCCGTTTCCGTTCCCTCCCCGGAACATTTTCTGTATCTCAAACAAGCACGCGCCGCGCTTACCGCACCGTTCCCAGCACTGACTGATCAAGATAAACTGATCCATTACTATAAGCTTAATCCCACCCAAATTGAAAATTATCAGTCTCTTTATCATCGCTTAACCCAATTTCACGTATATGTACTTAAACGAATCTCTCCCTTTTTATCCGTATCCACCCCTCAATGGACTCCCACTGAAAAACATTCTTTTGACGTTGAATTATCTTCCGTAGAGAGATCTGTACATCAGATGCTTACCCACATGGGCAGCTTAGATCCCGTGTTGGAACGCACTTTGACGGATATCCAATGGAGCCGAGAACTGATATCGAATATGCCAGGCCAATTTGTGATGCAAAATATCAAACGGACAGCTCCTTTCAATTTCAAACAATACTGTCTGTTCTCGGCGCCGGGGGCCATGCCGGTGCACGCGATCCGAAACGACGATCTGTTTTTTAATCCCGAGCTCGCCCGGCAAACAGCTCATGAATTTTGCGCCCAGCTGCCTGCTAATTTAAAAGTAGCCGTACTAAATGATTCTCCCGTATTTACCGGACAATATACGCAATGGAGCAACAAGGGTGTTTTTAGCAACGGCATGACCGTAACTACGTTTTTATCACTTAACGATTTTTTGAAGGCACACCGCGAAAATCGCTTTGATATCATTTTAACTGACTATTTCATTCCCGGCGGCGGCGGCAACCTGCTGGTAAAAATGTTACGCGCAGAACATGACTTTACGCCCATTCTGCTCCATTCCTACGCTGGCGCCGGACACAACGCTTGGGAAATCTCCCGTCAACCGGGTATCCTGCAAAAAGAGTACCTCATGGGATATGACGGATATTTGCCTACGAATGACGACTTCTTTTCCTCGCGCGGATATCTTTATATCTTAGAGGCGCTGAGAAACTTTTACGCGGCGCCTAAAATTCAGCCTTCGCAGCCATAACCGCCCCGTTAAGAGCGCTTCGCTCTCTTTCTTTGTAGCAGAAATTTTATTTTTGCTAGAATAAAAGAAAATTATCCGGAGGCAATATGAGAACAATCCACGCGGCAGTGATTGGATTTGGTTTTATGGGCAAAACCCACACCTATGGCTATAAAACCATTCCCCTGTTTTATGAACCGAATTTCAACATTCACTTGGCGGCCGTTTGCGCCCATACATATGAACACGCCCTCGCCGCCAAAGAACGCTACGGTTTTGCGCATGCAGCACACAACTTAGACGAAATCCTGTCTTTGCCCGACATCGATGTAATAGACATTTGCACGCCAAACGCCTTGCATACTGAAGCCATTTTAAAAGCACTCGACGCAAAAAAACATATTTATTGTGAAAAACCCGTCGCCTGCGGAACAACAGAAACTCGTCTTATTTTAGCACATCCGAATTTAAATAAAGTCGTTACGCAAACCGTATTTAATAACCGCTTTATGCCTGCGGCTAAATTAGCCAAGCAATTTATGCAAGAAGGCAAACTGGGAAAAATCTTATCTTTCCGCGCACATATGATTATGCCGTCCAACGTGGATCCATCTTCCCCCATGCGCTGGCGCAACAGCCGTCAAGCGGCCGGCGGCGGCGTACTGTATGATTTGGGCGCCCACGTCATGGATATGCTTACCTGGTTGGCCGGGCCGGTAAAATCCGTCTATACCAAAAATCAGACGGCTTACGCCTCGCGCCCCGACGGAAAAGGCAGCCTTGCGCCCGTAGATACCGACGATGCCTCCTACTCCATTATTACCCTGGCCAACGGCGCCGTCGGAACTGCCGAAGCCAGTAAATTGGCTACCGGCAAAAATACCGATTTGTTCATAGAAATACACGGCGATAAGGGCGCGCTAAAAATTGATTTTATGGACGCCAACTGGCTATATTACTACGATTCGGCCGCTCCTTACAAAGGATATACCCGCATCGAAACCGTACAAAATTACGGCGGGGATAAAAATTTTCCGCCGGCCAGACATCCGCTGGGCTGGATTCGCGGGCATGCCGATTCCTTGTATGAATTTCTCCGGGCGGTAAACGAAAACCGGCCGGCCGTTCCTTCGCTGGCGGACGGATTATACGTTCAGTCGGTGCTGGACGCAATGTATCAATCCGCCCAACATAACCGAGAAATCGTCTTATGAAAAAAACAGCTCTTTTCCTAACGGTATTAGTGGTTATCTATTTGGCGGCGGACTACTATATCCTAAGAAACCGCGAACTGGGAGCCAAATTAATTCAGGATTCCTATCGGGGAAATTTATTGGCCGTCAAAGAAGATCTGGAACTGGGTGCGCCGCCCGACTATGAATTTTACCTCAAAGATTCACAGCGCGGCTACGGCGGAATCGCGCTAACGGCTTTACAGGCGGCCGCCTCCAGCGGCAACGAAGATCTAATCAATTTTCTTTTAAACGAAGGGTTTGAAATTGATTATCCCACCCCACAAGGCTGGACGCCGCTCTTTATCGCCGTGCGGGACGGCCGAGCCGAAGCCGCGAAACTGCTCATCTACCGCCAGGCGGATCTAAATTTTCAAACCGACCGCGGCGCTACCGCGCTGATGATGGCAATTACGCAACTATTTCCTTCAGAGAAAGAACGGGAAGGGTTGCTCGTCTATATGTTAAAACGCGGTGCGAACCCCAATCTGGCCGACTATAACGGCAACACGCCTCTGTATTACGCGGCCGCCGTTCAAAACGCCAACGCGGCGGAATTGCTGCATGAATACGGCGCCGCTCCCGACGATAAAACCAAAGAAAAAATACGCCAACTGTTAAAAGGAAAAACAAACGCTTCCGCTAAAAAAATCCTGCAGATTTTAAAACGCAAACCCAAACCTGTTGTCAAACCGGAAACGGAAAAAAGCAATTAGCATATAAAAATCCCGGCATTAAAAACGCCGGGATTTTTATTGCCGTCAAAGCGTTTGCTATTTGATTTCCACCGTATAAGTAATATCTTCGCGCAGGCTGTTATGCACCGGACAGCTTTGAGCCGCCCGAGCATAAAACTTCTTCTGTTCATCGGTTAGCGCAGCGGGAAAAGAAAAAGCCAGCGCAATTTTAAGCACTCGGCTGTGCTTTTCGTCAAATTGGGGAATTACCTCCAATTCCGTTCCCGCAACATTCTCTCCTCGTTTAGAAGCCATAAATCCCACCATCGTCAGCATACAAGCCCCCAATGCAGCGGCCAATAATTCACCCGGCTGCATTTCTTCGCGCGGTTCAAAATACGCCGACCGCACTTCTCCGTTCTTACCTTCCACTACGCTTTTGGTTTGCAGATTTTCCCCCAATACTGTTTTAATCGCCATGATTTTCTCCTGTCTGAATGTTGCTTTTATTGCACTTGAACCGTTACTTTGACGTCTTCCCGAAGCGTTTGATGCACGGGGCAGGCGTTGACGGCCGTTTGGTAAAACTTTTTCTGCTCCGGCGTAAAATGCGCCGGAAAGGTAATTTTTAAAACAAATTCCCCCACCCGACGCGGATTTTGCGCCATAATTTTTTCTATCTCAATTTTTGCGCCTTCAAAATTTTCTTTGCGGGCGACGGCCATTTTGCCCATAATCGTCAGCACGCAGGAAGCAAAGGCCGAAGCCAACAGATCCGTCGGCGAAAAACGGCGTCCTTTCCCGCCGTTGTCCGGCGGCAAATCCGTTTGAATGATACTGCCGGTCGGAGCGTGTATCAGTTCGGTTTCGCCGTCCCCGGTATAAGTACAAGTAATTGCCGTCATAAAAATCTCCCGTAAAAATAAGCGCCCGCGAACACCGCGGACGCTTTTCGTATCAACTGATTTGAGCCAGTTTCGCAAACAGGTCTTTTTGTTCCTTGCTTAGCGTACGCGGCACATCAATGGTCAGCGTTACATACAAGCTGCCTTTATTGCTCAATCCTTTGCCGCTTAATTTGAGTTTCTTGCCGTTGTGCGTACCGGCCGGTACTTTCACTTTGACCGGACCGTCCAAAGTCGGCACAAAAATCGTACCGCCCAAAGCGGCTGTCCACGGCATTACAATCACCGGAACGTGCAAATCCTCCCCTTCCAAGCGAAACATCGCATGCGGGCGGATTTTGACGATTAAATACAAGTCGCCGTTGCCTTTGCGCGTAGGGTTGCCCATTGCTTTGAGTTTGATCTTTTTCCCCTCGCTCACGCCGGCAGGCAGTTTGACGGTAACGGTGCGTCCGTTAGGAAGCGTCATCTGCATATTGCCGCCGCGGTGGGCGTCTTCCAGATTGAGCGCCAGTTCGGCTTCCACGTCGCCTGCGGCTTGGCCCGAAGCGGCCGTACGGCCGAAATTTTGGCCAAAGCCGCCAAAACCGCCGCCCATTCCGCCAAAAATGCTTTGGAAGAAATCGCTGAAATCTCCGCCGGAAAAGGCTCCCGCGCCACTGTTGCCGGCAAATCCGGAAAAATCGCCGCCGTTGCCGCCGTAGGAGTATTGTTGGTACTGCTGGTAGGGGTTGCCCCCGCCGTACGAAGAAGAACGCGCACGGGACGAAGCCCCCCCGCCGCGGGCATAGTCTTGATAGCCTTGCTCGCCCACTTGGTCGTAAATGGTGCGTTTTTGTTTGTCGGACAAAACGGTGTAGGCCTCGTTGATATCTTTAAATTTTTCGGTCATTTTGGCCTTTTCCGATTCCGGATGCAAGTCCGGGTGATATTTGCGGGCCATGGTCTTAAACGCTTTTTTAATTTCAGCGTCCGTGGCGTTTTTGTTTACGCCAAGAATTTTGTAATAATCCTTATATTCAGCCATAACTCCCCCTTTCTAATTACCATTTTATATAATTTTTATAGGTTCGTACTATGCTACTTACATCTCAAGCCCACAAAACACCTCTTAAATTGTTGCTCACGACGGAGGCCTTCTCGTCTCTGACGAATCAGTTCATGCAAATTTTGCTGCCGTGGTATATTCTCTCCACCACCGGCAGCGTTTTGTGGACGGGTGTGGTGGGGTTCTGTACACTGCTGCCCAACATCTTTTCTTCCCTGTTTGGCGCGCCGGTAATAGACAAACTCGGCCGCTCCAAAACCATGCTTTCCTGCGAAGTCATTCAGCTGGTGCTGTTGGGGATGATTCCCGTGTTAATCGCCTGCGGAAGGGACTGGCCGTGGCTGATTGGGATGATCATTTTTTTAAGCTCGTTTTTTGACGCGCCCGGCCAGTTGGCGCGCACGGCGCTCTCGCCCACGTTTTCGCGCTATGCGGACGTGCCGTTATCCAAAACCTCCGGCATTATTGAAGCGTTTGACGGCATTATGTCCGTGGTGGGGCCGCTGCTGGGCGGCGCTATTATCGCCTTATACGGCCTGTTGGCGGCGTGGATAGTATGTGCGGCCTTTTGTATGGTTATTGTAACGCTGTGCATAATCGTTTTTACAAACCGCCGACCGCGCCAACTGCATCCCGTGGCTTCGTACCGGGAAGTAACGGCCCACCTGCGGGCAGACCGCAGCCTGTGGGAGCCCATTTTGTTTACCATTCCTACTTTTATTTTAGGCCAATCCTGGGAACTTATTTTATTGCCTACTTACATTTATGAACACGGATTTAACTCCGTCTATCTGGGTTTTTTGGGCGCGGCCTTTGGACTGGGCGCTTTTGCCGGAGCATTGTGTTTTGCCGGACTGTCCAAAAAATTTACCTTCTTTAATTTACTGACGTTTAACTACACCGGTTATCTGCTTTCCGTCTTGGTATTGTATTTTCACCTTCCTACTTCCCTGGTGCTGGCGGCGACCGCTTTATGCGGAATCCCGTTTGGCGCGTTCGGTGCAATGATCATCAGCATCATACTCCTGCGCACCCCGCGGGATTACCGCAGCAAAATGCTGGGACTATACGCCACCGCCACCTATACGGTAGAGAGCCTTTGTGTGCTGGGCCTTGCGGCACTGATCCAATGGCAAGGACTGCAAACTACTTTATTAAGTGTAATCATTACCTTCGCCGTTTTGGTAATCATCAGTATCGCGGCGCGCAGAACAACCGATTTTTGGACTGCTTTGTCGTCGGAAAATAAAAAGTATTTACAAAACAGAACAGATTTAATACAATAAATAGGTAGTAAAAATAAGCTGTTGAGAAACAGATTTTTCCCCGATAGCTCAATGGTGGAGCGACCGGCTGTTAACCGGTAGGTTGTAGGTTCGAG
>CALVFE010000056.1 GCA_944326765.1 uncultured Elusimicrobiales bacterium | reverse complement strand
GTTGCGTGAAAATACTTCTAAATTTTGTTTTGTTTCTGCTAACATAATATCCTCATTAAAATACCCGGCGTTGCCGGAAAAATAAAACGGTTTTATTTATGGGGACTGTCAGCCGGCGGCTCGGACGAAACGGGCGCGGCCGGTTCTTCTTGGGGCGTTAGCGGCAATAAGTCCTGTCCGTAGGCGAAATCAAACACAATGCCCGCGATAAACTGCAGTTGGTTGTATAGGTCTTTTTCGCTGATAAATTCATCGGGGGCGTGGGCGGTGTTTTCCGCCAGCGGATCCATATCCGGGCCCAAGCCGTAGGTAATCACGCCCAGTTTGCGCAGAAATTCGTTATCGCCGGAGGCCGGACTCATACCGGGTACCGTAATGGATCCTGGAAACAGTTTCTGGGCGGTTTTAGAAATGGAGGCAAATAATTCGTCGGTACCGTCCATGGGTGGCGGAAAGGGGGTTTGCGGCCGTTCCAATATCTCCAGCGTTACCCCGTCTTGTTCCGTAAACAGATTTTTTAAATTCTCAAAAAATTCATCGGGGTCAGATCCCGGCAGCAAACGTACATTTAAAATGGCGCTGGCTTCGCCGCTGGTTGATCCGGTGTCTTTGCTGGCGGAAAGAACGGTAGGGTTGAGGGTGTCTTTAAGCTGCGTTCTAAAAAACGGATCCAAGGCCATAACTTCGGCGGCCGATTGGCTGTTTTGCGGCGTTCCGCCCAGCAAAAAATTGATCGTGGTCTGCCCGTCTTCATCTTGCAGCGGCGCAATCGCTCTAAAGAACGTGCGGGCGGTAGGAGTTAATTTGGCGGGTGGATTGTAGCCGGCAATTTTAGCCAGCGCCTGCGAAAGTAAATAAACGGCATTGTCATTCACTGGCATAGAGGAATGCACGCCCGTTCCGTAAGCGGTAACTTTAATGTCCATATACATTTTGGTAGATGCTTCGGCAAACACAATATCCGTACCGTCTTGGTTTTTGATAATGCCGCCGCCTTCGTTTAAAGCGTAGCCGGGATTGATTTTGTCCCAATGAGTGCCGCCCAGCCATAAAAGACCCGTTTCGCTGCCGGATTCTTCGCCGGAAGTCGCCAGAAAAATAATATCCCGTTTGGGGGCAATTTTTTGATCTTTTAACCAGGTAAAAAGCGCCAAATAGGTAGCGGTATAATTTTTGGCGTCGGTGGCTCCCAAGCCGTAAATGTTGCCGTTTTCGACGGTGGCTTTGAAGGGGGGATAGCTCCAGCCCTCGACCGCCGGGGCGGTGTCTAGATGGGAAATCAGCAAGAGCGGTTTTTGTTCGGGATCGCTGCCTTTGATGCGCGCCATCAAATTGGCGCGGCCTTGGCTGGGAATGAAAATATCCCAGTCTATGCCGTGTTTATTGAGTTCCTTGTAAATATAACGCGCCGCCGAAAGTTCATCGGGTTCCGGAATTGAAGTGTCGATGTTGAGCAGATTGATTAAATGACGCTCGGCCTCGGCGTTGAGCGTATTCCAGCCGTTTTGTTCCGCCCGGACAGGGAAAGATATCACCCAGAAAACCAACCACAGTGCCAGTATGCGTTTCATAAGTCGTCCGTTAGTTCAAATTGAAGTTTCGCCCCTTCCGTTACCCCGTGCCGGGCTGCAGTTTTAGAGGCCAGTTCCAGCACATATTGTCCGTATCCCAGCGCATACGCCACTTGGTCATCGGGCGTATAAGTATAAGAATGAGGCACTTGTTCGGCCACGGCGGTAACCCGTTTGTCCGAGCCGATAAATATGATATCTAAATCAATAAGGGTGTTTTTCATCCAGAAAGCTTGGTCTTCGTCTTGTTCAAAAACAAATAGCATTCCCTCGTTTTCCGGCAGATTTTTAACAAACATCAGCCCTTTTTCTTGTTTTTCGGGAGTGTCTGCAATTTGAGCGCGTACGGCAAAACCGTCCGGCAGCGTAACGGTAACCGTTTGATAACCGCTGCAGGCGCAAAGGAAACTTGAAAAAAGCAAGAGGAGCATTTTTCTCATATATATAAGTGTAGCAAATTCCCCATAGAAACAGTACCTTCCCCGCGGCCGTTTGATTGGGAAAATCGGTTCGGCTGAAGAAACGGCCGTTTTTAATGGGGGAAAACGTCTTAAATTGCTATAATAAAACAAATGACTCGTTCCGACGAAACTCTTTTGGAAGTGCGCGATTTGCAAATAGAATTTTCCACCGAAGAAGGCCGCGTGGCGGTGCTTTGCGGTTTGTCTTATGCTTTGCCTAAAGGCCGCGTGCTGGCTGTAGTGGGAGAGTCCGGAAGCGGAAAAACGGTTCATGCTCTGTCCATTTTGCATTTATTGCCGCCTACGGCCTATATTGGCGGGGGCGAAATTCGTTACAAAGGCAAAAACTTGGCGACTCTTGGCGAAAAGGAACTGCGGCAAATTCGCGGCAATAAAATTTCTATGATTTTTCAAGACCCCGCCGCCAGTTTAAACCCGGTGTTGACGGTAGGGGAACAGCTTACCGAAGCCCTGCTTGCACACCGGAATATCTCCAAAGAGCAAGCCCTTCAAAAGGCGGTTTTATTGCTGGAGAAAGTGGGAATTGCCGAAGCGGAAAAACGCTTAGACGAATATCCGTTTCAATTTTCCGGCGGAATGTGCCAGCGCGTAATGATCGCTATGGCGCTTGCGCTGGAGCCGGACGTGTTAATCGCAGACGAACCCACCACCGCGTTAGATGTAACCGTACAGGCGCAGATTTTACGATTGATGAAAGAATTACAAAAAGAAAGCGGTATGTCGGCCGTTTTTATTACCCATAACCTGGCGGTGGCAGCGGAAGTCGCCGATGAGGTGTTGGTATTATATGCCGGGAAATGCCTGGAACAGGCGTCTGCCGAACAACTGTTTAAAAATCCGCTCCACCCCTATACGCAAGGCCTTTTAAATTCGTTGGCGCCGCTGCATCGAAAGGCGGATACCCTGCCCGTCATTGCCGGGTATCCACCGGTGCCGAGGCGGGAAATTATCGGCTGTCCGTTCGCGCCGCGCTGTCCGTTTGCGTTTGAAAAATGCCGCCAGCATTGCCCGCCGCTGTTTGAAGAAAACGGTCGGAAAACCCGCTGCTGGCTCCGGGAGGACAGAAAATGACCGCCCCCGTTCAAATCAAAAATTTATTTAAAACTTATACGCGCCGCCGCTGGCTAGGCAAAAATTGGGAAAAACCCGTTTTAAAAGACATTAGCCTAACCTTGGAGGAAAACCACGTGCTGGGGCTGGTGGGCGAATCCGGCTGCGGCAAAAGCACGCTGTGCAAAGTTTTGTTGGGAATTGAAAAACCGACGGCCGGACAAGTATGGGCGGACGGAAAAGAAGTGGCGGTTCTTTCCAAAAGCGAGTTTAAAAAACTGCGCCGCGTGATGCAGGTGGTGTATCAGGATCCTTACTCCAGCCTTGATCCGCGTATGACGGTGCGCCAAATTTTAAGCGAACCGCTGGATATTCACGGACTTAAAAAAAATCCGCAGGAGCGAAATACTTTTTTGAAGGAATTATTGGCGTCGGTGGGGCTTTCGGACAGCTTGCTGGGCCGTTATCCGCACGAGTTTTCGGGCGGGCAGCGCCAGCGTATCTGTATTGCACGGGCGTTGGCGTTAAATCCCAAAATTTTAGTGGCTGATGAGCCGGTATCCGCGTTGGACGTATCGGTACAGGCGCAGATTTTAAATTTACTCAAAGAAATCAAAAAAGAGCGGCATCTCTCTATGATTTTTGTAACGCACGATTTCGCCGTAGCCCGTTTCTTATGCGATGATATCGCCGTGATGTACCAAGGGCGCATCGTGGAACGCGCCCCGGCGGAGGAACTGTTTGAAAATCCTCAGCACCCCTATACGAAAGCGCTATTGGCGGCGGTTCCGTCCGTATGCGCGCCGCAGACGGAGGAAGCGGTTGTTTCGCAGGAATGGCCGGAACGGAAGGATTGGGCGTGTCCGTTTGCGGCAAGATGTCCGTATGCGCAGGAAAAATGCGCGCAGAAACCCTTTGAATTAAATGAAATTTTTCCGCGTCACGCCTGCGCGTGCGGCGTGCGGCCGTTTGCGACGGAGAAAAAATCCGCCTGATAGGAGTTGTATATGAAAGTAAACGAAAAACGCTTAGTAGATACCTTTTTGGAGTTGGTAAAGATAGACAGTGAGTCTTTTCAAGAGAAAAAGATTCATACGTTTTTGGTTTCCCGTTTAAAAGAACTGGGCTGCCGCGTGTATGTGGACGCGGCCGGCAAGACTTACCAAACAGACGCTCCGGGCAATATCATTGCTTCTCTGCCGGGTACGGTAAAGAGCAAGCCCGTAGTGTTGTGCTCCCACATGGATACGGTCGTTCCCGGAAAAGGGGTAAAGCCCGTGGTAAAAAAAGATTGTATCACTTCGGACGGAACCACCATTTTGGGGGCGGACGACAAAGCCGGTATTGCCATTATTCTGGAAGTATTGCGTACCCTTAAAGAACAAAAATTGCCCCACCCGCCGGTAGAAGCCGTATTTACATTAACGGAAGAAAACGGTATGCAGGGGGCGAAAAATTTAGATTGTAAAAAGATCAAAGGCCGGGAAGGACTTATTTTGGACAATGAGGAAGTTTCCGAACTGTTGGTGCAAGGACCGGCGGTCAATACGATTGAAGTTTGGGTGAAAGGATTGGCCGCACACGCCGGCGTTTGCCCGGAAAAGGGCATTTCCGCTTTGGAAGTGGCCGCGTATGCGTTGGCGCAAATGAAGTTGGGGCGTATTGATAAAGAAACGGTGGCTAACTTTGGCGTAGTGCAAGGCGGACAAGTAACCAATGTAGTGATGGACGAAATCTATCTAAAAGGCGAAGCGCGCAGTTTAAATGACGCAAAACTCGTGAAACAAACCGCCCATATGAAAGCGTGTTTTGAGCGTGCCGTGAAACGTTTTACCAAGAAAATTGACGGGAAAATTCACAAACCGGAAGTAAAGTTTGTGGCGGTTCAGCGGTATTCCGCGGTAAATGTACCCAAAACGAATCAAATGGTAAAAGACATTCTGGCGGCCGCCAAAAAATCAGGCGTAACGATGCGGGCGGCGGCTTCCGGCGGCGGCTGCGACGCCAATGTATTAAGCGGTTTTGGTTTTACGCTGCCCAACTTGGGGGTAGGCTGCCGGGGTTGCCATACGCTGAAGGAAAAACTCATGTTAAAAGAATTTTATCAAGCGTTTGAAATTGCGCTCTCGGCGGTGTTGGCGTACCGGAAATAAAAAGGAGAAATACAGCGGGTATGGTAAATTATATTCTGCGGCGTCTTTTGTTGTTGCCCTTGGTAGTACTGGGGGTAACGTTCCTGCTGTTTTTTTTAACCCAGCGCTTAAGCCCGGAAATGCGCGCGTCTTTATATGTGAAGGATCCGCGCCAGATGGGCGCGCTGGAGGAAGTGATTCGCCAGTACGGACTGCGCGACAATGTATTTAAGCAATACGGCCGCTGGTTGGGGAATGTGGTAAAAGGAGATTTGGGCTACAGCCCCAGCGCCAATATGCCCGTTTCACAAGCCATCAAAGAATATCTGCCGGCTACCATTCAATTGGCGTTTATTACCATTTTATTCGTGGTGTTTTTTGGCGTGTGGTTTGGCTGTGCGTCGGCCGTACATAAAGACAAGTGGCAGGATATTGTGGCGCGGCTGATATCGGTGGGGGGATTTTCTTTGCCGATTTTTGTGTTGGGGCTTATTTTATTGATGATTTTTTACGGACAGCTGGGTTGGTTTGCCCCCGGCGGTTATTCCGTGCAGACGGATATGATTATCCATGGCGGAGCGTTTAAGAGCTATACGGGTTTCTTATTGATAGATTCCTTATTAAACGGCAACCTGCGCGTGTTTGCCGATGTGCTTTCTCACTTGGTGCTTCCGGCGGTTACCTTGTGTATCGGATCGTTTGCACTGATGGTGCGCGTGATGCGTTCCAGTATGCTGGAGGAACTAAATAAAGATTATGTCCGCACCGCCCGCGCCAAGGGGCTTGCCAAGTGGCAGGTGGTCTATAAACACGCCGGGAAAAACGCCATTATCCCCGTGATTACGCTGGCCAGCATACAGTTTATCCGCCTGTTGGGGGGGACTGTTATCGTAGAAACGATTTTTGATTATCCCGGCATCGGCCGGTTTGGCGTAATTGCCGCCCAGCAGTTGGATATTGCCGGAATTTTGGGATTTTCGTTGATGGTGGCGGTGTTGTTTGTGCTGGGCAATTTGCTTTCTGATATTCTCTATACGGCGGTAGATCCGCGCATACGGCTGGAATAATGATGATAAACAACCGCATTGTAAAACGCATTTATACGAATAAAACGTCCCTGTTGGGATTGCTGCTGGTGGCGTTTTTTCTGTTGGTGGCTTTATTTGCTCCGGTGTTGGCGCCGGTGGAAAACCCGAACAATCCCTATCAGCTGCCGCAAAAAAGCTACCAAATAGCGCCGCAGCCGCCGTCTGCGCAAAATTGGTTTGGTACTACCGAACAGCAATACGATCTATATTATGGCGTGGTATGGGGAACGCGGCTGGCGTTTAAAATCGGGCTGACGGTAACCTTTTTTGCCTTTTTAATCGGGCTTTTTGTGGGGGGCGTAGCGGCCTATTTCGGCGGAAAAATTGACGAAGTTTTAATGCGTCTGACGGATATCGTGTTTGCCGTGCCTTCGTTGGTGCTGGCTATGGTGATTGCCGCTATGCTGGGGCCGGACATTAAAAATATGATGATTGCCTTAACGGCGGTGGCGTGGCCGTCGTATGCGCGTTTAGTGCGCGGCGATATTTTATCCGTCAAACAGCGCGACTATGTAACCGCCGCCCGTACGCTGGGCGCACGCGGCCCGCGGATTTTACTGCGCCACATTTTGCCTAACGCCATTTATCCGTCGGTCGTGGTGGCCAGTTTGGATATCGGCTATGTGGTGCTGACGGCCGCCTCGTTATCCTTCTTGGGTTTGGGGGCGCAGCCCGGCACGGCGGATTGGGGGCAGTTAATTGCAATGGCGCGCAACTGGGTGCTGGGAACGCCGGGGCATCCGTTTGCCTATTGGTACACCGTGGTGGCGCCGGGCGGAGCGATTTTTATGTTTGTACTGGGTTGGAACTTGCTGGGAGACGCTTTCCGGGATATTTTAGACCCCAGACAAGCCTAATATATACTACAATGAAAGAAATAACCATATTAAAGGGGTGCCTATGATTCGCCGCAAAGATTTATATACCGCTTTAGCCGACAGTGCTTTCCGTTTTCCGGATAAAATTGCGTTGGTGGAAGCCGGCACGGAAAAGCAGGTTTCGTATCACGAATTGCTGATGCAGGTGGACCGCGCCGCTGATATGTTTTTTGAACACGGCATTCGCAAAGGCGACCGAGTGGCCGTTGCCCACCGCAATGCCATTGATACGGTGGTAGCCAATTTCGGGCTTTATAAATTGGGGGCGGTATGTATCCCGATGAATTTTATGGTGACCAAGCCCGAAGAAATTGAATATATTTTGAACAATGCCGGCGCAAAAGCCGTGGTAACGCAGGCCGAATTTATCCGCCATTACGTCAAATGTCTGTCCAATTTACCGACGGTGCAGTATATTTTTTCCACGGACGAAATTCCGCAGTCCGTGGCTGGCAATCCCAAACTGCAGCTTTTTTGGGAACAAATTGAAAAATCCACTTTCCACGATGAAACTGCTTCGGCTTGCGCCGATTTGGAGGACTTGGCGTTTATTCTCTATACTTCCGGCACCACCGGCCTGCCCAAAGGCGCGATGCTGACGCACGGAAACTTGGCTTCCAACGTCATCTCCTGCGCGCAAATTTTTAAGATTACCGACGACGACTGCTTCTTGTGTTTGTTGCCGATGTTCCACTCTTTCGCGTGGACGACCTGTGTGGTTATTCCGATGTACTTGAACTTAAAAGTGGTCATCGTG
>CALVFE010000055.1 GCA_944326765.1 uncultured Elusimicrobiales bacterium | reverse complement strand
CGATTAAAAGTTACCGGGCGGACCTGCATGATTTTTTGCTCTTTTTTTTTTTTTTTCGGCAAAACGATTTGCGGCATTTTACTTCGGCCAACATTCGCTCTTTTTTAGCGGCCTTGCAAACCCAGCACAGTCCGGCTCGCAATACGGTGCTACGCAAAATTGCGTCATTAAGAAGTTTTGCGGCCTATTTATTGGCGCAGGGAAAACTGGAACGCAATCCCTTTAAATTGCTGCCGGCGCCCAAACGGGAAAAAATCTTGCCCAAATTTCTATCAGTTCCGGAAACAGACCGGCTGCTGGAAACGGCCGCCCACAGCAAGCATTTTGCCGCCCGCGATAAAGCTTTATTTGAACTAATTTATTCCAGCGGACTGCGCCGCAGCGAAGTAACGGGATTGTGCATAAAAGACGTGGACTTTTTTAACGGTATTGTAAAAGTATTCGGGAAAGGATCCAAAGAGCGCTTAGTTCCGGTAACCGACACGGCGCTCCATGCGCTCAAAACGTATTTAGCCTGCCGGGCAAACCCGCAGCCGGACGATCCTTTATTCTTAAATAAAAACGGCAAACGGCTGACGGGCGACGGACTCGCATATATTTTTAAAAATACGGCGATTTCCTCGCATCTGGCACGCAAAGTTACCCCGCATAGTCTGCGGCATTCGTTTGCCACCCATCTACTGAACAACGGCTGTGATTTGCGCAGTTTGCAGGAAATGCTGGGACATAAAAGTTTAGCCGCGACGCAGGTATATACCCATGTGTCGCTTGAAAAATTAAAAAGCGTGTATGACCACGCGCATCCCAAAAGCAAGGAGTAGTCTATGATCGGCGTAGGCGTAGATATCGGTGGAACTTTCGTCAAAGTGTTCGTGATGAACGAACACGGGGAAATTTTCCGTAAAGAAAAAATTGAAACCGATTATTCCAAAGGCGCAAAAGGGTTTATTACCCAAATCGGCGATTATATCAACGCCATACAAAAAGAATTTCCAGATCAGCAGGTGGCCGTAGCAGTGGGAGCGCCCGGCGATGTGGACAATCAAAAAGGAATCCTGCGCTATAACCCCAATTTAAAATTTAAAGATATTGCCGATTGGCCGATCGCCCAGCTTCTTTACAAACATACCGGCATTATGCCTTGCGTAGCCAACGACGCCACCCTGGCCGCTTGGGGCGTGTATGAAGCCGATTTGAAACGCCACGGAACCAATGTGTTGGTGGTAACGCTGGGAACAGGCGTCGGCGGCGGACTGATTTTAAACAAAGAATTGTACCAAGGCTCCAACGGAACCGCCGGAGAAATCGGACACACCAAAATTGCCGATACGGCGGCCGGCCCGCTGTGCGGCTGCGGCGCACGCGGTTGTTTGGAAGCTTTTGTAGGAACAATCGGCATCAAACGGCGCGTGATGGAAGCGGTAACGGATTATCCCGATTCCATTTTGGCCAAAATGGTGGAAGCGGAAAAAGATTTCAAAATTGAAATCGTCTCCCGCGCGGCGGAAAAAGGCTGCAAAGCTGCCTTACAAGTATGGGAAGATACCGGCCACTATTTAGGAATTGGCATTGCCAATTTTACGCTCGTATTGGATATTGATACGGTGGTGCTGACCGGCGGCGTCAGCGGGGCGGCTTCCTATTTCTTGCCGGCCGTCAAACGGGTGCTAAATGCCCAACAAATCCAAACGCCGTTTAAACGGCTGAAAATTATGGTGTCCCAAAATCCAAACATCGGCGGAGTAGGTGCGGCTATGTACGCGATTTACCGCGCCAAGAAAGATACGCTCAAATGAAATTTCGCTCGCTGGCTTGTTTAATTGCTTTATGCTTATCCGCCGCCCCTGTTTGGGCGGCGGATAATGTGCTTCCCAAACCCGACGGAGACGCCTTCGTTTATTTTACTTCGGATAAAGCCTCCGCCGAACCTGACAATAAAAAAGTAACCTTGGAAGGAAACGTTACCATTATCCAAAAAACAAAAGACGGCAAAACCCGCACCGTAACGGGAGAAAATATCACGCTGGATCAACTCCAAACCAAGATTACCTCCGTCGGTCCGGTAACCCTGCACGACAGTCAGGGCAATGTACTAAAAGGAAATAATATAGACGTCAACTATACCACCAAGGATTTCAAAGCAGAAGACATCAGCACCGAATATCCTCCGCTGCGGGTACTATCCGCTAAAGAAATTTCTTCTTTTACGCAAAAACAAACCTTAAAAGACGCCATCCTTACTTGTTGTGATATTCCCGATCCGCACTATACACTCTCCGTCGGGAAACTGACCGTTTCTCCCCAAAAGCGTGTATTTGGCACCAACGCCGTGTTGCGGCTGGACGGTTTCCCCGTTTTTTACCTGCCGGTTTTTTGGCGTTCGCTGGCCTCTCAAAAGCCGTGGACTACTTATGTAGATTTTACCCAAAGCAATAAAACCGGATTTGGCATTTTGACTTCTACCGTTTTTCAGCCAATACTCAATTTGCGCCCCAAACTCAATTTAGACTACTACACCAAATCCGGCTTCGGCTTTGGCGGCGGCTTAACCGCCGTAACCTCCCCCACCTTGCGCGGGAGCGGTGAATTTTATTTTATTCACGATTTGGCCAATAACGATGATACCCTCAAACTCGCCGACCGCAACCGCTGGGGCGTGCAAGGCGGATATTGGTGGGAAATGTATGATTCTTCGAATCATTTCAACAATCCAAGCGGGGCGCTGTATCAGTTCCAGACCCAGTTCCGTATGGTATCCGATCCATATTTCTACGACACATTCTTCCGCGGAAATCCATACATTTTCATGCCGGATCAAGAAACCAACTTCTCCCTCTCCCGCCAGACGCGTCGTTCCACCTTGCGGGTAAGTTATCAACAGAAAGATATTTACGCTTGGAACAAGCAGGAATTTATGGCTGAACAGCGCACCCTGCCGGAAATTAAATTCATGCTGCTTCCGTTCAACGATCCGCTCCTCAAAACTTCCAACCGCTTGGAAGTGGATTTTGATAACACCTCCCATATCCAATACCAAAACGGGCGTCCCAACGAAGAAGGCCCTTACCAACGCCAGGCACACGCCAAATGGACGACGGAAAAAGCCTTCCGTTTAAGCCGCGCGTTTACCTTTACGCCCGCCGTCTTTTACGATCAAACGGTTACTTTTGCCGATGAACAATACAAAAACGGACAGGATGCTTGGGTTGCCCGTGTAGGAACCGACCTAAACCTGCAAACGCACTCCTTTTTGGGCACGACGGATTTTGGCTATCAATTTACTAAACGCCTCTCTACGGGAACGTTGTCTTCCGACCAACTTTCCCCCGACAAAGGGGTGGAACTCAACCGCTTGTACGTCAACAATTATTACCGCCCTACGTTTAACACTTATGTCCGTTTTGGAACCGGTTTTGATTTGTCTGATTATGCATACAGTCTAAAAGACGGCTTCGGATATGAACAAGGCTGGGAGCATTTAAAATCCCGCATCGAACCGTTCCTGGTGGAGTGGGGATATAATTCTTCCAACGGAAAATTTAATTTCTTCGTTCAAGACCAATATGACTTGGAAGAAAAGAATATTAATTTTATCGCACAGTCCCATTTCTTCTACAAAAACCACATCATCGGCCTTGGATTTAATAATTTTGCCGACTATGTAGATCCCGGCTCCCTATACCGAACCTACTCCGATCAGTACACTGTAACCACCACTTGGGGAATCCGTCCCAACAGCCGGAAATGGTTTTTGGACATGGGCATTGACGCCGTGTTTGAACCGCACAGTTTAGTAGGATTTAATAAAATGTTCCGCTTTTCCTATACCTTCCACGATGCTCAAACCGAATTTACCATTCGCGACCGCAACGATAACCTTTCTTTTGCATTCCGCATCAATATTTTATGCGGCGGCAATAAACGCGTTCAAGGGCAAATTCCCGAAGACACCTACTGGTATCCTTGGAGAAGCCAAGGCGATTTAAGAGACATGTGAGGAGCAATTATGGCAAACCCGCTTATTTACCACAAACAAGGTTGGATAGAAGTCATCTGCGGCTGTATGTTTTCCGGCAAGACCGAAGAACTTATCCGCCGCGTACGCACGGCGCTGATTGCCAAGCAAAAAGTACAGCTGTTCAATTCCAAAATTGACACCCGCTACGGAATTGACAGCATTATCAGCCACAATCAAAACAAAGTGGCGGCGACTTGTGTTAAAAAATCAGAGGAAATTTTAGCCCTGGTAGAAAAAGATACCCAAGTGGTAGCCATTGATGAAATTAACTTTTTTGATATGGGAATCGTATCCGTATGTGAAAAATTGGCCAACGCCGGCAAACGCGTGATCGCCGCCGGATTGGATACCGACTATCGCGCCGAGCCGTTTGAGGTTACCGCCGCGTTGTTGGCGAAGGCTGAATTCGTAAATAAAAATCTGGCGGTATGCACCAAATGCGGCAACCCGGCCAGTTTTACCCAGCGTATCAGCAAAGACAAAAAACGTATCGTCGTAGGAACGACAGACGCATACCAAGCGCGCTGCCGCCGTTGTTATAAAAAACCGCGTCAATAATTTGTCATCACGACCGGTTTTATTTATTCGAAGGAGAAATAAATATATGAATGCAGCCCCTTATGCAGGTTTTTGGAAGCGCCTTATTGCTTTTGTGTTGGACTCTATTATCGCCGCTGTTCCTCCAGCTATCATTTGTGTGCCGTTGTTAATCTGGCAAGGCCGCTCCTTGTCTCAAATGCCGCAGGATCAACAGCCCATTTACATTCTTTCCATACTGGTTACTTATGCATTGTGGCAAGTGCTTAGCCTTTTGAGCATATGGCTATACTTCGCTTTCCTGGAAAGCGGAAAAAGACAAGCGACCTTCGGCAAACGAATCATGAAAATCAAAGTCATTGGAAAAGACGGTCAGCGCATTAGTTTTGCCCGGGCAAGCGGCCGCATTTTTGCCAAATTTATTTCTTATATGACGCTCTACATCGGTTTCATCATGGCCGGACTAACCAACCGCAAACGGGCACTGCACGACTATATCGCAGAAACTTACGTCGTGCGGGAAGATTTTCAACCCACAGACACGCTGCCCGATACCCCTTCCCACCCGTGGTGGCTGGCCTTTTTTATAATAGCGGCCGTCGCTCTGTTTGGGGCGGTGCTGCTGCTGGGCGTTTTTGCCAGTTTGCCCGCCGGAAAAGCTTTCCAAGCGGCAGCTCAGCTGCAAACTTTAGCCCAGCAAACCAACCTGCCCTACGGAACGATTACGGCAGGCGAAATTACCTATTATCATTTCTCGGACGGATACCGCGCTTCTTTTGAGGACGAGAACGGCGAAGAATATACACTCTATCTCCCCTTAGAGGGAGAAACCATTTGCTGCGAAGAATACCCAGGCAACAGCTGCGAAGCCATTGGCTTTGAGGAATGTGAATAACCCTGCGGATACGAACCCCGAATGGTTTAGCTGTTTTTTGAATATTCCACGCATTTTTGCCCAACGAAAAAGGACGGGAATAATCCCGTCCTTTTCTTTGAGTGCTGCACAGAAAATTAAAAGCTCCAGTGCGGGGTAAAAGAATCCCCCCTTAAATCGGCGAGCAAATGCGGCGCACTGCCGTCCATATCCATTAAATACAGCTGGCGTTTGCCGTTGCGCGTAGTCGTAAAAGCAATAAAGCGTCCGTCGGGAGACCAAGTGGGATCTTCGTTGGAACCGGCGTCGGTTGTCAAACGGCGGATTTGCGTGCCGGTTAAATCCACCAGGAAAATGTCCATCGGGTGATACGGCGATTCCCGGCCGGAAAACACGATCCATTCCCCGGTGGGAGACCACTGCGGACTGTCCGACCAGTTAAACGTTTTGGTCAGCGGGCGGGTATCGCCCGTCGCCAGTTCCATAACATAAATCTGCGGGTTGCCGGCGCGGTTAGAAACGAACGTAATATATTTTCCGTCTGGGGAATAAGAGGGTGACCCGTCCACCGACGCCTTATTGGTAATACGCCGTTTTTCGTGGGTTTCTAAATTATAAATATAGATGCTGGGATTGGTGCCGCCGGAACTGGTAAAAGCAAGGGCTTTGCCGTCCGGCGATACTCCGCCGATCAAGGAGAGTCCGCCGCGGATAATAATGGGGGCAATTTTCCCGGCGCGCAGATCAATCGCGAAAATATCCGGGTTTTTGTACTTGTAGGTGGTATAGAAAATCCGCCCGTCTTTAGACCAGCGCGGCAAAATGGAAATACTTTTGTCGTTGGTTAGTTTCTGTAAATTCTCGCCGTCATAATCTACTACATAAATTTCTTTATGACGGGTGGAATTATTGGCAAACGCAATTTTGGTATCGGCGATACCGCGTTTTCCGGTTAAAGCCGAGACAATCTGATCCGACGCAATATGCGCCAACCGGCGCAAGCTGCTTTCCGTTCCTTTAAAAGCTTTGGCAAAAACTGCGGAACGAGTGGAAATGTCATATACATAAATTTTAATGGTATAGTAAGGCGCCGCGTAGGAAATATCCCCCGCCAGCAGATAGCTCGCACGGAAACGCCCCCATTGAGAAAGGGTTTGGGTAACATTCTGCGGATCAAATGCCGGGCCGTCTTCCGTAACATCAAAGTAACGCGCAAAAAGCAGGTCTGCGCGCATCACGTCATGCACTTGTACCGCCGCCGCTTGGGCTTTTGGATCGGTATATCTGAAAGGAGGCATGCCGATTGCCGGCAGTTTTTTATCCCCTACCGACGTAATACCGATGTAAACATCTGTTTTAGGCTGCGCTGCAAAAGCGGCGCAGGAAATAAAAAAAACACTGAAAACGGTAATAAAAGAAAAAAGTTTTTTCATGAAAAGATTCCGCTCGCAATTCCGCCCGGCGGTTATTTGAGTTTAGCTAACTCGGATTTAGCAGTCTGTGCTTCGGCGGAAGAAGGAAATTCCTGCACGACCGAAGCCAAGTAGCGTTTGGCTTCGTCGGGTTTTCCCAATGGAACAATACTTAAAGCATATTTCAAGCGCGCGGCGGGAGTAAATTTGCTTTTGGGAAATTTTTGCAACAGCGTAGCGTATGCAATTGCACCCTGTTTGGTCTGACCGGCCGCAATATAGGCATCGCCCATATATATATAAGCCTGTTCGGTATTTTCGCTTTCGGGATATTTCGTTACATATAATTTGAAACCCGTCGCGGCCGATTCATAGGATCCTTTATCCAAATGACTTTTAGCTTCGGCAAACAGATCCGACGGCAACAAAGCAGCCGCCGCGGGTTTATCGGCGCCGTCAGCCGCAGTGGCCGCACCGGGGCGAACCGAAGCGGTTAAATCGTCCAACTTGGCAGACAATTTGAAAATTTGCGAATCTACTTGCGACAGATTTTCATTCGAAACGGATAAATTGCGGTTTAATTCTTCCATCTTGCTGGCAAGTTCCGCTTGGTTGGATTGCATTTGGGTAATCGTCGCGTTTAATTCCTGCAGCTGTAATTTGAGCGTACCCATATCCCGCTCGCTGGCAATGCAGCCGGACAACAAAAAGCCCGAACCTGCCATAAAAAGAAGTTTGGTAACGTTTTTCATAGAGATTCGGGCTCCTTTGTTTTCAGCAAAAAGCAATTAGTTGACTTTCAGCAACGTATCAGCTCTGCGGTTTTTGGCCCAGCAGGACTGAGTGGCTTCATAGCAAACCGGTTTTTCTTCACCATAAGAAACCGTGGTGATGTTAGCAGCCGGGATACCGAGGCGCACATAGTAAGCTTTCACTTCATCGGCTCTTTTTTGACCGAGCGCAATGTTGTAAGCGATGGTGCCTCTGTCGTCGCAGTTACCTTCTACGGTAACTTTGTAAGAAGCGACTGCACCGGCAGATTTAATAGCCTGTACGTTGGCTTCCACAATTTTGCGGGCTTCAGCGGACAAGTTATATTTGTCCAACGCAAAGTGTACCACGCCTAAAGAAACTTCCTGAGCAGGAACTTCTTCTACCACCGTGGTTTCTTCCAATACCATTTCGGTACCGGTACCGGCGGTCAAATCGGCGTTGGCGTCATCTTTCACGTTTTTTTTGCAGGCGGTCAAGCCGGCGGCCAAAGCCAAAACCAAAACTACTCTGAGTAAGTTTTTCATTTCTTTCTCCGT
>CALVFE010000054.1 GCA_944326765.1 uncultured Elusimicrobiales bacterium | reverse complement strand
AATTTCCTGCCGCAAAGTGATTTTTATAGGACACGGGGCGGGCGCTTTTGGGTACTTTTTCCCGCCGGAAAAAGTACGGAGGACAGTACTCTTTTTTCCTATTTTTGATATTTCACACAAACAAATAGATTAGGCCAACTATATCTTTTATCCTCTCAAAGAAGTACAATACAAGTATGATAGAAAAAGTTTTCCAAGTTCGTTTTGACGAATTAAATGCTAACGGCTATATTCCAACCGTTGCTTTCTTAAAATACTTCCAGCAAGCCGCCGCGCTAGACAGCGATCAGCTGGGATTCGGCTGGAAAGATTTAATCAAAGAGAATCAAGCCTGGGTTCTTACGCACATTCAAGCTCGGACACTACAAAAAAATATTCCCTTGCAAGACGTAACGGTTAAAACCTGGCACGCTTGTTCGGACAGACTGTTAAGCCGCCGTCAATTTACTATTTGCGGGGCAGACGGAACGCCTTTATTTGAAGGATCTTCCTGGTGGACAATTATAGACATTCAAAAGCGTCGGCTGATACGCACCCCGCAGCGGCTGCTGGATTTAAATTTCACCCGATCGGAAGAACTGGAAGCCGAAGAAAATTTTAAAGCGCCGCTGCCCAGCGAACCCCCCGCCCACACACTGGAAATCATCACGCGGGAAGAAGATTTGGATCTAAACGCGCACGTAAATAATACGCACTACGCAGCCTGGGCTATACAAAGCGTTCCCAAGCAAATGCGCGAAGGCCGCCGCTTGGAAAGAATGCTTATATCTTTTAAAAATGAATGCCGCGCGGGCGAAAAAATAACCGTAGGCGTATACCCCTGTGCAGAAAACGCCTTTTGGCATACGCTTACCCGCTCGTCTGACGGTAAAGAAGCCGCACGCGTCTATACTCGCTGGGCTTAACTAGATAGCCCAACACCTAAATTGCATAAAAAAAGGAGACCGAAAATTGGTCTCCTTTTTGTTTTTAACTTTCTGACTAAAAACGCATTCCTACCCGGAAAAAGGCCGTATGATACTGCCAATTTTTATCACTTCCGTACGAGGACAGATCTTTATCGCTGATGAATGCATATGTATAGCGATATTCCAATCCGGCAAATAAACGGGCGCTAATATCATACTGCACCCCCAACCCGGCATAAAAACCAGTACCCCATTTATCCTGGCTGGAATGTGCCGCAGCGGAATGGGTTTTCATACGGGCATTCATCATACCCCACCCCATTGGAACATATACTCTCCAATTATCCCACGCGTTAAGCGTATATTTACCCGCCAAGGAAATGCCATGCAGATAAATATCGTCGTAATTACGGGATTCTCCGTCGTGGTTATAGGATTTATTGCTGGGGTGGAGCATCATATAATCCGCCCCTAACGCGAAATTAGGAGTAATATGCCACAACATATTCACATTACCCGCTAAACCGTTAGAACCGTAGCGATCTTGGCGGTTGTCTTTATTAAAGCTGTAGGTTTCCCCCGCCGCGATTGAAACTTCCATACGATTTTCGTTGGTACGCGCCGCTTTGCTGGGCGTATAGCTTTCATAAACGGCACCGTCAGTGGTGGTTTGCCCTTGGGCATTGGTAACGCTTTGTTCCACGATTACGGAATCGGTAGTACCTCTTTTATTGCGTACGGAGGAGTCATATACACTGGTCGTCGTGGTAGTTTTATTCACTTTCAACTGAGGCTCTCCTTGTTTTAAAGAAGCCTCATTGGCTTGTAACGTGGCCGCCGCACCGGCTTTTTGCTGGTAGACGGCCGAGTTCATATTGCCTTTTTGGGCAAATGCGGCGTTAGCGGCAAAAAACGCGCTAAGCGCAAATACTAATGTTTTTTTCATTTCATTCCCCTTATCTTGGTATAACCCATCTCAACAGCCACAGGTTACCTAACCATTTTAGATAAGGGAATTTCCGCGCACAAGGGCAAAAAAGGATTAGTTTTCCGCCCGCTTTGGGGTAGTGCCTGCCAGCGGTTTCTGACGCAAGTTCCCGTTATACGGCTCACTGCGAAAGTACCCCGCAAACTGGTAGCCGCGCCGGCGGTAATAGGCGTTTATTTTGCGAGCACCCGTTTTGCAGTCCAGCCGCAAAAAGCGTTTGCCATCGCGCAAGGCCTTTTCTTCCAGCAGAACTAGCAGGCGCCCGCCCGCACCGGGATATTGAGGCAAAGATGCCAGGTTGTGCACGTAATAGGCCGGGGCGGAATCTTTTCCTTTCCAGCGCTCGTCTTGCTCCAGCACCACCGCACAGGCGAGCACGGCCTTCCCATCCATTAACAGCCACAGCTGCCCCTGCCCGGCGGCGCGTTCAAAATAATCTTGATTAAAAACCCCCAAATAATGCGCCCGCGGCCATTGTTCTATGCAATGTTGTTCCATCCAGGAAATCCGCCGCTCTATCAGCGCAAAAGCCAGTCCCCCCTGTCCGGGGCTGGCCTGATGAAGAAAAGTGTTTTGTAAGCAAATTTGCGGCATAATGTTATTATATCTTTTTCCTCATGCGGGGTTGACAAAATGCTATTTTACAAATACAATATAACTGACAGTCAGTCATTTTATCCTTTTTAGCCAAGAGGTTCAATGGATACTAAAACGAAGTTGGTTTCCGCCGCCATGGCGGTATTTAAGAAAAAAGGTTTAGAGCAAACCAAGGTTTCCGACATCGTAAAACAAGCCGGCCTGGCACAGGGTACTTTTTACCTGTACTTTCCTTCCAAGCTGGCCGTTATGCCCGCTATCGCCCAGTGCATGGTGGCCAAAATGGAAGCAAAGCTCAAAGCAACGGTAAATCCCCACGACCCGCTGCCCAAGCAGTTGGCCCAAATAGTGGAAAGCATATTTGAAACGGTGGAAAAACACCGCGATGTGCTGGCTTTCCTATATACGGGGCTAACGCAAAGCGCCGATATTAGCAAATGGGAAAGTTTGTATGCGCCCATTTATCAATGGCTTATAGATTTTCTCACGCAAAACCGCTCTCAGTTGCGCGAGGGAATAAACGCGCCCTATACGGCGCGCGTAATGATAGGTTGTATAGAAGAAGCGGCCGAACAGGTGTTTCTCTTTAGTCAACGAGATCCGCAAGACGCCGCTCGCCAACAGGAGGAAACCGTTTTATTCATTGAACACGCGCTGGGGGTCTGATGACAGGCTGACAGAGGTGTTTTATGAAGCAGTTAAATCCTTGGATATTTGTTGCCCTTACCTGCCTGTTTGAATTGATTTGGGTGTACGGATTCAATACGGCAAGCAAAGGGTGGCATTGGGGATTGGTAGTTGGTGTGATAGTGCTGGATTTTTACTTTCTTACCAAAGCGTGCCAATCTCTGCCCACCGGCACGGTATATGCCGTTTTCGCCGCGGCGGGCTCGGCAGGGACGGTGCTTATGGACCGATTCCTGTTTAACGAACCGGTATCAGCGGGGCAGCTGATATGCATTGCCATACTGATAGGCGGGGTCGTTCTGTTAAAATTGTCAGACGCAAAACAACCGTCGGGAGGTGCCTTATGAGTTGGCTGTGGGTACTGGCGGCGGCCGCGGCCGAAGTGTGCGGCGCGGTGGGGCTGAAAAAATTCAGCGCTTGCCCGACAGGGCGCCATTTGGCCTTGTTTGTGGGCGGGTTCACACTCTCGTTTGTTCTGCTGTATGCATCGTTTCAATATTTGGCCGTCAGTGCGGCCTACGCGGTGTGGATTGGCTTGGGAACGGGCGGGACAGTCCTGGTGAACATGGTGTTTTTTCACGAAGGACGCAATGCAGGACGCCTAAGCGCCATGGCCTTGATAGTCATCGGGGCGGCAGGCGTGAAATGGCTGTCCTAACGGCACCTAACCAAATGTCCCGGCCATGCCTAGGCGTTTCGTTAAGGCCGTTTGCGGGGTTGACAACTCCCCCTTTGCAATGATATGATATAAGTGTTCTAGAAAGAGCGACTTGGCAACAAGTCGCTCTTTGCTTAAATAAGCCGCTATAGTAAAGGAGCAGCTATGAGAGATCCTAAAACCATAGAAGAAACCGTGGCCAAGGCGCTGGAAAGCCAAGAGGTGGAATTGGTAGATTTGGTTATTCAGCACCAAGGGAAAAAGAAAGTTTTGCAGTTTTTCGTAGATAAAGTCGGCGGAGTTACGCTCGACGACTGCGGCGAACTGACCGATAAAATTGATTCCATTCTGGAAATGGAAAACTTAATCGACGGCGCCTATATTCTGGAGGTATCCTCCCCCGGCGTACAGCGCGTACTGAAAAAGCCGGCGCATTTTAAACGTTTTGCCGGACAGCGCGTGAAAATCGTACTGAAACTTCCGTTGGAAGGGCGCGGCTTTTTTACCGGCGTCATCGCTTCCGCCGATGACGACGCTTTCGTATTGGACGACGGAACTAATCAATTTCGCTTTTCGTACGATAATATCAAGAAGGCTAATTTAGACCCCGTTCTTGAATTTTAACATGCCTGGTTTATTACCAGCCAAACAAGGAGAATAAAAATGGAAGGAAGTGCTAAAGATTTAGTATTGGCGTTAGAAGGCCTCGAAAGAGAAAAAAATATCAAACGTGAAGATATTTTAAAAACCATCGAAGATGCGTTGGTGTCTGCGTTGCGCAAAAATTTAGGAAAAACCGCTCAAATCAGCGCTAAAATTGACGTGGAAAACGGATCTATACAAGCATTCCAGACGTTAAACGTGGTGGAAGTGGTAACCAATCCGGAAATGGAAATAGATCTGGAAGGCGCTAAAAAACACCTCAAAAAACCGAAAGTGGGCGACGTAGTAACCCTTACGCTGGAAGTGGAAGATTTCTCCCGTATTGCCGCGCAAATTGCCAAACAGGTGCTCATTCAAAAAGTGCGCGGAATTGAGCGCGATAATTTCTACAAAGAATTTAAACCCCGCGAAGGCGAAGTAATAACCGGATCCGTACGTCGTTTTTCCGATCGGGATATCATTGTAGATTTGGGCAAAGTAGAAGCCATTTTGCCATACTGCGAACAGATAAAAAAGGAACGCTACGTCAACGGTTCCCGCGTAAAAGCGGTCATCGCCAAAGTAATGAACCAGAATGAGTTAGCCGCCGTGGGCGACGATTCCGTACTTTCGCGGTATAAATCGGCCGCTTACAAAATGGATAAAGGACAGCGCGGACCTTATGTGTTTCTTTCTCGCGCCAACGGCAAATTCTTAGAAGAATTGTTTAAAGTGGAAGTACCGGAAATCAATGAAGGAATTGTAGAAATCAAAAATATCCAGCGCGACCCTGGTTTCCGCGCCAAAGTGATGGTATCAAGCATTGACAGTAAAATCGATCCTATCGGAACTTGTGTAGGCATGCGCGGGATCCGCATTCGCGCGGTAATGAATGAACTCTCCGGAGAACGCATTGACCTGATTAATTATTCCGACGATATATCTACCGTTATTATGAATGCGCTGGCGCCAGCTAAAGCCGATTTTGTAAAAATCGACAGCCTGACAGAAAAGAAAGCCACCGTTATCGTACCAGACGACCAGTTGGCCATCGCAATTGGCAAAGACTGGCAAAATATCAAACTGGCTTCCAAGCTGACCGGCTGGAATTTGGAAGTAAAGAGCGAATCGCAAAAAGCCCAGGAAGGCAAAGAAGCTTCCGATGCGGTACAGGCAGTTCTGGCCGATGTAGAAGGTATCGGCCCTAAAATGGCGGAAGTACTGCAGAAATCCGGGTTTACCAGCGTGGAACAAATCGCTGAACTGGACGTAGAACACCTCTCTACCGTACAGGGAATCGGCGAAAAAACAGCCGCCAAAATCATTGAAGGCGCTAAAAAGTATTTGGCGGATAAACAATCCGCCCAAGGGCAGGAGGACGTAAATGACAACCAAGAAAACAACTAATACCGAAGAGGAATCCTCCGCCAAGAAAAAATCGACAGGCAAAAAAAGTTCCGCTAAAACGGCAACCGCTAAAAAAACAACCGCCAAAACAACGACAGCTAAGAAAACAGCTGCCAAAAAGCCAGCCGCTAAAAAAACAACGGCTAAAACGACGGCTGCCAAAAAAACGGTTGCTAAAAAAACAACTCTTAAAAAAACGGGTTCCGAAGGCGAGGGGCTGCCCGCAGCTGCCGTAAAGACGACGGCCGCCCAACCACCTGTACAACCTCAGCCGAAGAAAAAAACCGCGGAAACAGTCCAGCCAACCGCTGCGGCAAAACCTGTACAACCCCGGCCTCAAGAAACTCCTCAGCCGCTCCCGGTTGCCAAACAGGCCGTTCCCCCTCAGCCGGAACCGGCCAAACCCGTTGTGCAGGAACAGCCGTCTCAGCCGGCCGCTGTTTTACAGCCAAAACCACAGCCGGTTGCCGCGGCGCAGGAACCGCACCGGCCGCAATGGCCGCGTCATGGGCATCATCATGGCGAACAACCCGCTCCTAAACAACCGGAACGGGATCCCAAGTGTATCCGCATCGTAGGCCAGCCGACCGTTAAAGAATTAGCGGAAAAAATGAATATCAAAACCAGCGATTTCATCAAAAAACTGATGATGATGGGTATCTTTGCCACCATCAACCAACGACTGGAAAAAGATATGATTGAGTTAATCGTTGACGAATGCGGCTTTAAGGCGGAAATGGCTGAAGAAGATTTAGATAAAGAAACCGTCGCTTTAATGGAAACGCCTGACGATCCGGCTTCTCTAAAGCCCAGAAGCCCCGTAATTACCATTATGGGGCATGTAGATCATGGGAAAACCAGCCTGTTAGATGCAATTCGCAAATCCAATGTAGTAGCGGGCGAAGCCGGTGCTATTACACAGCACATTGGTGCTTACCGAGTAACCACCCCACGCGGCACCTTGACTTTTTTGGATACCCCCGGCCACGAAGCGTTTACGGCCATGCGTGCCCGCGGAGCCCAAGCAACGGATATCGTCGTGCTGGTGGTATCGGCTACCGACGGCATTATGCCCCAGACTATAGAAGCCATGGAACACGCTAAAGCCGCCGGAGCGCCCATTATTGTAGCCGTGAATAAGATCGATCTGCCGGGAGCCAATGTTGAACGCGTAAAACAAGATTTGGCCGCCAGAGGATTAATTCCTGAAGAATGGCAGGGAACCACTATTTTCGTAGAAATTTCTGCCAAAAAGCATATCAACATCGATAAACTCTTGGAGATGATTTCCCTCCAGGCCGAAATGATGGAACTCAAAGCCAATCCAGACCGGCCGGGCGTAGGTGTAATTTTGGAAAGCAAACGCGACAACAAACGCGGTGTAGTGGCCACCGTACTCGTACAACGGGGAACGATGAAGGTGGGAGATCCTTTTATCGTAGGAACCAGCTATGGCCGCATTCGCGCCTTAATTGACGAAAATTCCCAACGCTATCAGAAGATAGGCCCCAGCGTACCGGCAGAAATTTTGGGCATTAACGGAGAACCTCCGCAGGTGGGAGATACCTTCTATATTATGCCCAGTGAAAAAGAAGCTCGATACGCCGCCGAAAAACGCAAACTTGCCCAAAAAGAAGATTCGCAAGCCCATCGCAAGCAAATGTCTTTGATGAGCTTGGGCAAAAATGATGAAAACGGTAACCGAGTTAAAAAATTACAGCTTATTTTGAAGGCCGATGTACAAGGCTCCATCGAAGCCATCAAAGATGCGCTGTTGCGCATTCCTTCTGATGAAGTGGAGCTGGATATCATTCTTTCCGCACCGGGCAACATAAACGAATCGGATATTTTGCTGGCCAAGGCCAGCAACGCCGTTGTAATCGGTTTCCACGTTGATGTGGAAAACAAAGCGCAAACGGAAGCCGAACGAGAAGGCATCGAAATCCGCCGCTATACGATTATCTTTGAACTGCTGGAAGATATCAAAGCCGCTATGGAAGGATTGCTGGAACCCGACGTGGTAGAAACCGTCGTTGGAACGGCCACCATCAAGAAAGTGATGAAATTAAGCTCTGGCTTGATTTCGGGATCTTTTGTGGACAGCGGAACCATTATCCGCGGCTATGAGGTGCGCGTAAAACGCAACGGCGAAGAAATAGGCCACGGCAAAATTGCCGGCCTTAAACGCTTCAAAGATGACGTAAAAGAAGTGGAAAAAGGCTACGAATGCGGTATCCTGATTGAAGGCTTCAAAGGCGTTGCCGAAGGCGACACGATTGAATGTTTCAGAAAGGATAATGTGACAAGAAGAATTAAAATGTAATTTAATTCTTCGTCCTAATCGTACGAATTAAAACATAAAGCCCTGGGCGAAA
>CALVFE010000053.1 GCA_944326765.1 uncultured Elusimicrobiales bacterium | reverse complement strand
TTTTATTTACTAGAATATAAGAACCGAATTTAATTCAGTTATAAGGAAGGAAACTATGGCGTATAAATGTGCAGTGTGCGGGAAAGCCCCGGTATCCGGCGGCTCTTACAGCCACTCTAACTTAAGAACGAAAAGAAGCTTTAAACCGAACCTCCAAAAGCAAAAAGTGGTCTTGAACGGCAAAACCCAGACCGCTTATGTTTGCACTGGCTGCATTAAGAGCGGTTTAGCAAAAAGACCCACCAAATAAGTCAGCTTTTTTGGACGAAACAGCCCGTGCTTATTCCTTAGTGCGGGCTTTTTTATTAAGCAACCGGGGGAGGATATTTTGTCCAAGAAATTATTTCTGCTCGTTTTAGCCGGATTATTGGCTGTTCCATACGCGCGCGCGGGGGAAACCGCCGCACAAGAGGTTGATCCCAACGGTCCGTGGATGATTTGCGACGTAGCTGTAAACGGCTTAAAAAATATCCGCAAGAAAACCGTCACCAAAGCCGCCCATTCCAAAAAGGGCGAGCTGTATGAGCGTTTTACCATTTCCGAAGATATTCACGATATTTCCGCCTTGGGCAACTTTGACCAGGTGGAAATAGACATTTCCCCCATGTCCGGCACACGCCGTGAAAAGGACGGCCGGGAAGAATATCCCTGCCACCGGATTACCTATCTGGTCAAAGAAAAACCGATTTTTGACCGCCTCACTTACGAAGGCCGCAAACACTTGGGCAAAGGCGCCATTACCCAAGCGATGACGCTTAAACTCAAAGACCCGTTCAACGAAGCCAAGCTGGAAGCCGATCTGGAACGCATTAAAGCCAAATACGCCGAAAAAGGCTACATCAGCGCGGACGTGACTTACGAATTAACCCGCGACGAAAAACTGGGCGTAGTCTATGTAAAACTCATCATCAACGAGGGTGAACGGGTGCGCGTCAAAGCCGTCAACTTTAATGGAGAGCAAACGGAACTCCCCACGGAAAAAATCCTCAAAAAAGCGTCCAACCGCCCCGGCAAAGTTTTTAAACCCCAAAACCTGCAAAAAGATTGGGTGAAAATGACGCTCTACGGCCGCAACAAAGGCTATTCAGAATTTGCGCTTTCCGCGCCGCAGGTGGCTATGAACGAGGCTAAAACCGAAGTCACCATCGACTACGATATCACGGAAGGCGAAAAAGTGGATTTCGGAACCGTCTCTTTTGAAGGCAATAATGTTTTTACGCCGGAAGAACTGGACAAACAAGTTTTTTTCCGCGAAGGGAAACTGTATAACCAAAAAGATTTTGACGATACGATCGTGGCGATCCAGGAACAATACGCCAACAAGGGTTATTTGCAGGTACGCGTAAACCCCGTTAAAAAAATTGAAGACGGCAAGCTGGATATCACATTTGATATTTCCGAAGGACATATTTTCTACATTGACCACATTGACGTTACCGGCTACGAAAACACCAAAAAGTACGTCTTCACACGCGAATTGTCCATTCACCCCGGCGATCTGTACGACAACGAAAAAATCCGCCGCAGCCAAACCAAAATTTTAAACCTGGGTTTCGTCAACGACGTGCAAATAGATTTGCAGCCAACCGCCGATCCGCAAAAAGTGGATCTGGGCTTTAACATCGTAGAAGGACGCCCCGGTATGTTCACGGCCGGGCTCGCGATGAGCTCTATGGACGGGCTGTACGGGGAAGTGTCCATCAACCATATGAATTTGTTCGGACGGGCGCAGCGCCTGTCTTTGCGTACGTTGTTTGGTAAAGAAATTTTGGATTACACCGTCAGCTGGTCTACGCCGTGGATTTACGAGAAACCTACTTCGCTGGGCTTGGATTTGTTTAACACGCGCCGCTACCGCTCGTTCTCTACGGAGAACCAGGCCTATACCGAAAAACGCCTGGGCGGACGCATCAAAGTAGGTCCGCGTTTTAACGACGATATTTACCAACTTTCGTTCGGCTACTCGTTTGAAAACATTGATATTTATGATATTGACGCGCAATTTCAACCGCCCTACGCCAACCCCGGAGACGAAAACTATCTCCAGAAAGGGGACACGAATATGTCCACCTTCAGCGTAGATTTCGCCATTGACACGCGCGACAACATCTGGGATCCTACCCGCGGATGGCGCAACTCCATTGGGCTGGCCCTGGCCGGCGGCCCGATTGGCGGCGATCTGGATTTGTGGTATTTAAACGCCCGCTCCATTTTCAACCACACGGTGTGGAACGTGGGCGGCAACTATCCGATCGTATTTGTACTGTCCAACAAAATCGGATCGGTGCAGGCCTACGGACGGACGGAAGAAGTACCGCCGTATGAAAAATTCTTCTTGGGCGGCGCGGATACGATCCGCGGTTACGAACGCGCGGGCGAAGTGGGGCCGTTGTATGGCGGCGATATGTATTATGTGATGAACGCGGAACTGCGCTTCCCGCTGGCGCGCGAAGGGCGGCGCAATATGGCGCAGCTGGCGTTCTTCTTTGACTTGGGCAACTCGTGGAACAAGTTTGACGATCTGGAATTTTCGCTCGGCCCGGGCGTAAATCAGTTTAAAGCCGGCGTAGGGGTGGGCTTGCGGTTTACCACGCCGTCCCTGCCGATCCGTATTGACTGGGGGTACGGTCTCAACCACAAATCCAATGAAGACCGTTCCCATTTCTACTTCAACATCTCAAATATGATGTAGGAGGCGTATGAAGAAAATTTGGCTGTTTTTGCTGGTCGGTTTATTAGCTGTAACGGCACGCGCGCAAGAAACTTCGGCAGACGCTTTATCTGCCGAAGAAGCGGCCGCCGTAGCGGCTATTTTGGCTAAAACAGCCGCCCAGCAAGCCGACGACAGAATTGTGCTGCCGGAAGAAACCAAAAAGCAAGCGTTTGACGAAGTCAATCCCCCCTCCGAAAACCAGCCGCTCCCTGCGGAAGACGGCCAGCCGGCCGCCGAATCCGCCCTTCCGGCCGCAACGGCAGATTTACCCGCTTCTTCTTCCCAGCCGGCCGCCGACGCCTCAGCTACTTTTTCCGCCGACGCGCCAATCAGCGCCGCCCCTTCCTCGCCGACCGCCGGGAATTTTTTGGAAGAAGAACCGGCGGCTGAAAAATGTTTGCCGGTAGCGTATATTGATATCGACGAAGCTTTTAACGAACATCCGCGTACGATTGCCGTCAAAGAGCAAATTCGTCTAAAGATTCTTTCCAAAGAAGAAGAAGTGCGCGGCGCGCGGGAACTGATTAAAGCCTTGGAAACCGAAAACAAGCAACTCGCCCGGCAGGTGCGGGAGCTGAAGCCGTATTACGAACGCATTGTAGTAGAACCGCAGCCGCTGCTGCCCAAAATAGAAGAAAGCGCCGATTCGCTATTGCTGGGCAACATCTTAAACCGGCTGACGTTTTCGGGGGCGGAAATTTTATCCACCAGTCCGCTTAATACGCCGGCCGAACTGGAAGATTTAACCACGCGCATTGCTTCCAATAAAAAAATTATTGCGGAGCGCAGCTTTTTTATTGATAATTATAGATATACCACCCGCGAAGAAATTTTGCAGTTGGAAAAGAAAGAAGTAAACGAAATTTTGAAGGATATCTATACGGAAATAAAATCGTTCGCCCAAAAAAGAAACGTCGGCGCGATTGTACGCAAGGACGAACTTCTCTATGGAGAACGCCCGGTCAACGTTACCAAAGATTTTATAGACCGGCTGAAAAAATCAAAAAAATACCGCAAACGCGGCACATGAGGTTTTACCTATGCTCAACCTAACTGTAAGCGAAGTAGCTAAAATTACCGGCGCCGAATCCGCCGCCCAAACGGAAGTCGCCGTACGCGAGTTGTGCTCGCTGGAAGAAGCCCGCGAAGGCGGCATCTGCTATTTAACGTCTTTGGAAAAAACCGATTTATTAAAAGATTTAAAAGCCTCCGCGCTGATCGTTCCGGAAGAAGCCAAAGGCAAAGAACTGCCCTTTGCCGGCGCGTTGCTCTACGCCAAGAATCCGGAATGGGCGTTTATTTTACTAATGAAATATGTGGACGCCCAACACACTAAACACACCCCCGGCATTCACCCCACCGCGGTAATCAGCACGTCGGCCAAACTTGGGGAAAATGTTTCCGTAGGGGCATATACGGTAATCGAAGACGGCGCCGTCGTCGGAGAGGGAACCGTCATTTTTCCACAGTGCTATATCGGCAAAAACGTAACGATTGGCAAAAATTGTTATATTTATCCGCAGGTGGTCATTCGCGAAGAATGTGTTTTGAAGGATTACGTAATTTTACAGGCTGGAGCCAAAATCGGTTCGGACGGATTCGGTTTTACTTTTCACGACGGGCGGCATCAAAAAATCCCGCAAATTGGAAATGTCGTTTTGGGAAATGACGTGGAAGTGCAATCCAACAGCTGTGTTGACCGCGCCAAAATTTCCAGCACTTATATCGGCGACAATACGAAAATAGACAATTTGGTACAAGTCGGCCACAACGTAAAAGTGGGCATGAGCAGCATTATGTGCGCCCAAGTGGGCGTGGCCGGCACGACGGATATCGGCAACGGGGTAATTTTAGCAGGACAAGTGGGCCTGGCCGGACACATGACCATCGGCGACCGCGCCCAAGTGGGGGCGCAGTCCGGGGTAATGACTTCTATCCCGGCTGGACAGGTTTATTTCGGCTATCCGGCTATGCCGCAGCGGGAAGCTTTTAAACAACAAGCGATGCTTCGCAAGCTGCCGGAATTATATAAGGAATTCCGCGCCGCCCAAAAACAAGCGGCCGAATTAAAAAATTTATCCTTTTTTGGAAAACTTAAAAAACTATTAGGACTTTAATTATGAGAAAAACGCTTGCTTCTCCCGCCGTTGTAAGCGGCATTGGCCTGCATACGGGCGTGCCCGCCACGATGACGTTTAAACCAGCTGACAACGGAATTACTTTTTTGCGTACGGACATTGCCCAGGCAAAACCCATCGTAGCGCATGTAAACAACGTAAGCTCCACCCTGCGCGGCACGAATCTAAAAAACGATACCGCCGAAGTTTGGACGGTGGAACATGTGCTGTCTGCGCTGCACGCGCTGGGCATTACCGACGTTGCGGTAGAAATGGACGGCCCCGAACCCCCGGTAACGGACGGCGCCAACGACCAATATATAGAAGCCCTGCAAAAAGCCGGGCTCAAGGAATTAAATGCCGAACAGCCGCCGTTAAACATCAAACAAAAAATTACCTATTCCAGCGGTTCCATTTCCTACAGCGCCGAACCGGCAGACAAACTGACTTTCACCTTTCTGTTTCTGCACAAACACCCGCTGGTCAGCCGGCAGGAATTTACGCTGGAATTTACGCCGGAAAATTATATCCGCGAAATTTCCCGCGCCCGCACCTTTGGCTTTGAAGAAGAACTGGCCTTTCTCAAAGCGCATGGGCTAGCCAAAGGAGGCAGTTTGGAAAATGCCGTCGTAGTTGGGAAAGATAAATTTTTAAATGAATTGCGCTACCCGAACGAACTGGTGCGCCACAAAATTTTGGACTTGTTAGGCGACATCAGCCTGACCGGCCACAAATTGCCGCCGCTCAAAATCACCTGCGCCTGCGGCGGGCATAAACACAATGTGATTTTTGCTAAAATTTTATTGGCTAATTCGGAGGACAAATGAGCGCGAAATCCGCGAATCTAAAAGAATTCTTAACGCTTCCTGCCATTACCGTATATGACCAGGAACATATCAAACGCAATATCCCCCACCGCGAGCCGTTTTTGCTCGTAGATGAGGTGCGGGAACTGGAAGCCGGCAAAAAATACGTAGGGATCCGGCATGTACGAGCTGATGAGTATTATTTTCAAGGCCATTTTCCCGGCCGTCCGGTAATGCCGGGCGTACTCGTGATAGAAAGCATGTCCCAGGCATTCGGCGGCGCCATTATGAGCCGCACCGTCGGCGAAAACCGCGGAATTCCTTTGTTTTTAAGCATAGACGAAGCGAAATTCCGCGGTATGGTGCAACCCGGCGATACGCTTGAAATGCCCATTGAAGTATTGCGGTTGGGCAAAATTTCAAAAATCTATGCGGAAGCTTACGTGAACGGCAAGTTGTGCGCGCAGGCCACCCTGAATTTCATCTTAGGAGAAACTTCCCATGTCTAATATCCACCCCACAGCCATTATTGATCCGTCCGCTAAAATTGATCCCTCTACCACGGTAGGCCCTTATACCATTATTGGGGCAAACGTGGTAATTGGGAAAAATAACCAAATCGGGCCGTTCTGCGTGATTGAAAATACCACCATGGGGGACGGCAACGAGCTGATTGCCAGCGCCTTTGTCGGCGTAAAACCGCAGGATTTGTCATACAACAACGAACCTACCCGCGTTTCCATCGGCAACGGCAATAAAATCCGCGAATGCGTTACCATACATCGCTCCACTAAAGCGGACTGCCCTACCGTCATCGGAAATAACTGCTTATTAATGGCCAACTCCCACATTGCGCACGATTGCCATCTGGGCAACAACATCATTATTGCCAACAGTACCGGGGTAGCGGGTCATGTGATTGTAGAAGACCGGGTAGTGATGTCGGGCATGGTGGGGATTCATCAGTTTGTACGCGTGGGCACGATGGCAATGCTTTCCGGCGGAGCCATGCTGCCGCTGGATATCCCCCCCTACTGCATCGCTCAAGGGGAACGGGCACGCCTGGTAGGGTTAAACCTAGTGGGGTTGCGCCGGGCAGGACTCTCGCGGGATACCATCATGCAGATCAAACGCGCCTATAAACATTTATTCCGCAGCGGCAAACGCCTGCAAGACGCTCTGAATGAATTGGAAGCCACACATCCATGCCCCGAAGTACAGCACCTGATTGATTTTTGCCGGACTTCGTCCCGCGGCATAGCCACCGCCAAACACAAAATCAATGAACATGACGACTAATAAAATAGGTCTGATTGCCGGCGAAGGGAAAATGCCCGTCTATATCGCCCAAAAGGCGACGGCGGAAGGGTATGAAGTGTATGTCGCCGGCGCCAAAGGAAACGCTAAAGAAGAAGATTTCAAAAACTGCGCCCGCGTGTTCCAATATTTCCGATTGGGACAATTGGGCGCGGGCATTCGTTTCTTTAAAGAACACGGCGTTACACGCGTGGTAATGGCCGGGAGAGTGCAGCATACCTCTATTTTTTCCAATCTAATGCCGGATTTGCGGGGCGCCAAGTTTTTGGCTTCCCTCAAAAATATGCAAACCAAAAATATTCTATCACGCGTGATGGATGAATTTAAAAAAGACGGTATCGAATTTGAACATTCCGCGCTGTTTCTGGAAGATTTTATGCCGCCCCAAGGCGTTCTTTCTGCGCGAAAACCTACTGCAGAAGAAGAAAAAACCGTGGCTTTTGGCTACAAAATCGCCAAGGCCGTTGCCGCGCTGGATATCGGTCTTACGTGCGTAGTCAGCCAAAACGCCGTTATTGCAGTAGAAGGCATGGAAGGGACCGACCGCTGTATTTTGCGGGCGGGCGAATTATATAAACATTCCGCCGAAAAAAAAGCGGCCGTAGCGGTCGTAAAAGTGGCGCGGCCGGATCAGGACAACCGCTTTGATTTGCCCGTCATCGGCAAAGGCACGCTGGAAAGTTTGCACCAGGCCGGATTTGAGGTGCTGGCGTTTGAAGCCGGCAAAACCTTGGTGCTGGATTTAGCGGAAGTTATCCAGTTGGCCGACAAATACGGCATCTGTTTGACCGCGGTCTGAAATAAATACGAGAAATCTCTTAAAACGATAAATCATACCAATCGCATGTACCAATCACACATCCCGGTGTATTGGTCGCGGCTAATTTGCCGCCCAAACTGCGACACAATGCCTGCGCACGAGAATTATTTACCGCCGCTTGGCATCTCCAGCCCCAGGGATTTCCTACATTATCGTATCCAAGCACCACAGAATTTTTCAACATTGCGGTATTATTAATAATATATAAGTAGTACGCCGTTACACACAGCCGCATATCATCTTCCACTTGAATACAGGCATTGCCGTTTCGTTCGCCTGGTATGCTGTTATCCAGATCCTCTATTTTTGACGTATAGACTCCATTGGCCATATAATACTGTTCTTCCGCATTTTTAAAAGCACGCGCCAACGGAATCATTCCCATATAACGGGATTTATCCACTGCAAGCTGATATTGCGGCAACGCCGCCGCCGACAAAACACCAATGATAAAACCACGACTAACAGCTCTATAAGCGTAAATCCGGCGTTTTTATTTATGGGAATCCCCCCTCCTCTTTTACATAAAACCCACTGTATCAAAAAAAAAAAACGAGTCAATCCCCTTCCACCAACAAGGGCTTTTTCTTCCCCCCCAACACCACTCCTCTCTTTTTTTGAGTAAGG
>CALVFE010000052.1 GCA_944326765.1 uncultured Elusimicrobiales bacterium | reverse complement strand
GCAAAAAGAATGCGTATTGTGCGTACCGGGGGCAGATCTGTTAAAAAAGGCGGTACAGGCGGGTATGGTCAGCGGGGAGAATACGGATAAATTTAAACAATTTGGTTTCACAGCGTTGCCGGCGGAACAGGTAAAAGCTCCTTTGATTGCCCAATGTGTGGCGTGTGTGGAATGCCGGGTAGAACGTTTTCTGCCGGCTTATGGAATTTTTATACTACAAGCGGTGCAAGTTTGGGTAAACACCAATCGACGCGATAAACGAATCATTCACGCCGTAGGAGATGGCACTTTTTGTGCAGACGGCGAGAAATTTAATTTCCGCCGGCTGATGAAAGAGAAACTGCCTACGGGGTTGTAGCCGGAACAGAAGAATTGGGCGGTTGTTCCGCTAAGATTGGGGCCGATCCTCCCGCGCGCGGTTTCGAAATTTCGCCTGCCGCATCAGCCGTTGGCTGTTGGGGTTGCGGGATTTTATCCCCCGCGGGGGAAGCGTTTATTTCTGCTGAAGCGGAATCGGTCGTTTCGGGCATGGCGGGATCGTTTGAATGGGTGGAAAGAGTTCCCGCCAGGGAGCTTTGGCCGGCGGAAGGTTGGGATAATAAGCCGGAAGTATGTTCTTCTTCTTTTGACGAATTGGGCGAAAGCGGAATCGTCTGATTTTCATCTGAAGATTTTTCTTTCGGCGTTTGTGTTTCCGGTTTGGCCGGTTTGCCCGCAGTTGTTGCGGTTAGGGGTGCTGTTTCCGGCGCCACGATAAAAGGGGGCTCCTCTTCGTCAAATACGATTCCTTTTTCCGGTTCGGAGGAATCGGCGGTTGATTCAGTCGGCGGATCTTGCGGTATATAGATCGGTACAGGCATATCCTGTCCGGCCGGTACGGGGTAGCGGTCTATTACTTCTTGGGCAGATTCTTCAAAAAATAAACGGCCGGATTTCCACGATTCGTATAATTGCCGGTCGGGGGTTTCCGGCCGGAAAAAGTCTTTATGCGCGGTATGGTTGTTTATTGCAAAGGCAATTAAATGTAAAACGGCAATGTCCTTCCCGGTAAAGTTTTTCCGCGTTTCGTAACTGCTTACCCGCGCTAACACTTTGATTTCGTTTCCCTTCTTGATGCCTGTCATAGCCGGCAGGCCGCGTTTATTGAACGTAACTAAAATCAATTCGTAGGAAATAGAACTGCCTTTTCCGGTAGCGTAATAATACAGCGGAGCATCAATTTTAAGCACCAAGCGCAGCCGCAGGGTATCTTCGGTGATTCCTTTGACTTCTCCGCCAAAAGAGACCACTTGCCCTCGGTAGGCATTGGGATCTTTTTCGATGCCTTGCAGATAATCTAAATTCTGGTCTTTATACGGAATCAGAGAACTGCAGGCGGCTGTTAGGCTCAATAAACCTAAAATGAATATTTTTTTCATATTGCTTCGGTTATATTATAGCTTTTCTGTCAAAGAGGATTATAAGCGGTTTTTGCCTTGACGGAGCCTTTTCAAACCGGTAGGATAAAACCAAGAGGAAACAGTATGAAACCCTTAAACGAAGAAGAAAAACGGATTATCTTGCAAAAAGGAACCGAAACGCCTTTTAGCGGAAAATATTACCGACATCAAGCGGCTGGGCGTTATCTGTGCCGGCAGTGTGGTGCGCCGCTCTACCGCGGAGAAGATAAATTTAACGCCGGCTGCGGCTGGCCGAGTTTCGACGCTGAAATACCCGGCGCGGTAAAACGCATTCCCGACCCCGACGGTGTGCGAACGGAAATCGTCTGCGCCCGCTGCGGCGGCCATTTGGGACATCTGTTTGAGGGAGAACATTTGACGGCAAAAAACGTGCGGCATTGTGTAAATTCGCTGTCGTTGGTTTTCCAGCCGGCCGGAAAAGAACCGGCGGATCCAAAAGCCGAAACCGCTATTTTCGCCGGGGGGTGTTTTTGGGGGGTAGAATATTTAATGAAAGATTTCCCGGGGATTTTAAATATAGAGCCGGGCTATACCGGAGGCTATGTGCCCCATCCTACCTATGAACAGGTTTGTTCTGATATGACCGGGCATGCCGAAGCGGTGCGAATGGTGTTTGATCCCCAACAAGTGAGTTATGAAACTTTACTGAAAGGATTTATGGAAATTCATGATCCTACCCAAGAAAACGCTCAGGGGCCGGATATCGGCTCCCAATACCGATCTGAAATCTTTTACACGACCGAAGCGCAACATCAAACTGCTTTGCGGATAATAGATCTTCTTAAAAGTAAGGGATATGCTGTCGTTACGCGGGTTACGAAAGCGGCCGATTTTTGGCCGGCGGAAGATTATCATCATCAATATTATGAGCGCCACGGGACACAGCCGTATTGTCATCGACGGGTAAAACGGTTTTGAGAGCGTTTTTTGACAGACGCGGTTTTTGGCTGAAAGTTTAGGGGCGGGGAGCATTTTTTTCCGTTGCCGCCAAATAGGTGCCCCACAGCATGAGTCCTAAAGCGGTGCAAAACGAAAATCCGATAGGTTGTCCAATAATCAGGAAAGATAAAATTACTCCCATAAAAGGAGCCGCGGCGTAAAAGATGCCGGTTCGGGCGGCGCCTAAATAACGTTGGGCCAAAATATAGAAATAGACGCTGCACCCATAAGCCAGCGCCCCCAAACACAAAGCGCCTAAAATATAGAACGGATCAAAACCGATATCCTCGCAGGCGGCCGCCAGCAGCAGGGATAAACTGCCCGATCCGAATCCCTTTACCATTACCGTCTGTACCGGATTTTTCGACGACAATTGCCGGGTGGTGTTGTTTTCCAATCCCCAGCATATACTGGCCGCCAACGCCAGCAGCGCCCCGGTCGAAAAGGTTAAGGCGGAAAAGTCATCTACAGTCAATAATATACAAGCGGCTGTAATAAGCAAAATGGCAGTCCATACTCTTTTTCCCACCGTTTCTTTAAACCATAGAAATGCGATTAAAGCGGTGGCGGCAATCTCAAAATTATTTAATAAGGCAACCGTAGCGGGAGAAGTGCTTTGCAGTCCCCACAGTAAAAGAATGGGGGCGGCGGAGTCCAAAAGCACCATGGCGCCCAGCAGGGGAATATCACGGCGGGAAAGAGACGGCGTAACAGATCCGGCCGGAAGGCGGAAAGAAAAAAAAGATACGCTCAACATTCCCAATCCCGCCCCCAAGTAGAGCAAAGCCGCCAAAAACATGGGAGAAAGCTGCCGAAGAAGCAGTTTGGAAAAAGGGGCGCTTAATCCATAACATAAAGCCGCGATGAGCGCGTAACAGATGGCGGCATTTTTCTGATTCATATTGCTATTATAACAAACGATTGCCGGCGAAAAAAAAGGAAGAGGGATCTCGGCCTCTTCCTGGTAAAACGCCTAATGGCTAAATGCAAATAAAAAACGCCCTCTAGGAGAATCGAACTCCTCTTTTCGGATTGAAAATCCGACGTCCTAACCGATAGACGAAGAGGGCATTTAAAGTGCGCCCGGTGAGACTTGAACTCACGGCCCCCCGCTTAAAAGGCGGATGCTCTACCACTGAGCTACGAGCGCTAAAAAGCAGTCAAAAAAACCACCTGGGTTTAATCTTTCAGCGGGTTAAACCCAACACTAATATTATACTACAAATTTCAGCACGCATACAAGAAATTTGTTGTTATTTGTCGCTGCGGCTTTTTCTGATAATTTATTATAACACTTTTTCTATTTGAGCGTCAAACCGCTTTTGCCAACCTGCTCCGATAAATCGTTTGACATACCTTGTCGTGCTTGATACCATATAACAAACGGACTTTAATGTCCTAATTTATTTTGTGAGGGTTTTATGAAAAAAGTAATTAGCTCCAACAACGCGCCAAAAGCCATTGGTCCTTATTCTCAGGCTATTGAGGACGGCGGTGTTATTTTTACGTCGGGCGTTCTTCCCATTGATCCCGTTACCAGCGAAATTTACAGCGGCGATGTGCGGGTGCAGACCGAATTGATTTTGAAAAATTTGGAGAACATCTTGAAAGAAGCCGGCTGTTCGTTAAAGCATGTGGTCAAAACTACTGTTTTTATGACCGATTTGACTAAATTTGCCGAAATGAATGCGGTATATGCTTCTTTCTTTAAAGAAAATCCGCCCGCCCGCAGCACCATTCAGGTAGTGGCGCTGCCTAAAGGCAGTGTGGTGGAAATTGAAGCCATCGCCAAAAAATAAAGAAGAAACGTATGACGATTCAAGACCAAGTGCTTTCCAGCCGTATTAACGGGATTTTGCTGCCGCTTTCCGCTATGAAAACGGAAAAAGATTGGGGCGTGGGTGATTTTTCTTCCCTTCGGGAGTGGACAAATTTCTTTGCCTCGTTGGGAACCAAAGTAATTCAGATCCTGCCTTTGCAAGAAACAGCTCCCGGGGAAACCTGTCCTTATTCCGCATTAAGTGCTTTTGCCACCGATCCGGTATATGCCGATATCGCCGGCGTGCCCGACATAACCGCCAGCCCAAGAGCTCAGGAATTTATAGATTCCATTTCCTTTAAAATACGGGAATGGCATGATGCTAAAAAGGCGCCTTTCTTCGCGGTCAAGCAAGCCAAACTCAAAGCTCTTTGGTTTGGATATCAGTATTTTTTGGAGACGGAAGCGGTTTCCAACTCGCCTCGTTTCCAGGCGTTTGAAGCGTATTGCGCGGCGCAGGCCGGCTGGCTGCGCGGGTATGCGCTTTTTCGGGCCATCAAAGAGTTTTATAAATGGCAAACCTGGACGCAGTGGCCGGAAGGGCTGCGCAATTTTGAAAAATCCGCCGTCAACACTTTTGAATCCCAATACCGCGAATATGTAAATTATTTTTGCTATATTCAATGGATTTTAGACCAGCAGCTTCGCCAGGCCAAAGTTTTCGCGCAGGAAAAGGGCGTGCTTATTTTCGGCGATATCCCGTTTGGTACGAATTTGGACAGTGCGGAAGTTTGGTCGGAACGGGCAAATTATCGGTTGGGTTGGGAAATCGGCGCGCCGGCGGATCAGTTTTCCAAAGGCGGCCAACGCTGGGGGCTGCCTGCGTATGATTGGGTCTATCAACATTCCCACAATTTGGATTTATGGCGCCGTAAAATCCGCCGCGTAACGGAACTGTATGATATTTTCCGGTTGGATCATCTGGTCGGTTTTTTCCGAACTTATGTATTTGCTCCGGGAGATGAGGTGGGTTGTTTTGATATCCAAGGCGAACAAAATCAAATTGACCGCGGATATCATTTCTTGCGTATGGTGCTGGAAGAAGCCAAAGGAAAACTCCCCGTAGGGGAAGATCTGGGCGTTATCCCCAATTATGTGCGCCGTATGCTGGTAGATTTGCGGATTCCGGGGTATAAAGTGCTTCGCTGGGAGCGGGAAGATAACGGCTATTACCGCGAACCCCGCCAGTATCCGCAGGTTTCTTTGGCTACGACTTCCACGCACGATACCGAAACCGTTCGCGGTTGGTGGGAGACCATGGATATCCGCGAACGCGCCAATATCTGGGAAATGATTGCTGCTCAAAAAACCGATGGAAACGTGCCGTTTAATGATTTTTCCCAACGGGCTATTTTGCGCCGGGTGTTGGATTCCAATTCCGCCATTACGCTGTTTGCTTGGCAGGATATCATCGGCACTTTGGATCGGGTAAATACGCCCGGCACCGTGGGCGAGGAAAACTGGACCTATCGCAGCGAATATACGCCTGCCCAAGCGGCTGAAGCGTATGCCGCGCAGTTGGCAATGTACCGGGAACTGTTAAAAGAAACAGGACGTGCCTAACATGAGAAAAGAATTTACCGCCATTATCCCTGCCGCCGGAAAAGGAGTGCGACTGCTTCCTTATACGGCCAATATGCCTAAAACCATGATTTCAGTTGCCGGAAAACCTATTTTGGGGCATATTTTAGATCAAGTAGAGAGTTTGGGAATAAAAAAAGTGGTATTTATTGTGGGGTACAAAAAAGAAGCCATTGTGGAATTTGTACAGTCGCAATATGCCCATTTGCAGGCAGCGTTTGTGGAGCAGCCGGAGCCAAAAGGATTAGGACATGCCATTTATTTGGCAAAATCGTTTGTTTCCGGGCCGTGTTTTATTCTCTTGGGAGATACGATCGTTGACGGAAATCTGAAACCGCTTGTTTTTGGAGGGAAAAATGCCGTAGGAATTCGGGCAGTTGCCGATCCGTCCCGCTTTGGCATCGTGGAGCTGAAAAATGGAAAAATCGTTTCCTTTGAAGAAAAACCGGAATGTCCCAAATCCAATTTGGCTATTATTGGAGCCTATTCTTTTTTGGACAGCGCCCAGTTGTTTGAAGCGTTGGAAGAAGTAATCCATTCGGGAAAAACCGTAAAAAATGAAATCCAGCTGACCGATGCGCTTTCTGTGCTGTTGGCCAAAGGATTGGAAATCGTCCCGGTGGAAATGGACGATTGGTTCGACTGCGGTACGGTGGAAGTGTTGTTGCAAACCAATCGCTTATTGTTGGACCGTCATCAACAAGTGCCGGCTGCTTTGGAACAAAAAAACAAAATTATTCCGCCATGTTGGATTGCCGAGAGCGTATCGGCGGAAAATTGTGTGTTCGGCCCGTATGTATCTATAGCGTATGGGGCAGATTTAAAAAACTGTATTTTAGAAGATGTCATCGTCGGGCCGCAGGCCAAACTGCATCGGAAAACAGCGTCGCACGCAATTTTCGATAAACATAATCAATAGTTTATTTTCGGGAGGAAGCCTCTGCGCCTGTGGCGGCAGGGGCTTTTTTTGCGGTTGTCGAGGAAGCCGATTGGGAGGCTGAAACGGATTTTGTTTCCGTGTCGGACTGGGCAGAGGGTTGGGAAACTTCCGGATTTTCTGCTTCCGCCGTGTTTGGCGCGGCCGTTGTTTCCTGCGGGGCAGATTCTGCTGGCTGTACTTCAGGCTCTGGTATCGGGAAAAGCTCATTGGCCAGCTGTTCGGCAAATTCCCGCGCGGCATTATAATCCGAAACGGCTTGGGTAAATTGCGAAGTGGGGCGGTTCGTATCCGTATTTTTGGCCATTTCCAATTCCAGTCGGGCTTTTTTGATTTCAAAATCTTCCAATGCCAAAAGGAGCCGGATCTGATTGACCAGCCGGTCTTTTTCTTCATTGACGACTACCGGGCAGGATTGCAACGCTTGGTTTAAGATATTTAAATTTTGATAGGCTGTTTCGCGTGTGATATCTTGCAGAACAGGGTTTTCCTGCGCCAGCGGCGGAACGGATACGGCTGAGGCTAAAGTGGCCGCGCGCTGCGGCAGATAGATGTTTCCCACTATCATTCCGCCTACAAACAATAACGCCATCGTAAATAAATAGAGAATATAACGCATAGAAATACCCTTTTTTATATTTTATCAAAATGAACTGAAAATAAATATAATAAAAAGATAAGTTTCGTGTAGCAACAAATTTCGTTATTATGCGTTCGGGACTTGCCGTATGCCGTTGCCGGCCGAATGAACAAGACTTAGCCGGCGACCGGTGTGCCGTCATCGGCGGCGGGGAAATCCGGTTTCGCGAATGATTTTATTTTACTTAAGGAGCATTTATGGCAAAAATCAAATTTGGCAAACAGGGACATTTGGAATTGGAAATAACTCCGTTGACAATTTGGTCTAATCCCGGCAGTGAGGGCGAGTTTATGGAATATCAGCTGGGACTTTTTTGCGAGGGGAAAAGTATATTCAATCCGGAAGTGGAATCTGTGCTGACGGCGATAAAAGATGAAGGAAGTATTTATCTGTCTGACTTTATTGCCCAAACGCTGGCCGAACACAGCGAGAATAATTGGATTATGCTGGAGCCAAAAGTATCTTTGTATATGCGGCCGCTGCCGCCGCCGGCGGGGTGTTGTTCCACCTATAATCGGCCGGATAATTTCCTGCTCCAAGTAACACTGGAACAAAATGTGTTTGCGGGGGAAGATAAAATTTTTGGCCCTTATTCCAATACCGGCTTGATGATTAGTTTTGAAGCTTCCGGAAAAGACTGGGCGGCTTTTGCCCAGGCAATTCGTGCCGAAGAGGAAGATTTTGACGAAGAGGAACCGGAATCCGAATCCTCGCAGGCAGATCCGTACCGCAGCTGATTTTTCCCTTGCGCTTGGTAAAATACCCCGCCCAAACGGGCGGGGTATTTTGTAGAGGCGCGGCGCGCTATAAAATGATGGTTTCTAGGTCGTCTGGCACTAATACGGGGCCGGGAAATATCCGTTTAGCCTCGGCGGTATATAACCGTTTGCGTTGCGCGAGGCAGTTGTCTTGGGTGTGGTATAGAATCAGATGCTTGGCATTTAACGCCCGGGCATTTCGGGCGGCGTCTAACGCGGTGCTGTGATGTTTTTCATAAGGATTAAATTCATTGCGCTCGGCATATAGACAAAAGGCTTCCGTAAGCAGCCAATCCGCGTTTTGTGCATAACGTTGGCAGGCCGGATTATAGGGTTCGTCTCCTAAGCAGACTACGGTTTGTCCGTCTGGCAATACGGCGCGGTAACCAAACTGCTTGGTTTTGGTGGAATGGATATCAAAAGACGTACAGGCCAATCCGGCCGCGTGAAAGGATTCCCCATCTTGCAGGCAAATAAATTTTATTCCATTGTCTAATACGGACTGCAGTTTTAATGTCAGCGTCATTTGACAGAATAGGCGTAATTTTTTTTCGCATTCTTCATGGCAGTAAATGGTAAGGCCGGTATGTTTCCCACGCACAAAAAGGGAAGCCGCCAAACGAATGAGCCAAACCACGCCTAAGATATGATCAGTATGTCCATGTGTAAGAAACAAAGAATGAATGTTGACAAGCGGAATTTGCGCTTTTTCCAATTGGGCTAAAATGCCATTGCCGCCGCCGGCGTCGGTCAAAAAATATTCATTGCCGTTTTGCAAAGCAAAACACGTATTGTAACATCGGGTTACCAGCGCATTTCCTGTACCGAGAAAGATGAGTTTGTTAGACATAGGAATTTTTGGAGGTTTCAACTCTTCGTCTTTGCCATTCGCGTAACAAAAATTACCCGGAGGGAGGGATTCGCCTTCCGGTAAAATTCCTGACGGAATTTTCCTGCAGTCCGGGCTCGCGGTTTTGGCCTTGCGTACTTGGCCGACGCAAACCAAAACATCGCTGCGCCTTTCGAATCCCGACGCGGCATAAAGCAGTTTATGCCGCTCCAACTCCGCGGCTTTTGCCGCAGAATCGTCAAAACCCACGGAGTGTGTAGTTTGCTCAGCAATATGCTGTTAGTTTTTTGTGCCAAATTCCCTGATATGCAGGGAAAATACA
>CALVFE010000051.1 GCA_944326765.1 uncultured Elusimicrobiales bacterium | reverse complement strand
TACTTTTTCTGGCGGCAGAAAAAGTACGAAAAAGACCGCCGCCCCGGCGTCCTATAAAAATCACTTTGCGGCAGGAAATTTTATAACTCGCTACGCTCAAACAATAAAATTTCTGCTCTGCCGCAAAGGCTTTTTATAAGCAGGACAAACGGGCGGATAAACGGCAACGGCATCAAGGGGAAATTTCTTGTTACAACGCAATAGCGTGGATAAACGGCAACAACATAAAAAGGAAAATTCCTCCTTGTATAGCATAGCGGTTCGCCTGCTGTTTTGCTAGTGCGCGACAGTACAGAAGCAATGTGGCTTAAAGGAATCGGATTAATGGGTAAAGAGTCGGGCGGCCAACCTTTGGCCTTGACGCGTTTTTTTTTTTGATAAATTTTGGCTATGAACAAAATTTATCAAAAATCATTTTTCGGCGGTAAAAACGTCGGGTTTACGCTGATAGAGCTGTTAGTGGTGGTATTAATTATAGGGATCTTGGCGGCGGTGGCGATCCCGCAATATCAACTAGCAATAGATAAATCTCGTTTTTTGCAAATGCAAATGGCGGCAAAACCCATTATGCAAGCGGTGGAAAGTTATTATTTAGCCAATGGCGAATATCCGCGGAGTTTTGATGTGTTGGATTTAGACCGTCCTGTAAATTCTAAACTGCAAATTATGTTTATCGGAGGTTCAGCCGGGAAAATTGATTATATTCGTTTTCAAATGCCAAATCTCCTTCCCGTACATTATGATTATTATCCGCTTTCCGGTCATGCAAACTCTTATTGGAATGGACGCAGTTTTTGCCGGGTTTCCTCTACTAGCAGTGAATTGGCGAGCGGACAAAGACTTTGCCGCGCCATTAGCGGGAAAGAGTCATCCAATAACAGCTATGAGTTAGATTAATTTTTTGAGAAGGGAAAATATTATAAATAAAGACCCCATCTGATTAGACGGGGTCTTTTCTGAGTTACAGCTTTTGGATAAACCGTTCAAATGCGGCTTTTCCTTCGGGTGTTCGTTTATATACGCCGGCATATTCCAATACGCGGGCGAACACTTTGCCTACTTCGGTGCGCAGTATTTCTGCCGCGTTTTTGGCGGTAAACGTGTACTTTTTCAGCAATTCTTCCGCCCACGGCGCGTGTTTGGCAAGCATTTCGTTTTTCCGAATGGCAGCCAAGTCCTTTTTAATTAAAGGAGTTTCCAGATCCTTTAATTCTTTGGCAAGACGCGCCGGCAGTACCGCCAGCCCCATTACTTCAATGAGTCCGATGTTTTCTTTTTTGATGTGGTGTACTTCGGCGTGGGGGTGGAAAATACCCATCGGGAATTCTTCCGTGGTGCGGTTGTTGCGCAGCACGATATCCAGCTCAAATGCTTTTCCGCAGCGACGGGCGATAGGCGTTACCGTATTGTGCGGCGTATCACCTGTTTTGGCCAGAATATCGGCCTTGGGATCGCTGTAAACGCGCCATTTCTTAAGGATATAATCGGCCGCTTCTATAAGGTCTTTTTTGGAACCGTTTAGGCGAATGACGCTCATCGGCCATTTAACGATGCCGGCTTTTACGCGCGGGAATTTTTTGAGTTTGAACGTTTTTTCCACCGGCGCTTTTTCCATCGCAAACACATAGCGGCCGCCTTGGAAATGGTCGTGTGTCAGAATAGATCCGCCGACGATCGGCAGATCGGCGTTAGAGCCGATGAAGTAGTGCGGCAGGAAGTCAACGAAGTTTAACAGCCGCTCAAAATTTTTTTTCGTCAGCTTCATCGGTTCGTGCTTGTCGGACAGGAAAATGCAGTGCTCGTTGTAATACACGTACGGCGAGTATTGCAAATACCACGGTTCGCCGTCTTTTAATAAATCAAGCGGCACCAGGCGCAGGTTTTGGCGCGCCGGGTGATTAATACGCCCCGCATACCCTTCGTTTTCCTTGCACAAAAGGCACGACGGATAGGCCGACGCTTTTACCTGGAGTGCGGCGGCGATGTCTTTGGGGTCTTTTTCAGGTTTGGACATATTAATCGTAATGTCCAAATTGCCGTACGGCGTGCGCGCTTTCCAAACCAGATTTTTGGCGACGCGTTCCGTGCGGATATAATCCAAAGCGCGGGCGTCGTGGTAAAATTTGTCCGTAGCCTTTTTGGGGCTCTTTTTGTACAGGGCAAAAAATTCGTTCATTACCGCCGAAGGCTGGCCGGCAAATACGCCCATGAGTTTGGTGTCAAACAAATCGCGCATCGTAACGGTATCCGGCTCAATAAGACCTTGTTTGGCCGCCCAATCGCAGATGTTTTTTAAAATCTCACACGGATAAGGCGGCGTTTTCCCTTTAAAACCGCTGGGGGTATAGTCGGATAAATGCAGGATATCCAACAGCTGGTTGACGGCCCACATGCGGTCGCGCGCCGGAATCAGTTTTTCGTTTACGGCAAAAGCGACTAATTGGTCAATTAATAGATTAATATCCATAATGTTCTCCTAGAATTTGCGGTGTTGTTCCCAGTTCCACGCCGTTTCAATGATGCGCGTTAAATTATATTCCGGTTTCCAGCCGAGTACTTTTTGCGCTTTGGCGCTGTCGGCCACCAAGACGGCGGGGTCTCCCGCGCGGCGGGGGGCTACTTCCACTTTAAAATCAATGCCGGTAATGCGTTTGGCTTCTTTGACCAGTTCCGCCACCGAGAAACCGTTTCCGCTGCCTAGGTTGAAGCGTTCGCTGGCATTGTCTTTAACCATTTTTTCCAACGCCAAAATGTGCGCGCGCGCCAGATCGTTGACGTGGATATAGTCCCGTATGCAAGTGCCGTCTGGGGTGGGGTAATCGTTGCCGAACATTTTGATGGACGGACGTTTGCCGGCGGCGGCTTGCAGTACAATCGGAATCAGATGCGTTTCCGGGTTGTGCGATTCGCCGATTTCGCCCGAATCGTCCGCGCCGCTGGCGTTAAAGTAGCGAAGCGCAGTCGCTTTTAACCCGTAAGCCGTATCGAAATCCGAAAGCATTTTTTCCACCATTAATTTGGTGTTGCCGTAGGGGTTGATCGGGTTTTGGGGGTGGGTTTCGTCAATTTTATCTTTAACGGGTTCGCCGAAGGTGGCTGCGGTGGAAGAAAAAACGAAGTGTTTGATATTATTTTCTACCATGGCGTCTAACAGATTAAGTACCTTGGCGACGTTGTTGTGGTAGTATTTAGACGGCTCTTGTACGCTTTCGCCTACTTCAATGAAGGCGGCGAAGTGCATTACAGCGTCGATATGGTGTTTTCGAAAGACTTCGGCCAGGGTGGCTTTATCACCTAGGTCGCCCAGTTCAAACGGATAGTTCAGTACGGCTTCACGATGGCCTTTGGAAAGATTATCAAACACAACGGGGTTGTATCCTTTTTCCGCCAGCATTTTGACAGTATGCGAACCAATATATCCCGCCCCGCCAATGACTAAAATGTTTTTCATAAAGATCTCCTGTAATAAATTTAAATTAGTATTTCTTTTCTTCCGCCCTGGCCGGCCCGCCGACGGAAGCAATATAAAAATCAGCCGTCAATCCGGTTTTTTCCCGATAGATTTTGCCTACATTGTCGATGAAATCTTTTAGGTTTTCATCTTTGACCAAAGCAATGGCGCAGCCGCCGAAACCGGCTCCCGTCATTCTTGCGCCCAATACGCCCTTTTGCTGCCAAGCGGTTTCGGCCAGGGCGTCTAATTCTTTGCCGGTTACCTCGTAGTCGTCGCGCAGGGAGATATGGGACTCATTCATCAACTTTCCAAAGGTTTTCAGATCGCCTTCTTTTAATTTTTTGACGGCTTCCAAGGTGCGCTGGTTTTCGTACACGGCGTGTTTGGCGCGTTTGCGTTCGGTGGGGTTGACGATCAGATCTTTGTGTTTTTCAAAGTCTTCGATGCTTAGTTCTCCCAACGATTTAATCGGCAGCCGGGCTTGCAGCGCTTTTAACGCCCGCTCGCATTCGCCGCGGCGTTCGTTGTATTTGGAGTCGGCCAGCTCGCGGCGTTTGTTGGTGTTCATAATCACGATGGAAATCCCTTTTAAATCCAGGGGCGCATAATCGTAATCCAGCGTGTTGCAATCCAGCAGAATGGCGCAGCCTTCTTTGCCCATACCGATAGCAAACTGATCCATAATGCCGCAGTTCATACCGACAAATTTATTTTCCGCTTCTTGACAGAATTTGACGAGTTCCACCTGCGGAATATAGAGTTTAAAAACGTTATTCATCGCAACGGCAGTAGCCAGTTCAATGGAGGCGGAAGAAGAAAGCCCCGCCCCGTTGGGGATATCGCCCCAGAACATTAGCTCAAACCCTTGGTCTATTTTGTAACCATGGTTTTGGAGCGTTTTGATGACTCCCAGCGGATAGTTTGCCCAGTCCTGCTTTTTGTTGTAAGAAATGTTGTCCAGCTCTGCGTCGATGATGCCTTGCTGCGGAAAGTTGAGGGAATAGAGGCGTATTTTGCGGTCGTCGCGTTTGCAGAAAACGCAATGCGTTCCGAAAGAAAGCGCACAGGGGAAAACATGTCCGCCGTTATAGTCGGTATGTTCACCGATAAGGTTGACCCGTCCCGGTGCAAAAAAGTATAGCTTTTCTTTCTTAAAAACTTCATTAAACTTGCTTCTTAAGGCTAGTTGATTCATAGTATTCTCCCCTTTGGGCGCCATAGGCAGCCCGAATTAAAATTCTTTAACCGTCATTTTGAACTGCCACTCATAGCGTCCTTTGGGCGCAATGACGGCGGCGCGGCGGATTTTGTGCGCTACATACAAATCGTCATACACGCCGGTGCAGGGTTCTAAGGCGATATTGTAGTCGCCCCGGTAGCCGCCCTGCGTTTTCCAAACGCTCAGGTAAGGAACCTTATCGGCGTCATAGGAATAAATTAATTTTTCGCCCGTATCGGTATGTTCAATGCCGCACCAGCCGGCGGTGTTTTTGTCGGTAAAGTAGAATTTTTCGCAATTTCTGGCGGTACGGGGTTCCGTGGCGGCCAGATCCATTTTAAGCCCGCGTACATCTACAGTAAGCGGGTAAGAATGCAGGTTGCCCCAATGCCCCAGATGTTTGGTGGAGTGTTCTACGGTCATCACTTGGTTGAGATTTTCCGGAACGAGCAGCCGCGTGGCGGGGGAACACGCCAGTAAACAATGGGGCGTCCAGATAAATTTGAAATCTTCATTAGAGGTGTTTTCCGCGCAGTATTGAAAGATGAGTTCGTTTCCTTTTAAGGTCATGTTTTTGGAAAAAATATACGGCAGGGTTTGACTCCGTACAAAAGCTTTTGCGGCCAGCCCGTCGGGAGTACGAACGCTTTCCCACGGCATTGCCCATACTTCCCCATGGTCAGGAATGGGCATTCCCTGCCAAGATCCGTCGGGGTAGGGGCAAGCGTCTATGGAAGGAAAAACTTCGTCAAATCCGCTGGAGTCGTAATCGGCAAAAGAGGCGCCATATTCTGGTACGCGCAGGGTTTCTGCGTCGGATTGAAATAAAAATTCCCGGCCGGTTTTTTTGTGGATTAAGCTGGCCATTTTACAGGCGTAACCGGGCAGAAAAGTAACGCATAAAACGTCATTTTCCAATTTCCAGGCGGGCAGCCCTTTATAAGTAGTTTGTGTCATAACGCTCCTAATAAATACGCGGCAGAAGCCGCGTTTTTATTTTTCTGAAAATTTATCAAACGGAAAAGGCATTAACTCCCGTAGCGTTTTGCGATAGACGATCCGTTTGGTTTTGTCTAGCACCGCAAGGAGAATGGGTGTCTCCGGCGGCATAAATTCACTCATGACTTGCCGGCAGGCGCCGCAAGGAGAATTAAAAGCCATACCCGGCAGTTTTTGGGTAATCAGCGCTAACGCCCGAAAACGGCGCGCCCCCGCGCAGACGGCGGCGAATATGGCGTTTCGTTCGGCGCATATCGTCAGCCCGTAAGAAGCGTTTTCGATGTTGGTGCCCTGAAAAATCCGGCCGTCATCAGTCAGGACGGCTGCCCCTACTTTGAATTTGGAATAGGGGGAATAAGAATTTTCGCGTACACATTGAGCTGCGTCTAACAGAGAGCGTTCTTCTTCTTTGGTTAGGGGTTTTCTCATACCTTTATTTTTATAATAAACGAGGCAAAAGTCAACCCTTTTTCGCACGCGCGTACGGAATGAAATGGTTTGTTATAATAAAATAAGAGGAATTTATGAAAAAATGGATCGTACTGTTGTTGCTTGCGATGACAGGGGTATATTATTTTATGAAAGATACTCCGCCAATTAAAAACTTGAATAATACGGGGGTTTCGATCGTTGCGTTTGGGGACAGCCTGACCGCCGGTTACGGCGCCCCGAAAGGTTCTTCTTATCCAGATTTTTTATCCCGTAAGCTGGGTAAACCCGTAATTAATTTAGGCCAATCGGGCGAAACCGCTGCTCATGCGCCGGTTCGGTTACCGGAAGCGTTGTCCCAAAATCCCTATATGGTGCTCATTGAATTTGGAGCCAACGATTATATGCAAAACCGTCGGTTGGAAGATGCCGTGGCGGCTGTCCGGCAGATTGTGGAAGAAGTACAGCGTGCCGGTGCTATTGCCGTGGTGATAGATACCGGAGGTCCCGGTATGGGGCATTATTCGCGGGCTTATAAAAAATTGGCCAAAGAAAAAGAGGCCATTTTTGTGCCGGGAATTTTAGCGGGAATTTTTAATAAGCGGCAGTACAAATCGGATATGGTTCATCCCAACGCGGCCGGATATGAAATTGTGGCTGAGCGGGTGTATAAAGAAATCAAGCCTTACCTGAAATAATTCCGCACGGGAGTATAAAATAGATATTATATTATGATGAAACTTCGAGCCATTGTTTGTGTGTTGATTTCCGTGATGTTGTGTGCTTGCGCCCATTCCTCCCAGCGGCAAGACGCCTTGCGCCATGTGGCCGTTCACGATGTTAGTCCGACCGATGCTTTTTTGATTTCCGATACCCTTTATATCCAATACGATTATCAAGGGGAGTCTTTTTTCTTTACGGCCGATTTGAACGCTTCTGAGCGGGAAGGAAATGCTGCTATTTCACTTTTAACGCCTCGTCGGATAAAAAACCCGGAAAAATTGAATCATAACCGCCGCGTCGTAATTGTGGGAAGGGAGTGGACTGAAGTATTAAAGCGCACCATAGCGCCGCTGGTGCCGCCGCATGAAGGGCAGGGAATATTATTATTTATTCAGAATTACGAAACCATGCTTCTGCGCCGAGCCGACGGTACGCCGGATTTGGTGCAGCTGAAAGACGCGCCGGGAGATATACAAATTGTAGGAAAAATTGAAGCCGCACAATTTGATGTGATGGTTAACGAACAACTCAAAAAGATGGTTTCCGCCGCCGGAGAAACATATAGCCGTTTTTTACTGCGCTTAGACGGCGTGCCCGCCTCTCCCTTCTTGTATCTGGATACCGATAAAAACATCAGCATACAATTACAGCTGCCCGATTACTATGAAGTGAAAAAAGAAATGACTTCGCTGGGGTTTTCGGCTTCGTTTATTTACTCGTTTTTTATAAAAAGTCATTTATTCAGTATTGTCAAAGCGCCCTTTACCACTTTACATCGTTTCGTGGCGTTTGGCACCGCCACCATTTATACCGCTTTGCCGCCGCATACCTGGGATTTAAAAGAAGTACCGCCCCTGAATCAATCCGGCGAAGAAATGGATCTGGTCGATTTTAACCGTTGGTTGGATAAAAAAATCAGTAAGCAGAATTATAAAGCTTTTGTAACTTTGCTGATTGACGGCGAAGAATTTTTCCCGCATTTTATGTTGGCTATGCAGCGGGCACAGGAGAGTATTTTTACCAGCGTATATATTTTTATGGCAGACCCTTATGGCCTTTCCATTGCCGACGTGATGAAAGCCCGCGCCAACGAAGGAATAGACGTGCGCGTAGTGGTGGATGAATTAAATACTGTTTTAAATTCGGGCAAAAATCCGGAGCTGAAAACGTCGGAAACGTTTATTATGCCCAAATATATTACGTCATACCTGCGTAAAGATTCCAAAGCCAAAGCGCGTACGCATTTAAATCCGTGGGGTACGTTTGACCACAGCAAAGTATATATCGTAGACCGTAAAATCGCCTATACGGGCGGGATGAATATCGGGCAGGAATACCGCTACACTTGGCACGATATGATGGTGGCCTTGCAAGGGCCGGTAGTGGGGCGGTTGGTAAAGAATTTTTATGAAAATTGGTCTTTTACGGGCTGGGGCGGCGATTATGCGGCGGCTTATCGCAAACTCTTCAGCAAACGCCAGCGGGAAGTGAACCGCGAAGCTCCGGGAATGATAGATGTGCGGCTGATGTACACCAAACCCAATGATTCCGAAATTTTTGACGCCCAGCGGGAGGCCATTCGACGTGCTAAAAAACGTATCTATATCCAAAATGCCTATTTCTCCGATGATCGAATTATTAGGGAGCTGATTGAAGCCCGTGGCCGGGGGGTAGATGTAAGGGTCATTCTGCCCGGAAAAAACGATGTGGGTATTATGGACGTAAACAATCGCGCGATGGCCAATAAACTATTTAAGAATGGGGTGCGCGTTTATTTTTATAAAGGAATGAGCCATGTAAAAGCAGCGGTTTATGACGGCTGGGCAGTGATCGGAACAGCTAATTTTGACAAAATGAGCCTTTATATTAACAAAGAAATGAGTTTGGGTATTTCCGATCCAGCCTTTGTGCAGGAACTTACGGAGCGCTTGTTTGAAAAAGATTTCCAAAATTCGGAAGAATTGACGGAACCCCTTGATATCGCTTGGACGTCCGTTATTGTTACGGCGCTGACCAATCAGCTCTAAAGTATTCAGGCGTTTCAAAGGAAAGGATTATACGCCCATTGTAACAGCGCCTGCCGTTGCCGCGGCCGACAAGATAAATCGCCCGGCCGACAGTGTTTGAACACTTGCGCCTGATGACGGGTAAACGCTGCCCAGCGTTTAATTTGGCGTTCGTCTATTTTGTCTAAACGTCTGCCCAGCCAATAGCGGCAATACCACTGAAACCACCCGCGCGGATCCGGATCAAACGGTAAAATCCAACCCCGGCGGATCCATTCGCCGCGCGGTTGACGCGATTTTACGCCAAAGCAGTTTTTGGTTTCATCGGGAAAATCTGGCGATAGTTTCCGATCTGCTTGTGTAAACCATTCTATGGGAAATTCTTCCCGGCAATCATTTAAATAATGACCTTCAAATATACCGAGCACCAGCATCTGCGCCGGAGTAAGTTCCGGCGAAAAGTCGGGGTCGAAAGAGCGTCCTGCTTCCGCAGTCAAAACATAAGTATATCCCGACTGCATTTTGTCGTTTACCGTAATTTCCCGCCCGGGGCGAAACCAGTTTAGTGGATGCGGCATAAAAGCTCCTTTCCGGTATCATACTGAAAATAGGGCGTTTGTGCAGGGGCGATATTGGATTAGAAAAAGAATCAACGGATATCTGGCGTCTAAATGACTGCTTCCCTGCAAGGGTGTTATTTGGGGAGAGCGCGGTATGGCGTTAGCGGTGTGGCTTAAACCAGTCGTGTTAACGGGCA
>CALVFE010000050.1 GCA_944326765.1 uncultured Elusimicrobiales bacterium | reverse complement strand
CGGCTTTTATCTTCAATGCGTCTTCCCGCGCGTTGGTGCATGCACTTAAATATGCCCAAGCGGATTATTTGGCGGCTTATATGGCTTCTCTGATGACCGGGCAATATCCAAAATACGCTGAACTGGCCGAAGCGGAAAAAATCATCGCCGTACCGTTGTTTCCCGCCCGGAAACGAAAACGCGGATACAATCAGAGCGAATTATTGGCGCGGTATTTTGCCTCGGCCGTAGGGCTTGAGGTAGAGAAAGATGTTTTGGCGCGGGTACGCGATACCGTCAGCCAAACCCGATTGGGCAGACAAGGGCGTTTGGAAAATATGACCGGTGCGTTTGCGTGCCGCAACCCGTCTTTAGTAAAGGGGAAAACCGTTTTGCTTATAGATGACGTAGCCACCACCGGCGCTACGCTGGAAGGGTGTGCCGCCGCTTTGAAAGCTGCCGGCGCCAAAAAAGTATTGGCTTATACATTTGCGCGGGAATAAAAAATCCGGCCGGAAGGCCGGATTACAAAACAGGAAAGTTCCTAATGATTGCATTTTTCCTGCATGATATCTACAATCATCGGATCCACTTTGCTCATGCCGATACTGGAAATAGATCCTAAATTCTGGATAGTTTCTTCGGCGGTTTTTCCCACAAAGCCTTCCACTTCGGTAATGCCGTAATCGTGGATCGCCATATAGGCGGATCGAATGGCGGCGTCTGTGGAACTGACGACTTTAAGGGCGCATCCGCTTTTGGCGCCGTCACAGAGCATGCCTCCGATATCGCTGATGATATTGTTGATAGCCAATGTTACGGCCGGTACGCATTTGCCGCGCTGCTGATATACAATGGCGGCCGCCGCGCCTACTCCTGCGGCGATGGCGCAGCCGCAGATGGGAGCCAACTCTCCGGTAAAAACTTTTACATAGCCGTTTAGCAGGTGGGAAAGCGCAATGCTTTTTAAGATGGTCTTTTCGTCCACTTCCATTTCTTTTCCCACTTTCCACGGCACCAGAATGGTTACTACGCCTTGGTTGCCGGACTCGCCGCTGGACATGACAGGCACCGCTTGCCCGTCCATGCGGGCGTCGGCGGCGCAGGCGGTTAAGATTTTGGTGGAGGCCAGTAAATCCATCTGCAGCAATTTTTTGCGCACCAATTCCTTGATGTAGAACCCGACTTTTTGCAACGCTTGCCCCATTTCGGCCGCTTTTAAATTCATTTCCACGCCTTTTTTGATATAGGCCAAATCTTCTTCGTCGGCATTATCGGCCGCGTCTAATAAATCCTTTAAAGAGGCTTTTTTAAGAGCCGCCTTAAAGGCGTGTATCTTTTGGTCATTGTTTTCCAGCGGCAAGTGGTTGATTTTGACGGTATCGGCTTGGGATAAAAAAACGACTTCCGTATGGCTGCCCGCAATAATGCACTTGCTTTGTTTTCCGCTGATGCCCGTTAGGGCGGCCTCGATATAGAAACCGTGTGCATCGGGCGCGACTTCCATATTGATACATCGTTTTTGCAGCATTTCTTTGGCTTGGGAAACAATTTTTTTGTTTGCGCCGCCTAAGATTTCCATATTCAGTTCCGGCTTGGCCAGCAGAATTCCCATTGTGCCCGCCAGCAGGTTTCCCTTTTCGCCGTCCGTATTGGGAATGCGCACGCCCATGCCGTTTTTGTAGGTTCCGGCGTCCAGCCGAAATTCCGCCCGGGCTGTTTCTTCCCCCAATTCCTTAGATGCATAGGCCGCACACAGTGCGACCGATACCGGTTCCGTGCAACCCATCGCCGGATAAACTTGATATTTTAATACTTCTTTTAAAAGATTCATTATATTTTCCCGTTTGCTTTTAGACTGTAATGCGCGCCTTTGCCTACGATAATATGATCATGCACCGAAATGCCGAATAACGCGGCGGCACGGATAACGTCTTGTGTTAAATCTATGTCTTCCTGCGAAGGCGTCGCATCGCCGGAGGGGTGATTGTGCACCAAAATCAAGGCGGACGCTTTCGCCGCTAATGCGCATTCCACGATTTTGCGTGGCGATACGGCCACGCGATCGATCAGTCCCGATGCAATGATCTGCGTACTCATGACCGTATTGCGTATTGACAGATAGATGATTTCCAAACATTCTTCTTTCTTTCCGGCCAAAGAAGCTTTACAATACTCCAATACCTGCTGCGGGGTGCGAATGGTAATTCGTTCTTTCACTTCGTCTAAGGAGTACTTTTTAAATACGGCACGGATTAATTTTAGGAAATGTGCGGTTTGGATACCCACTCCCGGTATGGTCATCAGTTGGGCGGGATCCGCGTCCAGCACGGCAGCCAGTGAGCCAAATTTTTTAAGCAAAGCCCATGCGATCGGTTTGGTGTCTTTGCGCGCTACAGCATAGGTCAGCAAAAGCTCCAAGGTTTCATGATCCAAGAAAGAGTCCAACCCCGCCGCGGCAAATTTTTCACGAATGCGTTTACGGTGTCCGATATAAGACGGCTTACTGTTTTTTGGCATAGTATTTCCTGTTTTTTTATTATACTGTTTTTAATGCTACAATAGGTATAATCTAAATGCCATAGGTGTAAGAGGAAATTATGAAAAATATCGTTGTAATAGGCGGCGGTCCCGGGGGGTATCCGGCTGCACTCAAGGCCGCCGGCTTGGGAGCAAAAGTAACGTTGGTGGAGAAAAACAAGCTGGGCGGAGTGTGCCTCAACTGCGGGTGTATCCCGTCCAAGTCGCTTTTAGATGCGGCGCATCATTTTTATACGGTAAAGACGATTTCATCTTTATGCGCAGACGGCGTACAGGCGGCGGCCGACGCGCTGTTTGCCGCGCGCGATTGGCAAAAAATTCAAGCCCGCCAAAAAGCGGCTACCCGCAAACTGACGCAGGGCATTGCCTTTTTGCTCAAAAAAGCCGGCGTGGAAGTGGTGCAAGGGGAAGCCTCTTTTAAAGAGGAGCATGCCGTTTTGGTAAAACTTCCAGACGGAACGGAAAAAACACTGTCTTGCGACGGAGTGATTTTGGCTACCGGCTCGGAAGCTTTTTTCCCGCCGCCGTTTGATAAAATTAAAGACAAAATTTATGATAATTCCACTATTTTTGATATGCCCGTTTTGCCCAAAACGCTTACGATCGTGGGCGGAGGCGTGATCGGGTGTGAATTTGCCGATCTGATGAACTCACTGGGGGTAGCCGTAAACGTGGTGGAAATGCAGCCGCGCATCCTGCCGCTGGAAGATGAAAACGCCGCGCGCGTACTCTTTCAATCTCTTTCCAAACGCGGAATAACCTTTTATACCGCTGCAAGCGCCACCGCGGTACAAGAAGAAAACGGTGTTTTTACGCTGACGCTTTCAGACGGCAGAACGCTCTCTTCCGAGGCCGTTTTGGCGGCGATTGGACGTACGGTGGACTTAAGTGCGCTTCACCTGGAAAATATCGGTGTGGAATGGACGCGCAAAGGCGTGCGGGTCAATGCGGAAACCTTGCAGTTAAAGGGGGACATTTACGCGGTCGGCGATGTAAACGGCCTTTTTCAACTGGCGCATGCCGCCAGCCGACAGGGCGAAGTGGCCGCCAGCAATTTGTGCGGCGTACCTGCCATGTATCACAACGAGGCCGTGCCGCGGGCTATTTATACGACGCCTGAGATCGCTTCCGTTGGCCTTACGCGCGCGCAAGCCGAGGCCAAAGGAATTAACGTTAAAAGCCATAAAGCTTTCTTAATGGCCAACGGCCGCGCCGTGGCGCAGGATCAGACAGAAGGATATTATGAATTGTTAAGCGACGCGCAAACCGGCAAATTGCTGGGGGGCGTGTTGACCGGAGCCAATGCTACGGAGCTTGTTCATGCCGTAAGCGTGGCGTTGGCGGCGCAACTGACGGTGGCACAATTAAAAGAAGTGATTTTTGCACACCCTACTTTTGCGGAGTCCTTGGGGGAGGCGGCCGCGAAATGAAGTCTTTTTGCATTATCCTGGTTCGCCCGCGCGACCCGAACAACATTGGGGCCTGCGCGCGGGCGATGGGGAATTTCGGATTGTCGGATTTGCGGGTGGTGGATCCCTATGCGCCGATTTGGCGCGAAGCCGTCAGCGCAGTAGGCGTATCCGATATTTTGCAACACGCTAAAAAATGCGATACATTAGATGAAGCCTTGGCCGATGTTCATTTTTCCTTGGCATCGACTGCCCTTAAAAACCGCCATTTAAAACAGGAAATTGTTTCCTTGCCGCATTTGAATGAGCGGCTGTCCGAAAATCCGCCCGGGCAAACCGCTTTGGTGTTTGGAAATGAAAAAAGCGGCCTCTCCAACGATGATATAGAGCGCTGTGATGCGGTGCTAAATATCCCTACGGCCGCCAAACAGCCTTCCATCAATTTGGCGCAAGCGGTCATTTTGACTTGCTATGAACTTTCCCGCCGGCCCGATTTCGCCGCTTTGCGTAGCCCCGGTACCGGCCCGCAGTTTCCCACAGATGCCCAAAAAGAAATTTTTATTGCTGCGGCAGACAGATTGTGTGAGAAAGTTGATTTTAAAGTCGATTTTACCCCCGATCAGCGCAAAATGCTGCTGCGCCATATGCTGGTGCGGCAGGGGCTGTCGCGCGAGCAGCTGTTTTTCCTGAAAAAATGGGTGGACAAAATCGCCGAAAAATTGCCGTAATTTAAACGGCGAAAACGCATATATTTTGTTAAAATATAAATATGGACAGCAAGGGGGAGAAATGGCCTACAATATACTAGTAATTAATCCGGGTTCTACTTCAGACGATATCGGTTATTACCGGGGGGATAAACCCGTCTTTGAAGTTACTGTACGCTATTCCCTGACCGATTTGGAGCCTTACGAAGGCAAAAACGTTACCGAACAGCTTCCGCTGCGGCGCAAACTGATTCTGGATTATTTGTTGGACCATAAAGTGCCGCTTAAGGAAATCGACGCAGTCATCGGACGCGGCGGCTTTATCCGGGCGATGGAAGGCGGCGTGTATGCTGTTAACGATCAAATGATTAAGGATCTGGAAACAGGCCGCTACGGAGGAATACATCCCAGCAATTTGGGCGGCATTTTGGCCAAAGAGATTGCCCAGTACGCCGGCTGTCCCAGCTTTATTGCCAACCCGGTTGTCATTGACGAACTCCAGCCGGTAGCCCGTTATTCAGGTATGCCTGAAAATCCGCGTATTTCCATTTTCCATGCGTTAAGCCAAAAACGCGTCGCCCGTATGATTGCGGAAAAGCTTGGCAAAGCCTATGAGAAAGTAAATTGTATCGTCTGCCACGGCGGCGGCGGGATTACCGTCGGCGCACACCGCCAAGGAAAAGTGGTGGACGTAAATAACGGTTATGAAGGCGACGGCCCGATGACCCCGCAGCGAAGCGGCGGTACGCCCAATGCGGGATTAGTGCAGATGTGTTTTTCCGGCAAATACACCCTGCGCGATATGCGGCTTAAACTGCGCGGCAAGGGCGGGCTGGTGGCTTATACTGGTACGTCCGACGTAAAAGATTTGGAAGAATTTATCCGTACGGGCGAGAAACGACCCGGTTCGTTAATTCATTGCACCCGGGAAGAAGCCAAACTGGCCGAAGACGCCATGATTTATCAGATAGCGAAATACATTGGGGCCATGGCGGTAGTGCTGGAAGGAAAAGTGGACTTCATTGCGCTTACGGGCGGGTTGATGCACAGCAAATACATTCCGCAGGAACTCAGCCGGTATGTGGGGTGGATCGCCCCGGTATATGTATTCCCGGGCAGCGAAGAAAAAGACGCTTTGCGGGAAGCCGCCAGCCGTGCGCTGAATAATCCAAAAATCATTAAACAATACCGCTGATTTATATTATTACTTATTAGGAGAAACAAACGTATGAAATTCAAAAGTTTTGCTGATTTGATTAACCAGGTAAAAGGAAAATCAAACAGAGTGGTGGTACCGGGGGCTAACAACAAAGAAGCCCTGCAAGCTATTAAAATGGCCGATGAAAACGGTCTTATTTCCCATGGGATTTTAATCGGGCCGCTGGCCGCGGTCAAAGAAACCGTTGCCCAGGTGGGATTGAATGAAAGCAAATTTGAGTTTATCGACTGCGAAGACGTTCCCACCATGTGCAAACTGGCGGTGGATCAAATTCTGGCCGGAAAAGGCGATTTCTTAATCAAAGGGTTGGTGGATACCAAGTATTATATGAAGGCCATCTTGAATAAAGAAGCCCATTTGGTGCCCGAAGGAGCGCTTTTGTCGCATTTTGTGCTTTTCAGCACGCCGAAATACAAAAAACCGTTTGCCGTAACCGATTCGGCGGTAGTCATTGCGCCTACTTTGGAACAAAAAGCCAAAATCATCCAAAACGCCGTTAATACCATGCACAAACTTGGGTTGGAACACCCGAAAGTGGCCTGCGTGTGCCCGGTGGAAAAAGTAAACGAAAAGATCCCTTCTACCGTAGATGCGGCCGCTTTGGCGCAGATGAATGCGGAAGGAAAAATTACCGGCTGCAGCGTGGAAGGCCCGTATGATTTGTATATTTCTTTGTCTGCGGAAAAGGCCGCCGAAAAAGGAATTACCGGCAAAACGGTGGCCGGCGACGCCGATATTTTGATGCTGCCCGATTTAGACGCGGCCAACCCCCTTTATAAAGCCCTTACGTTCTTCGGCGATCAGATGGAAGCGGCTGCCGTATTGGTAGGGCCGGCCATTCCGGTCATTTTGCCTTCTCGCGCGGATGACCCAAAGGTAAAGCTCAACGCCATTGCGCTTTGTTCTTACTTAAAAGACCAGAAATAACTTTTGTAACCGGGGCGGCTTGAATGCCGCCCCAATTATGTGTATGAGAAAAAAGATTTTAGCTTTATTCCATCGTCATTACCGGCGGTATCACGATATCCTTTTTTATGTAATCACTTTGTGCGTGATTGCCATTTCCACCTTTGTGGCCATTGAAATTTCCCGTTCCAAAAATGAGCAGGAACGCGAGAATCTGCACGAGCGTGAGATTCCGGTTGTAGAATATACCGTCAAAGAAAAACCGATTTATGTGGCTTTGCAGGAAGCCGGGCTGGAAAATCAAATTGTAGCTCAAATCGTCAGCAAGTTGGCTTCGGTAACCGATACCCGCAAATTACAAAAACAAGATACTTATTCGGTGTCTGTAGATTCAGACGGAAACTTTATTTTATTGTTGCTTACCCAAGGATTCAAGCGTTATTATGTGGCGAATGTAGAAGGGGCTTTGGTGGCCGGGGTAAGCGATGTGGAAATTAAGACCCGCGTCAAAACGGCGGCCGGGAAGGTGGAAGGATCTCTCTTTAATTCGATGCTTTCTAAAGGATTACAGGTACCGCTTATCCTGGATTTTACCGATGCCTTTTCCTGGACAATCGATTTTAATACTGATACCCGAAACGGCGATGAATATTCGGCGCTGTGGGAAGAACATTATACCGCCGCGGGCGAAATTACCGGGCAGGACTTGTTAGCCGCTTCCTATCAAGGGGCGGAAAGCGGCGTTACGACGCACGCGTTCTATTTTGAAGATGATTTTTACGATGAAACGGGAAAAATGAGTAAGAAAATGTTCTTAAAATCCCCGATCAGCTTTCGCAATTATCGTATTTCGTCGCGTTTTTCGTATGGTAGAATGCATCCTATTTTAAAAATCCGCCGCCCGCATTTGGGGATTGACTACGCCGCCCCTGCAGGTACGCCGGTGCAGTCGGTGGCGGACGGTACGGTTCGCTTTGCCGGGCGCAAAGGCGGGTTTGGCAACTATATAGAAATCCGCCACGCCAACAGCTACACCACCATGTATGGCCATTTGAAAGGATTTGCCAAAGGAATTAAGGCGGGAGCCAAAGTCAAACAAGGGCAGACGATAGGATATGTGGGAAGTACGGGGCTTTCCACCGGGCCGCATTTGGATTTTCGCATCAAAGAGAAGAATAAATTTTTGGATTTTCTCAAAATGAAAAACCGAAACTCGGCGGTGCGCGATGTGCCAAAAGACAAACGAAAAGAATTTGAAGAGCTAAAAGTGTTATACTTAAAGGAATTGGACGCGGCTAAAAAAGAAGCTTTTAAAAATCCCTCCGCGTCGGAGGAAAAAAATGAAGCATAAAAAAATAGCGCTTACCGGAGGTCCCAACAGCGGGAAAACCACGGCTCTTTCCATTTTAAAGGAAACATTCGGCCCGAAAGTCGAGCTGGTGCGTGAAGCCGCCACGATGATTTTCAGCGGCGGGTTCCCGCGACAGGATAACAGCCGCCCCCACATTGAAGCCGCTCAGCAGATTATTTTTTATGCCACGCGTGAAATGGAGAGCCTGGCCGAAGAATCTTCCGATGCGCCGATTATCGTGTGCGACCGCGGTACGGTGGACGCCGCCGTTTATTGGCCGGCCGGAATAGATGATTTTTTTGACAAGATGCACACTTCTCTCGATGCGGAACTGGCCCGCTATGACGCGGTACTGCATCTTTCGCCGCCGTCTAATCCGGAGTTCTATCAATCCACGCATGTACGCACCGAAAGTTTGCAGCAAGCGTTTGAGATTGACCGTAAAATTTTAGAAATCTGGAAGAATCATCCCAACCGATTGGTGGTTGGCGGAACCGAGCATTTTTTTGAAAAGGCCGAAGTCATTAAAAATTTTGTAGAAAAAATCATTAAAGGATAACTTATGAAAAAAATCGTTTTAACCGGAGGCCCCAGCGGCGGAAAAACAACGGCTCTTTCTATTTTGAAGGAAACGTTCGGCAATAAAATTGCACTTGTGCAGGAAGCGGCTACGCTGATTTACAGCGGCGGTTTTCCGCGCAAAGACAACAGTCCCGTACATATTGAACACGCCCAGAATATCATTTTTTACACGGTGCATCAGCTGGAACATTTGGCGGAAGCAACTTCGGATGCGAAAGTGATGGTCTGCGACCGCGGTTCGATTGACGGGGCGGTGTATTGGCCTTATGGACCGGAAAATTTCTTTACGTCTATGAAAAGTTCTTTGGAGGCGGAATTGGCCCGCTACGACGCGGTTATCCACCTTTCTCCGCCGCCTGAAAAGGATTTTTATCAGGCGACCAACGTCCGCACCGAAAGTTTGCAGCAGGCGTTTGAGATTGATGATAAAATTTTAAAAATTTGGGAGAAACATCCCAACCGGCTGGTGGTTCCGCGGGAAAAACATTATTTTGAAAAAGCGGAAATCATCAAAAATTTTGTGGAAAAACTTATTTCCGAATCATAAAGGAGCAGTATTAGGTATGTGGAATCCGTTTAAGAAAAAACAGGAAGGGGAATCTGCGCCGCAAACAGCGGCGGCAGAACCTGCTAAAAAAGAATCGATTGAAGAACGTTTGGAACGGGAAATAGATTCGTTGCCGTCGATGATTAAAGGCAAACTCAAAGATCCAGCCATTAAGAAACGTTTCATCGATATTGCCAAACGTATGGAAAAAGACGGTGTGGATTTTAAGAGCATTCGCCAAATGAAAAAATGGATGAAAGCGCACGAGGCGGAACTCAAAGCCGAGGCCAACGGCACAACGGCAGTCAAAATAGAAACCGTTGTACACGAGGGGCCTAAAATCGGGCGGAATGATCCATGCCCATGCGGAAGCGGCAAAAAATATAAAAAATGCTGCGGCGCCGGAAAGTAGGGCGTTTGGCAGAGCAGATTGACTCAGGCGGGCAAATTAATTTGCCCGCCTTTTTCTTTGGTTTTTACAGCCTATCTTCCATTAAAAACCCGTAAAGGGTGGAACCCGTATTTTCGTTAGACTCCAGCCCAAGCGGTTGAACGGATGTGGAACGGGGCGGCCAGGTGATGGCCATCCGGCAAGGGGGTTGTCGCGGTATGGCGTTAGCGGTGTGGCTTAAATAAATCGTGCGAATGGGCATAAAATGCCTGCTCCCGGCAAGGGGCAGAAAAAGTACGAAAAAGACCGCCGCCCCAGTGTTCTATAAATATATACCTGTACTTTTTCCAACGGAAAAAAGTACCAAAAAGCGTCCGCCCCGTGTCCTATAAAAATCACTTTGCGGCAGGAAATTTTATAACTCGCTCCGCTCAAACAATAAAATTTCCGC
>CALVFE010000049.1 GCA_944326765.1 uncultured Elusimicrobiales bacterium | reverse complement strand
CCGGCTCCACTTCTTTGTCTTTAAAGTTGGTTTGATACCAGTTTTCAATTTCGGCTTTCAAGGCCGGGTCGGAAATCTGGGAAATAAATTTATCGCAGAACGCACGTACTTCTTTGGCGGTCTTGTTGTTGAGTAATCCCGCCACGCGTTTGGACAAATCGCCCATCATGCTGTTGGCCACGGGGAAAGCGGAGGTAAAAATCACGCCCGTTTCGTCAATCATATCGGCCGGCAGACCCCAGCGATCCGGCAGATAGCCGCCCGTAGAGGTGGGTTTATAATAAAGTACCAACGGGATGCCCGCGTCTTTCAGCGCCAAAATACCGGCGGCAATGGCCAGTTGGAAGCTGCGGTCCATAGAGCGAACCCATTTGGCCGGCAGACCAAATTCTTTTTCCAGATCAAACGCGCCGCCTTTAGCCGCCAATTTAATGGCTTGCATCGGGGAGGTCAGGCGTTCAATGCGATGGTTTCCGTCTTTGGATTTGATAACAAATTCTACGTGTTTATCAATTTGTTTCTGCTGAATTTCCGAGCTGACGGGTTCAATCATATTGCGGCCGGAAAGGATTTCGTCCAGCACGCCTTCGCGGAAGATTTTGTCCCAGCTGCCCGGGCCGCCCGCGGCGATACCGCTGACAACGATGGATTTTTTGCCGCCGTTATCGTTGGAAGCGCACGGAGCCGCTTTGCACGCGCAGACGGTATTGGCTTGTACCGTTCCGGCGGCTTTTTCCGTCGGAGTGGCATTTCCGGTTACCCAGCTGACAAACGCCGGGTTAAAGGTGGAATTGTTGCCATACATATCCGTTCCTTCCCAATCCAAGTGAATGCCGGAGGAAATCAAGTTGGCAAATAAATCGTTAAATTCCACAATGCCGCCTTTTTTGGGGTGGTTGGAAGCCAACACTTTAATGTCTTTCTTATCGGAAAGCGTGCTGGAAGCCAACGCGGAAAGTACGCGTTTAGGCCCGCATTCCACAAACAGGCGCACGCCGGAATCGTAGGTGGTCTGCAGCTGTTTGATCCATTCCACGGAGTGGGAGATCTGCGTAACCATTAAATCTTTGATTTTTTCCGGATCGCTCGGATAGAATTCCGCCGTTACGTTAGTCGTGATCGGCATCTTGGGAGCGTTAAAGGTCAGCGTGTCCAAGAAAGCGCGGTACTGCGGCATGGCCGGGCGGACAATGGCGGAGTGGAAAGCGTGCGACACGGGAATCTGTACGGCTTGGATACCCATATCAGTAAACATTTTAATAGCGTCATCAATGGATTTGCTGGCGCCGGCGATAACGGTTTGCGTCGGGCAGTTTTTGTTGGCTACCGCCACATACCCGCTGATGCGCGCCAGTTCGGGTTCTACCCGTTCCACCGGGGCGGCAATAGAGGCCATTTTGCCGTTGTCTTCCACTTTGATTTCAGACATTACTTTGCCGCGGGTGCAAACGGCTTTCAAACCGTTTTCAAAATCAAAAATACCGGCAGCCACGGCAGCCGCATATTCACCCAAGCTGTGCCCCATTACCACATCGGGTTTAATGCCGAAAGAGGATAACAGGCGCATCATCGCGATGTCCGCCGTCAACACGGCCGGCTGCGTCATTTCCGTTTTCTTAATGGCCGCTTCGCGCACGGCGATTTGTTCTTTCGTTTCGCCGGGTTTGCTCCACAAGGTATCGGTCAGGTTCTGGCCGATGATGTTCAAAAGCAGGCGATCAGCCTCGTCAAACGTATCCTGTACTACCTTATATTTAGAGGCCAAGTCCTTCATCATATCTACATACTGCGAACCCTGGCCGGGGAACATAAAGCAGACTTTGGGTTTAATTTCGGAAGGGACAAACGGATAAATGCCTTTCATGCGCAGGTACAACGATTCCTGTTCCCATACATCTTGGGTAGCGGCCGTTTTCTTGAAAAAGGCGATTTTTTCTTTAAGTTTCTCCGGAGATTCCACGTTGATCGTTACCGCAAATTTAGCCGGTTTTTCAATATGATTTTTATAGGAAATGCTCGGCAGATAGGCGGAATCATATTCAATGGCAACAAGCGCCTTATCCAACACGTTGAAAAGCTCCTGCTTGGTCGGTGCGGAGAAAGTCAACACATCGCTTTGGATTTTCTCCCCCGGAACGTGAAGGGTGTACGTATTACGGCTGTTCATAGTAGAATTCTCCTGTACAGGTACTGAAACGGTAGTTTGTTGGGTGGCTTCTTCAGCTTTCTTTAAAAGGCCGTCGTTCATTTCTTCCATCGCCACGTGGAAGTTCGTGCCGCCGAAACCAAAGGCGGACACGTTGGCGCGGCGAATTTTATCGCCGGGCCATTCTTCCGCTTTGGTAATCACGCGGAAGGGGCAGGTTGCCCAATCCACAATCGGGTTGGGCGTTTCAAAATTGACGGAGGGCGGCAATACCTTATTATATAAGGCAAGCGAGGTTTTAATTAACGAAGCAATCCCCGCCGCCGCTTTGGCGTGGCCGATCTGGCTTTTCACACTGCTCAACCCAACGCTGCCGGGTTTGACATACGGCCCAAACAGCTCGGTCAGCGCGGCGAGTTCCACCGCATCGCCTACGCGCGTACCGGTGCCGTGCGCTTCCACCAGCCCCACGGCTTCGGGCGTATAATCCAATTGTTCAAAAGTTTTTTCTACGGCCAGCTTCTGCCCTTTGGGGTTGGGCGCGGTAATGCCTTTTCCTTTCCCGTCGGAAGAAGCGCCTATGGCGCGGATGACGGCATAAACGCGGTCGCCGTCTTTTACCGCATCGGACAAGCGTTTTAAAATAACCATACCGGCGCCTTCCGCCATCACAAAACCATTGGCGCGCGCGTCAAACGGATAAGAACCCGTGTCGGACAAAGCGCCGATTTTGCAGAACTTGATGTAGGCAGAGGGAGACATCATCTGATCTACACCGCCTGCAATGGCCATATCAAAATTGCCCATACGAAGCCCGTTGACCGCTTGGTCAATAGCCGCCAACGACGTGGCGCACGCCGCGTCCACCGCGAAGTTCGTGCCGTGTAAGTCAAACACGTTGGCTACGCGGCCCGGAATGACGTTGGCCAGTTCGCCGGGCATGGAGTCTTCGGTGATCGGGGTAAATTTTTCGCGCACGCCCGCGTCTATTTCGTCTAACATTTTTTGGCCGTCGGCCGGCGCCAGCGATTTAAACGAAGGGGTATTTTTTAGAATTTCGTAAATGAACGGACGGTTCAGACGCGTATTGGACATCTCGTTTTTCATACCGCCCATCGAGTTGCCGATAATGACCGCGGTGCGGTTGTGGTCAAACTCTTTTTTATCGTAACCGGCATCTTCCAACGCCATGCGCGTGGTTTCAATGGCTAGGTGCTGTACGGTATCCATTTGTTTGGCAATTTGCGGAGGAATGCGATATTTTAAGGAATTGAATTTGAAAGACTGGGGAATAAAACCGCCGATTTTAGAGTACAGTTTATCTTCGGCTTTATGATCGGGACTGTAGAAAAGTTTGTAATCCCAGTAAGATGCAGGAACTTCCGTAATGCAGTATTTGCCTTCTTTTATATTGCTCCAGAATTCGTCTTTATTTAACGCTCCGGGCATAATCGCGCCCATACCAACGATCGCGATAGGTTCAAGGTTTTTATTTTTCATTTTGTCTCCTAACGTAAAATCCTCTTTCCTTGGCATACGTATATAGATATATTTTATGAAATTTTACAGAGGCAAAACAAATCCGCGCGCGATTTTTCTGCTGCAAGTATTGACAAAACCTGATTTGCTTTGTCAGAATTTTACTGCTTTTTAAGAGTCAAAACTCCCTTCTCCGTCAAAAAATCCCGAAAAACGACCTGCCCTAAAAAACGCAAAAAAACACTTAAATTTGATTTTTAAAAACGCAAACCGAACCCTCGTTTTAAAATTATACATATGTATAAAAATAAAAGCCGCCGCAAAATAAGCGGCGGTTTTGTTGGAGTTCAAGCAAAAATCGAGCTATTTTTGAGGTTTATCTTCAGCCACTTTCATATTTTCCAATTCCTCAATCAAGCTGATTAAAGTAGGCTGAAGTTTGGTTACATATTCCTGTTCAAAAGTACCCAAACGTTGTTCCAAACGGGCCAACTGTTTGGAAATTTCCGCATTAGATTTATCGTGAGATACTTTCAATTCTTCCAGCCGATAATGTAAATCCTTCACTTTTTCTTTCAAATCGGCCACTTCCAAAGAAGAAGACCCCTGTAGGGAATTCAAAATAGAAGCGCGCGGTTTAAAGGCCGGCGGCTGGGAAACGGTTACCACCGTCAGATCCTCTACGGTAGGTTCAAAATCCGTTTCGTGCGCGAGCGCGGCGCGGTATTTGGCCGTAAACACGAACAGTAAAATAAAACAAACGGTAAACCCGATGAGTTGTAAAATGACAATATGTTCCATAGCTAATATCATATCATATTTTCTAACAGAATGATATGAAGACGCCCCCTCTTTTTTCAGTTTATAATAACCGCCGTTCCCGGGACTGCCGCCATTTAGGCACAACGAACCTTTAAAATACTTAAATCCGGACACCCGTCGCAAAGTGTTGGAGTGTCCGGAACGAATATAAGTTTACACTTTTTTCTGAAGGTTCTAGGCTTTCACGGCAACACACTGCCTGGGGCAAATTCTTTCCTCACAGGTTAACGGCTCTCGCGAACATCCTTCTTGTGCTGGGCAAATACAAGTCTTATATACAACCGAACAAGTTTTACCCTCATTGGAAGCATTACAAGTGAAAGTACAATTATTTTCCTGCAAAGATACAGGCCCATCATTTCCCGCCCACATCGAAGAAAAAGATCCTTGGTAACAAGTTTTTTCTTCCCATTTGTATTTATAGCAGGATTTCTGCCAAGCACTCCAGCTGCAGGTATTATAATTCCAAGTACGCGTCTGCGTACCCGTATATCCCGAAGGACACGCTTGACTCGTCGGTTCTCCAGCCGGAGCCTGACACACACTACAGCCTGAAGTAGTCCACGCGGGGCAGCTTCCCTGTCCATCACAAGAATCCTCACATACACGTGTTGCTGTCCCTCTTAAATTGTCTTGCAGCTCTTGGCATGGCTTCGTTTCTGTCCGGCCACCGCTTTTACTCCAACAACTACCGCTCCAAGCACCCCATTGACATCCTCCCCCGCACGACCGCGTCTGCGATCCGCATTCACAATTTTTTGTTTCCGTGGCGCCGGGATTACATTGGAAGGCTACTTCACATAAGTCTGCGGCACAAATTGCCGCTTCTGGTTTTAACTCACTGCACAAAGGATAGCTTTTATTTAGACTTGCACAATAACTCCCCTCGCAACACAAACGGCCATCTGTATAGGAGGGCAGCGCTATCTTATAATCTTTCTCCAGTCGAGTGGCACTCGCTCCATACTCTTCCAACTGATAGCTGCAGTTCTTTGTTTCCATTATTGGAGTATTGGTTTTTGAACTCCTAAATCATCAAAATATCCTGCATATGGTTTATCCAATGTACACCGCTTTTCCTGTTCTGTGCGGATTGCAGCCAGTAACTCCTCTGCTTCCGTAGTCCTCCGAGTTTCTAACACTTTATTGAATTTTGGTAACACCACCGACGACAATATCCCAATAACTAACACAATAACCAGTAACTCCGTCAACGTAAATGCTTTCTTTTGTCTTGCTTTCATATTGGCTCCGAATCCTTTTTTATATTAAGAATAGATTTCCTTCTAGAATTAAGTACATCTCGACCTGTTCTTTTTTTGAAAAAGAAAACTTTCCACATTCTAACAAAAACTTTTTCCATCAAATTTGCCACACCCCAAACAGCAAGCCCTCTATATCAAAATATCAAAAAAGAAAATATAGGCCGCCAAACTTTCCATCAATATATACAGTTAAACTGATATTATCTTGGTTAGTTGAGTAAAATCACGACAATTGTTCAAGGGAGAATTTCATTTTCACAATATCTCCCTTTCCCAGATATTTCTAAAACTTAATACAACAAATTCAATTCGCAAGTATATTATTCCGTATAATAGTTGTCAAAATACCCCGTAATATAGATAACGGGCGTTCCCTTATCGCCGGAACCGCTGGTTAAATCGCACAAGGAACCCAATAAATCCGTCAGCCGGCGCGGAGTAGTGCCTAGCGCCTGACCGCCCGCATTGGATCGCACCTCTTTGGCAACGTCTTTGCCGGAATCAATTAAAGATTTCAATTTGGTTTCGTGCGGCATACCGGAAAGGCCGTCCGTCGCCGCCGGGCAGACGATCGGATCGGCCAGCTCCCAAATGCCCGTGGCGGGATCTTTATAGGCGCCGTCTCCGTAAATCATCACTTCCGGTTTAACGCCGGTTTGGGCAGCCAATTCTTTTTGCAGCCGTTCGACAAAGGGCTGACAATCGCGCGGAAACAGTTTTACGCGGTCGGCATTGGAATAATTGGATCCCAACAGTCCATAATCGGCATTAAAACCGGCGCCTTCCCGCATGGGTTTGGTGCAAATATCCGCCAGCGTATAAGTAGTAAAACCGGCCTGTTCCAGTTTTTTGGCATAGACTTGGCGGTTATGTACCGTGCAAACCAAAGCCTGCCCGCCTTTGCCGGCAGTGGCTTTAATAAAATTATCAATACCCCATACATACGAAATGGAAATACGCTGCGGATCCAACGCTTTATAAAGCTGGGAATAATTAGATTTCGTAATCGGGTGGACAAATTGAAAATACTCGCTGTCTTCGCCAAAAATACCTTCGCCATAGCCATAGGGATCTTGGCAGGAAGGGTTGCCCACTTCGTCGGAAGGGAGCGTCAGCACAATATGTACTTTGCCTTTAATGCCCCCCACAATTCCTTGCAGCATGGGCAGGAAACGGTTTCGGCTTAAAATAGGCGAAAAGATGAACACATCTCCCTGCGCAAACAACTCCGCCACGGAAGCAGAAATATCGGAAAGTTTCACAAAATTTCCCTGACTGCGCGCAACCAGCGATTCGGTTACTCCCACTACGGCACGTTCTTTAAACACAAATCCTTCTTCTTGGGCGGCCCGCACCAAAGTTTTTGCAATAACGGGCACAATGTCCGTTCCTTCTTTAATTAAAGGCATACGAATGCCACGCGAAACTACGCCGCTGTATCTCATAAGAACTCCATATATAAAGGTAAACTGCCGTTTGACAGTGTACTTTTTTACGCGGCGCGCGTCAAATTCGGCCGCCGCAGCCGGCAGAAAAATGTCCGGGATTTGCCCGGACATTGGATTCTTCCCTTATTTGGGTTTTATCACCAGAAAACAAGCACAGAAAGCGCCCGCCAAGAAAACGCCGTCTGCTAAATAACGCCATACGGGCTGACTGATTGCCGGACATAACCAGTAAAACAATCCGCACAGTACCAAAAAAGAGAAAATGCCAAACGTATTGAACTTGAACGCAGGTTGCATAATACTCCTATTTGATGACCGTCCCTGTCTGCCCCGTTTGATAATGCACAATCCGGATTTCTACGCCTTTTTCTTTAGCCAGCCGTACGGCGTCTGGGTGGAGCACGTTGGCGCCGTTTAAGGCGAGCTTATACATTTCGTCAAAATCCAACACTTCATACTTTTGGGCTTTTAGATCTTTATTGGGATCGGCGGAATATACGCCGTCCACGTCTTTAACCATCTCCACATGGTCTGCCCCCAGCTGGGCGGCCAAAAATACAGCCGACACGTCGCTCCCGCCGCGTTTTAAGGTGGTAATCTCTTTGTTTTCGCCGATGCCTTGGAATCCGGCTACGATCGGCACATGGCCGTCCTGAATTTCCCGCACCAAACGGTTTCCTTTTAATTCCAAAATATCCGCACCGGTATGGGTGCAGGTGGTAATAAGCCCGATTTGAGAACCCGTCAGCGACACGGAAGGCACGCCAATGGCGCGCAGGGCAATAGACAACAACGCCACACTCACGCGTTCTCCCGTTGTAACCAACATATCCAGTTCGCGTTTATCCGGAGAAGGCGTAATGCTAAAAGCATGATCCAACAAAACGTCCGTCAAGTTTCCATTGGCGGAAGCCACCACCACCGGAATAAAATTATCGTCATAGCGGGATTTAATTAAATCTGCCGCCATTAAAAGTTTTTGTTTGTTGGCCAGTGTATTGCCGCCAAATTTCATAATGCAAATTTTTCTCATAATTGGCTCCTCACAACCATGGTGCGAGCGCATGCCCGCTCAACATTTCTTCATACGAAGTGCGTTTGCGCACTACGGCAAATTCCTCTCCGCGCACCATCACTTCCGGCACTAACGGGCGGAAGTTATAAATAGACGACATCGCCGCCCCATACGCCCCAGCACACATTATAGCAAGTAGCCCCCCCGCCTGGACAGGCTCTATAATGCGTTCGTGTGCGAACACATCGCCCGATTCGCATATCGGGCCGACGATATCGGCAATAATCGGGGCAATACCTTGTTTGGTAACAGGCAAAATGGTATGCCACGCATCATACAAAGCCGGGCGCACCAAATCATTCATGCCTGCATCAACGATAATAAAGTTCTTCTCTCCGTTGGATTTTGCGCAGATTACTTCAGTTACCAAAATTCCGGCATTTCCCACCACGGAACGGCCGGGCTCCACAATAATATGTTTGTGTAAATCCCCCAGTGTTTCGCGCACTACCTGTGCATAAGCCTCGCAGGTGGGAGGAAGTTCCACATTATAATTGATTCCCATACCGCCGCCCAAATCGACATTTTCAATGGCAATTCCGTCTGCTTCCAGCGCGCGCACCATCGAAGCAATTTTGGTAAACGCCAAGCGAAAAGGCTCCAAGTCCAGCAGCTGCGAACCGATATGCACGGCAATTCCGGCAATTCGAATGCCCGGCATTTTGGAAGCGGCCAGATACAGCTCATGCGCTTCCTGCCAAGGTACGCCGAATTTATTCTCTTTGGTGCCGGTGGTTATTTTTACATGGGTTAACGCATCTACATCGGGATTGACGCGCAAGGCTACATTGGCTTTTTTCCCTTGCGACACGGCAATTTGATTAATCATTTCCACTTCGGCGGCGGATTCGGCATTGATTTGCAGAATCCCCAGCCGTACGGCTTCGGTTAATTCTTCCACCGTTTTTCCTACGCCGGAAAAGACGATTTTCTCCGCCGGAATTCCCGCTTTTAATGCCACATACATTTCTCCGCCGGATACTACGTCCGCCCCGCCGCCCAAGCGGGCGATCGCCGCCACCACGCTTAAATTCGGATTGGCTTTTATGGAATAACACACCGTACCGTTTAGATCCGCCAGGGCGGTGCGGTAGGCGTTAAAATTATGCGTTAGTTTATCCGTCGAATAGCAATAAAAAGGCGTGCCCACTTCCTGGGCTATTTGCTTCAGGTCCACTCCCTCCGCAAAAAGTTCACCGCCTTGATAATGGAAACACATATTCTTCTCCTTTTTATTTTCTGCAACCTTCCATAAAAAAACCCCCGCTTACAATTAAGCGGAGGTGTTGCAAATTTAATTTAAATGGGCTTTAGTTATCCGCAAAATTGTAAGCAAAACCGCAAGAGCTTTTCTTGCTCTTGATCTGTTTGCTCACGCGCTTAAGGGATAAAATAATTGCCATAGAACTAGTATAGAAAAAAATCAACAAGCATGCAAGAATTTATTTTACAACATCATCCTTTCCGTTCACATGCCCCATGTACGGCAGAAAGATTTTCCTTTATCGCTATACCAACGACACTCTATTCCCCCTGTTTTCAAATAAACCATCGCATATAGCGTTCCTACTGGAATGCGGTTACAAACAGACAATGCATCCGTCCACATTCCCCCTCCTTCTGCTCCTATTCCGGAAGCACGGCAAATAAAATTTTTGGTTTTCACGGAATTCCCATAATAGGTTACCTTTTCGCCAGGAAAATCGAAATCCAATTCATCAATGTTACCCGCATATTCGCCATTTGCCAAAAAGTAAACTTGTTCCGCCTTGGCAATGGCAGAAACCAATGTTACTGCTTCGGCTATACGACTTTTTTCTACCGCTTTTTCATACTGCGGCAAGGCTACCGCCGCCAATATCCCAATAATCAAAACCACGACCAACAACTCTATCAACGTAAAACCCTTTTTCATAGAAAA
>CALVFE010000048.1 GCA_944326765.1 uncultured Elusimicrobiales bacterium | reverse complement strand
AAAAAGTAGCCGTGAAAAAAGCCGCCGTGAAAAAACCGGCGAAGAAAGCCTGTGCTAAAAAGGCTTGCGCCAAAAAAGCCTGTGCTAAGAAAGCTGTGAAAAAAGTAGCCGTGAAAAAAGCTGCCGTAAAAAAACCGGCCGCTAAAAAACCGGCTGCCAAAAAAGCCGTGAAAAAAGTTGCGAAGAAAAAATAATTTAGTAAAAACAAAACCGCCGGTCTTATAGACCGGCGGTTTTGTTTTGCTTGAAAAAGCGAAAAGAAATTCAACCGTCAAATTACTTTTGCGCCGATACGACTGACGCATCTGTCCGTCTGGAAAAACGTATTAATCTGAAAGCGCGGATCCCGATCCAATGGGGAAAAGTTTTCCAGGCTGACACTTTTCCAAAGTTTCCGGGGAAATTATTTAATCTTGTAGAATTTGGCCAAGACGTCCCACGCTTCTTCTGCGGTTTCTACAAGGGAACAAGATTCCGCTTCTTCCGGAGAAATCACTCCATAAGAAGCCAGCCCCGGTATATTGACTACCTTATTCCAAAATTCTTTTCCGACCAGCACAATCGGAATATCTTCTTTTTTCCCGGTTTTGACAAGCGTCAGAATTTCAAATAGTTCGTCAAAGGTGCCGAATCCGCCGGGAAACACTACAAATGCCCGCGATCGCATTACTAAATGTAGCTTGCGAATGGCAAAATAATGAAATAAAAACGCCAAATTCTTTGTAATGTAAGAATTAGGACGCTGTTCATGCGGCAGAGTGATGTTCATGCCGATGCTGCGCCCGCCATTTTCAAAAGCGCCCCGATTGGCTGCTTCCATCAATCCCGGGCCGCCGCCGGTAACGACGGCAAAACGGTCGCCTGCGTGCTGCACCACTAGTTTGGCGAAACGGCGCGCTTCTTCGTAGTACTTAGAAAGTTTCGCGAGTCCCTCAGCTTCATATAAACGGTTTTGGAGATTTTTATCGGTTGGATTTTTGGACAGCGCTTCTTGAGCCTCTTTTATTTTTTTCTGTGCGTCTTTTTCTTCCCGCACGCGTGCGCTTCCAAAGCAGACAATCGTTTCCGTTACATTAAAATGCTGTAAATAGATTTCCGGTTTCATTACCTCCAGTTCCATACGCACTGGACGCATGACGTCTTTTTTTAGCAGTTTAATGTCCTCATAGGCTTTAATGTAAGAATCTTCATGTTCGATGGCGTCTTGTTCTTTGGTCATAATTCCCTCACTTGGTTTTCCATTTCAGGATATGTTCCGCTATTTGTTCGGCGTTTAAGCCCAGTTGGTCGTATAGACGGGCTGCTTTGCCGTGTTCTACAAATTCATCGCCAATGCCCAGGCGCAGCAGTTTGAAGTTGGCCTGTTTGTCGCTAAGGAATTCGGCTACCGCTGAGCCAAATCCGCCTGCGAGCATATTATCTTCTACCGTTACCAGTTTCGCAGAAAGTTTTAATGCTTCCTCGACTAATTGGGTATCCAACGGATGTACAAATCGCATATTCGCTACACCGCAATCAATTCCTTTTTCTGATAATTTTTCGGCGGCGTGCAAAGCGGGGTGAACCCGGTTTCCAATGGCTAAGATGTTTACGTCTTTTCCTTTTTTCAGCCATACTCCTTTTCCGATTTCCAACCGTTTCGGCTTGGTTTCCATTTCAACCCCAAAGCCCGATCCGCGCGGATAACGCAGCACAAATGGGGCATGGGAATCGAAAGCGGTTTTAAGCATATGCTGAAGTTCATTTTCGTCGGCCGGGGCGGCTACAATTAAGTTTGGTATATCCCGCAGAAAACTTAAATCAAATACCCCGTGGTGTGTCGGCCCGTCTTCCCCCACAAGGCCGGCCCGGTCTAAAGCAAACACAACGGGCAAATTTTGAAGCGCAATATCATGCAAAATTTGATCGTAACAGCGTTGGGCAAAAGTAGAGTAGATCGCTACAATCGGTTTAACGCCTCCGGCCGCCAGCCCCGCGGCAAAAGTAGCGGCGTGTTCTTCGGCAATCCCCACATCGAAATAACGGGAAGGGAATTTATCGCGGAAAGCATCGAGTCCGGTTCCTTCCGGCATCGCCGCGGTAATAGCCGTAATAGCGGGATCTTTTTCCGCTAGTTTGACGAGTGCGTCGGAGAAGGCCTGCGTGAAAGTAATACAGTTGGATTTGCCGATGGGATCGCCGGTATCCACATCAAATACGCCCACTCCGTGAAATTTCGTGGGTTTTTCTTCGGCGGGTTTGTAGCCTTTTCCTTTTTTGGTTACCACATGCAGCATGACCGGGCCTTTGATATTTTTTACGCTTTCTAGCACTTCAATCATTTCGTTGATATCGTTTCCGTTGACGGGGCCGAAATAGCGAAATCCTATTTCTTCAAACAGGGTGCCGGGAAATAAAATAGAGCGCGCGCGTTTGGCCAGTTTGGTGGCGTTATTGCCCAGTTCGTCAAAACGTTTTAGGAAATTGGCGGCTTTTTCTTCGGCGAGCTGAACGTATTTGGCAGTCAGCAGTTTGGTAAGCGCCTTGCCCAGTGCGCCGACGCGTTTGGAAATAAACATCTGGTTGTCATTTAAGATCACGAGCAGATCCGAACGCAAAAGCCCCGCATTTTGCATGGCTTCATAAGCCATTCCGCCGGTAAGACAGCCGTCTCCCACGACGGCAATTACTTTTGAATTTTCTTTTTTTTGGTCGCGGGCAATAGCCATACCCAGCGCGGCGGAAATTGCGGTGGAAGCGTGTCCTACGCCAAAGGTGTCATATTCGCTTTCGCAGCGTTTGGGAAATCCGCTGATGCCTTTTTGCGTGCGAATAGTAGCAAATTCTTTTTGTCTTCCCGTCAGCAGTTTGTGGGCATAGGCCTGGTGTCCGGTATCAAACACGATTTTATCTTCCGGCGTATTGAACACATAATGAAGGGCGGTAATAATTTCCACCGCACCCAAACTGGATCCCAGATGGCCGCCATTTTTGCTGGCGGTTTCGATGATAACGGAACGCAGTTCCTCGCACAAAGTGGGGAGAAGTTCTTTTTTAATAAGGCGCAAATCTTTGGGACTCTGAATGCTGGGAAGTACTTTCATAGACAATCCTTATTAATACGTTCTGGTTTTGAAAAACTCGGCCATCTCATACAGCGGCCAGAGGTTTTTTTTCTTCACATTGACGAGAGCGTCTAATGCTTTTTGGGCGTTGGCAATCAGCAACTGGGCGTGTTTGCGGCTGCCCTCCAGCCCATACAGGCTGACAAAGGTCAGTTTTCCGTTTTCCGTATCACTGTTGGATTTGCCCAGTTGTTTGGCTGAAGCGGTAACATCTAGGATATCATCTACAATTTGGAACACGAGGCCAATGCAATTGGCGTATTTCTTAATCAAGGTCAAATCCTTTCCTTTTGCCCCGGCCAACAGCGCGCCGGATTCCACGCTGCCGCGGATTAAAGCGCCGGTTTTATTGGCGTGAATATAATTTAAAATGGTTTCCGGTGTAGTTTCTTTGACGGAAGTCGGAAGCATAAAATAATGAAGGGTTTTATCCGCTAAAGGTTTGGAGATTTTGCGCAGTTTATCCGCGCGGATACTATGTGCGTCGCTGGTGCCCATTCCTTCGGCATAAACATCGGCCACTTGCCCGCCCACCATACCGCCGGCGCCGGCGCAGTTGGCAAAATTGAGTAAAGCGTTTAGGGTATTTTCTGCCCCGATGGATTTTATTTTTCCATTCTGGGCGAATACTTCAAATACGTAGGTTAAAAGTGCGTCGCCGGCGAGAAGGGATAAATCTTCGCCGAACACTTTGTGGTTGGTGGGTTTGCCGCGGCGCAGGGAGTCGTTATCCATAGAAGGCAAATCGTCGTGGATTAAAGAATAGGTGTGCAGCATTTCCACGGCGCAGGCCGCCGGCATAACGTCAGCCGCTTTTTTGCCAAACGCTTCGGCGGTGGCCATCAGCAAAATCGGGCGCACGCGCTTGCCGCCGGCTTGGAGTGAATAGTCCATAGAATCGGTCAAGATTTTAGGCGAATTTTTAATTTTAGAAATATATTTGGAAAGATTTTTTTCTACTAATTTGGCACGTTCTTTTAAATAAGCGTCAAATTTGTTCATAAGTTAAGAATCCTCGTTTTTACTGACTTCCCTCTATTATACCTTATTAGTATATAGTGCGCGGGGGAATCCAGTAGTTTGGACTTGGTTGCCAGATTTTTATTATATATAATTTAGATTATGGTAAAAGTAAACCGGCCGCATATCGGCATTTTTGGCAAAATGAATGTGGGCAAAAGCTCGCTTATCAACGCTTTGACGGGACAAGCCGTTTCCGTCGTAGCGGATCACCCGGGCACGACCACTGATCCCGTGAAAAAAATCATTGAAATTTTAGGCATTGGCCCGGTAACGGTTTTGGATACCCCCGGCATTGACGACACTTCCGCCTTGGGCGCCCAACGCGTAGAGCGCACCAATGAAGCGTTGGATCAGGTGGATCTGGCGATTTTGGTTTTTTCGGATCAGTTTGACTCTTACGACCAAACGCTGATGGAAACGTGTGTAGCGCGCAAAGTACCTTTCTTTTTTGTTCACAACAAAAGCGATTTGCAAAAGCTGAATGTAGAAATCAAAGGGGCAGACGTAGTGGATTTTTCCTGCAAAGCGCCCAGCTTATTGCCGCGGCTGTTGGATATGATTAAAAAACACCTGCCCAAAAGCTCTTATTCCCCAGATGTGATTTTAGACGATTTCGTGAAGGGCGGGGAAGAAGTGGTGTTGGTTATCCCGATAGACGCTTCGGCGCCGGAAGGGCGTTTGATTTTGCCGCAGGTGCAGACTATTCGCAATCTGCTGGATATCGGCGCGGTGGCGGTGTGTTTGAAGGATACGGAACTGCGCGAATATCTGCAAACGCATACGCCTAAATTGGTAATAACGGATTCTCAGGCGTTTGGATATGTGGCTTCGGTTGTGCCGCCAACGATTGCACTTACCAGCTTCAGTATTTTGTTTTCCCGCTTAAAAGGGGATTTCGATGCTTTTTTGCGCGGCACGCGCGTTATTGACCGTTTGGAAGATGGGGATAAGATACTGGTTTTGGAATCCTGTTCTCACAGCGTCAATAAATGCGACGACATCGGCCGCGTAAAAATACCCAATTTAATCCGCAAATATACCGGTAAAAAACTGGAGTTTGACACTGTCGTAAATTTAGATGCCATTCCGGCTGATGCGGAAAAATACAAACTGGCTATCCAATGCGGCGGCTGTATGGTTACCCGCACCCAAATTATGCGGCGGTTGGAACTGTTAAAAGAAAAAAAAGTACCGCTCTCCAATTATGGTTTGGCGATTGCATATTGCAATGGCATTTTTGACCGCGTAACAGAGATTTTTCGCAAGAAAGGCATTTAACGTTTATGCGCGTGTTGCGGCCTGCCCGCCGCGTATATATTTCGCGGAACAATCAGTAAGGGGAAAAGTGCATCTTGCTGTTTGGATTTTATAGGAGTAAAATATTTTCTGTCAAATTGCCTCATTCGTGTTTTGCATAAAAAACCCCGCTCATACGAGCGGGGTTTTTCTGCGTCAAACTAAATTTATTTGACTCTGCCGGCGGAACCAAAAACGTTTTCGTTCTTTTCGGCATACATTTTGATGAGTTCTTCGCGCGCCGGCCCCAAGTATTTGCGCGGGTCAAATTCGGCCGGTTTGGTGGCGAAGATTTTGCGAATGGTGGCGGTCATCACGAGGCGGCCGTCGGAATCCACGTTGATTTTGCACACCGCAGATTTCGCGGCTTTGCGCAATTGTTCTTCGGGGATGCCGGCCGTATCTTCCAATTTGCCGCCGTATTCGTTGATCTGTTTAACAGCCCATTGCGGAACGCTGGAAGAACCGTGCAGCACGATCGGGAACCCGGGCAGGCGTTTGGAAACTTCTTCCAAAATATCAAAGCGAAGTTCGGGCAGTTTTTCGCCGGGTTTTACTTTGAATTTGTATGCGCCGTGAGAAGTACCGATGGAGATCGCCAACGAATCCACGCCGGTGCGTTTTACGAAATCTTCCACTTGGGCGGGATCGGTATAGGTGTGGTGTTCGGCGGAAACTTCGTCTTCAATGCCGGCCAAAACGCCGAGTTCGCCTTCTACGGTTACGTCGTGCTGGTGGGCATAGTCCACTACTTTTTTGGTCAGCGCCACGTTTTCTTCGTAGGGCAGATGAGAACCGTCGATCATTACGGAAGAGAAACCGTTGTCAATGCAGTCTTTGCACAGTTCAAAGGAATCGCCGTGATCCAAGTGCAAGCACAGCGGCACCGGCTTGCCGATTTCTTTCATCATTTCCACCGCACCGCGGGCCATCCAGCGCAGCAAAGTGGCGTTGGCATATTGGCGGGCGCCTTTGGAAACTTGCAAGATTACCGGAGAACCGGTCTGTACGCAAGCGGTAACGATCGCTTGCAGCTGTTCCATATTGTTAAAGTTGTAAGCCGGAATGGCGTAACCGCCGGCCATAGCGTCTTTGAACATCTGGCGGGTGTTAACCAAGCCCAGATCTTTATAAGAAACGGTCATTTGAACTGCCTCCTAAAATATATTTCTGTCTTAGATATTCTACAATTTTTTTCTGCTTCATGGCGCGTACATACCGAACTGGGCAGAAAAAACCAGCAAGATTTTTACTCAATAATGGAGCGTGCGAGCGCGCGCGCGTCCGATAATACGACGAAAAAACTTGCAAAAAAACAGCGTTGTGAGTATAATGTAAATACCTTAATTGTCAAAAAGTGAACAAAAAATGGGAAAAAAACAGGAAATCACATTGAATTTGTTTTTGCTGGATCAGCTGACGGCCTTGCCCGGTATTTCCGGTCGGGAAGCGGCTGTATGCAATTATCTGAAAGAACAGCTTGCCCCGTATGCCGATTCTATGCGTAGCGATGTCATGGGCAATCTAATCGTATTTAAAAAAGGGACTTCCGATAAGAATCTACTTCTTTGCGCCCATATGGACGAAGTGGGACTAATGATTCATCATATCGATGAACGCGGTTTTTTGCGTTTTGTAACCGTGGGCGGCATTGATCCGCGTACTTTGCTTGCCCAACGCGTGCGCGTGCAGACCAAATCCGGTGAATTAGTGGGAGTAATTGGCACCAAACCGGCGCATATTACAACCGAAGCCGACCGTACGAAAGCGGTGGGAGTAAAAGAATTGTTTATTGACGTGGGGTTAAGTGCGGAAGAAGCCAAAGAACAGGTGGAAATCGGAGATTTTGCCGTATTGGAGCGTCCTTTTGCGTTAATGGGCGGGCGCATGATTTGTGCCAAAGCGTTGGATAACCGGGCGGGTGTATTTGTATTGGCGGAATTGCTGCGCGCGTTGAAAAGCCCGTATTATAACGTGTATGCGGTTTTTACGGTGCAGGAGGAAGTCGGTCTGCGCGGAGCGGTTACGGCTTCTTTTGGAATAGACGCCGATTTGGCGCTGTGTCTGGATACGACGGGTGCAGCCGATATCCCCGGCTGTGCGCCGCAGGATTATATTTGTTCTTTGGGCAAAGGGGTCGGCATTACCGCGCTGGACGCGCGTACTATTACCAATCCTGTACTTTTTGAATCATTAAAAGAAGTGTGTGCAGAAAATCAAATTCGTTATCAAATTCGCGTCGCCCCGCGCGGCGGCAACGATGCCGGAGCCGTTCATCAGTCTAAAACCGGTATCCCTACGTGCGGGCTCTCTATTCCCACGCGCAATATCCATTCCAATGTGGAAATTGTCCATATAGACGATCTGGAAAATGCTTTCCATTTGGTATATCGGGTAGCCCAGGAAGGACTGAAAGAAATCACTTTATAATAATAGGGAATTTATGATGAACCGAACGTTTGAAATGGGAAAGAAAAGAGGCGTTTTTCTAGATGTAACTGATTATTTGGATAAACCTTCGTATCAGATTTCCAAAGAAGATGAGGCCGGATTAGAGCGGTTGGATACGGTTTACCGCGCGTTGGTGTCTTTATTATATAACTATGTACCTACTTCCGGACACCCGGGAGGGAGTATTTCCAGCGGTCGGTTTGTCCAGCACCTTTTATATAAGGATATGGCCTATGATCTGCATCAACCTCTAAAAGAAGAAGCGGATATTATTTCGTATGCAGCCGGACATAAAGCTCTGGGCATGTACGGTTTATGGGCGCTTCGCAACGAGTGTGCGCGTATTGCCGCTCCGAAACTGTTGGCTAAAGCGGAGAAGCATCAGCTGCGTTTGGAAGATTTGTTAGGTTTTCGCCATAATAGCGTACAAGGCACTCCGCTGTTTAAAAATTTTCGCGTTAAACCGTTGGGCGGCCACCCCGAACCTTCGGTACCGTTTGTGCGCACCAGCACGGGCGCCAGCGGCGTGGGGGACGGTTCGGCCGTCGGGTTGGCGTTGGCCGCCGCGGACGCCTACGGCGAAAACTGTCCGGTGGTGCATATTGTGGAGGGCGAAGGCGGTATGACCGCCGGCCGCGTGAGTGAAGCCGCCGCCATGGCGGCCACCGCCCAGCTGAAAAACGCCGTGTTCCATATTGATTGGAATGAAGCTTCCATTGAAAGCGAACGCGTTACGGCGGATGGGGAGAATCCCGGCGATTATGTGCAGTGGAATCCTATGGAATTTTTCTATATCCACGATTTTAATGTGATTCGCGTTCCCAATGGGCACGATTTTAACCAAATTCATATCGCCCAGCAGTTGGCGGCGGACATTTCCAATCACCAGCCGACGGCGATTGTGTATCGTACGGTCAAAGGCTGGCATTACGGGATTGAAGGAAAAGCTTCCCACGGGGCGGGGCATAAATTTGCGTCTGAAGGATTTTACCAATCGCTCGCGGAATTTGAAAAAGCGTTTGGGGTGTCGTTTCCGCGGTTTGAAGGAGAAAAAACCGACGAAAACGTGGAAAAATACTATTGGGAAAGTCTGCTGACGGTGCGCCGCGCGCTGGAGGCGGACAAACAGACCGCCGCTTACGCGGCCGCCCGTCTGCAGGAAGCGGCCGCCCGTTTGAATGCGAAAAAACGTATTGTTCGAAATGGATTAGGCAACAGCAAAGATTTATATACCAAATTTTCGCCCGAGCAAGTACCTGCCGAATTTGTGTTTGAAAAAGGAAAATCCTATACGACTCGCGGCGTTTTGGGAAAGGTCTTAGCCTATTTAAACAAGCAGACGAATGGCACTATTTTAACGGCCTCGGCAGATCTGTACGGCTCTACGGGCGCGGCGGAAGTCGCCAAAGATTTTCCGGCGGGCAATTTTAATGCGACGTCTAATCCGCTTTCGCGGCGTTTGTCCGCGGGCGGTATCTGTGAAGACGGTATGGCCGCGCTTTGTACAGGCATTTCCGCTTTTGGCAGACACATCGGGGTGGCCTCCTCATACGGGGCGTTTTTGGCGTTTGAGCATGTGGCCGCCCGTTTGCACGCCATTGGCGTACAGGCGGCGCGCGAAGCGGGGGCTGACCCCAATACATTCATTATGTTTAACGGACACGCCAGCTTGCCTACGGGGGAAGATGGACCTACTCACGCCGATCCGCAGTCCTTGCAGCTGGTGCAGGACAATTTCCCCAAAGGCGCTTGTATTACCATTACGCCGTTGGAAGTAGATGAAATCTGGCCGCTGACGGTAAAAGCGTTATCCATGCGTCCGGCGGTGTTCGCGCCGTTCGTGGTGCGCCCGTCATACGCGTTTATGGATCGGGAAGCGCTTGGCGCTGAGCCTGCTGCAAAGGCCGTAAACGGCGTGTATTATCTGCGCCGCGCTAAAGACAAAGCCGAAGGAACGGTGTTGGTGCAGGGCGCCGGCGTGGGGCGCATTGTGGTGGAAAAATTGCTTCCCAAACTGACCCAAAACGGCCCGGACGTAAATGTGGTGTATATTACCAGCCGGGAGCTGTTTGAAGCTTTGCCCGAAGAAGAACAGGAAAAAATCCTGCCGGCGGAATTGTTCCGCACGGCAATGGGAATTACCGATTTTACCCTGCCCACACTGGACTGTTGGCTCAACAGCCAGATGGGGCGCAGGCATACGCTGTACCCGCACCGGGACGGCAAATTCTTGGCAAGCGCGTCGGCAGACAAAGTGTATGCCGAAGCCGGACTGGACGGGGAACACCTGTTCGCCGCTGTGTGCGCGTATGTACAGGATTTAAAAGGGGCGGC
>CALVFE010000047.1 GCA_944326765.1 uncultured Elusimicrobiales bacterium | reverse complement strand
CGCCGAGGCGTTGTACGGAAAAAACAATTAAAGGAGAATTAAATGGCAATTATTGCTGATAAACATTACAGTTTGGTGGATTACGCCAAGCAGTTTGATCCCTCCGGCCAAGAGCTGGCCATCGCTGAGGTATTAAGCCAGTCTAATGACATCATTGCCGATGCCCTGGTAACCGAAAGTTCGTTGGACAGCGGCCACGAATATGCCGTTCGTACGGGAATCCCCGAAGGTACCTGGCGCCGGGCGTATCAAGGCATTGAACCCGCTAAAGCGACGACGAAAGTCGTGGTGGAATCTTATGGCACCCTGTCGGCTTATTCCGTGGTAGATAAACTGGTGGCTGAAAAAGGCGGTCACATAGAAGCGGTTCGTACCGGGCAGTCCCGCGCGATTATCGCCGGTATGTCCAATACGATGGCGTCCAACTTAATCTACGGCAACGTGGGTAAAAATCCAGAACGCTTTACCGGGCTGGCCGCCCGCTACTGCGAATTGGACGGCGCGGAAAGCTCCCGCAACGTCATTGACGCCGGCGGCGATACCGAAGGGCAAAACTCGTCCATTTACCTGGTCGTATGGGATACCGATAAAGTGTTTACCTTCTTCCCCAAAGGCTCCAAGGCCGGCATTCAGCGTGTAGACCACGGATTGGTAAACCACATTGACGCCGACGGAAACGAATACCCCGCCTATAAAGAGTACTTCGAATGGAAACTGGGGCTGGCCGTACAGGATTGGAGATATGCCGGCCGCATTTGCAACATCGACGTCAAGAACGTTCCTTCCAACTTGATTGACCAAATGTGCGAATTGGAAGAAAGAATCCAAAGCCTTTCTATGGGCAAGCCGGTTTGGTATATGAACCGCACCGTCAAAGCCGCGCTCAGAAAATTGACCAGCAACCGTACCAACGTACAATATACGCCGGATCAAATTACGTCTCGCCCGCTGATGACGTTCAACGAAATCCCGGTACACATCTGCGACGCTATCACCGATACCGAAGACGTAGTGAAATAGGAGGAATTATGTTACTGGATCAAAATGCTATGATGTCCGACCAGCAGGCCGTTGCGGCCAGCGCTGCGTCTGAAAATATCATTGACTTGGGAGCTGCCGGCAACGCCGCGCCGGGCGGCTTGTTTGCCGTGTGCCGCACCGACCAAGCGTTTAGCGGGGTAACCCAGCTGAAAGTGTCTTTGCAGACTGATGATACCTCCGCATTTTCCGCCGCTGAAGAGCTGATGAGCGCTACTTTTGCCCAGGCGGATTTGCAGAAAATTAAAAACTTGTTTGCTTTGGCGCTGCCCAATGGCGCCAAACGCTTTCTGCGTGCGTATTACACTGTTACCGGTTCCGGTACGGCTGGAAAAATATCCTGCTTTCTGACCGATGCAGTGGACATGAAATAAGGACTGGTTGTCCATGGGTATGGCGGTATGCATCAGTACCGTCCACAAACTTCCGGGCTGTCGGGGCAGCGGACAGCCCGGAAGAAACCCAAAGAAAATCTGATCTGCCATTTCCTCCGAAATGGCAGATGCCCCGTAAAACCAAATCCGGCAAATACAGGGGCGGGGGTGCCAAAAGAATGCTAAAGGATATCCGAAAGTGAAATAAATAAAATCGATTTGACCAGTTAAATATTATTTAAACTGGAAAAAATGCTGTGTTTTTTCGTCTTTTCCCAAACCGATGTTTTTAATTAACCGAAACAGGCAAGAACCCGTTTTTTAATTGTGATAGTTTTTAGTTGCCGGTAGAACAGCAGGGGAAGAAACGGTTTTTGGAGGGGAAGTCCGTGGCGATATTTTGCTTTTTGACAAGAGAAACCCCTTGATCTCCCCGAAAAACCCTAAATAGAGCGGTTTTTGACTAAAAAAGGGGTAAAAATGCGTCAAAATAGAAACATAAATCCATAAAAAGTTTTATAAGGGGGGGCGTATGTCCGATTTTTTACCTTGATCAGGCTTCTTTTATAAAGCAGCGAGGAGATGGTATATCAGGAGCTCGTTCTTTAAAAACTCTATGGACAAATAACAACCCCTTTCCTCTTTTCTTTTACATTGTTTATAGAATAACCCCCAATTTGACCTTACTAATCAAACATTTCCGTATCGTTTTTTTGCTTAGAAAATCTCTTTTTATACTATTTTTTTGTATTGTGAAATTACAATTAAAAATAAAAAGTATTAAAAAATAAGTATTTTTAAAATTATATATAAAAATTTTGATATAAATTTATGTATGATTTTCGTATTTTTGTATATTTTTAAAAATATAGCTAAAAATAAAAATCATTAAAAAATAATATATAAAAATCTTAATTGCGTTTATTTTTAAATTAATTAATTATTTTGTGTGCTTAATTCATATATAAAAAATAAAAATACTTAAAATTTAAATAAAAATAAATAGGAGATGAAAAATGATATCTAAAATCACTATTTGTAATTTAGCCTTAGCACAGTTAGGACAAGCTCCTATATCGTCTTTAGATCAAGATGATGAAAAAGCAAGGAGATTAAATCTATTTTATGAGCCCGTACGTGATGAAGTGCTGCGCACGCATAACTGGGCTTTTGCCGCGGCGGAAGAATCGCTTGGTTTAATTGAAGAACCCCAGAAAAATTCCGGCCGATATGTGTATAAGTATCCTGCAGAGGCTTTGTTTATTCGGCGCGTCTTTAATCGAGAGGGGGCTAAAGAGCCGGTTAAATTCAGGGAAATTTTTCGTACCGATCTGCATTGCCGCGTATTGGAAACAACGGTGCCGCAGGCTTATGCCGAATATACGCGCCGGATTTTAGATGAAAATCTGTTTGATTCTGCTTTTGTAAAATCATTCTCCCTGGCATTGGCCTGCGACCTAGCTGTGGCTTTAACGGGAGATTCCACCTTGGCCGCCCAAATTTTACAAAAATATACGCTTAGTCTGGACGAAGCCCGGCGCAGCAATATGACGGAGAACTTTGCCCGCGCCGATTTTTCCGATACGTTTACAGAGGTGCGCTAATGGCTATTCATCATTTACAACCTTCTTTTTCCGGAGGGGAAATCAGCCCTTCCTTGCATGGCCGTACAGACAGTTCTGCCTATGGCTCGTGGCTTAAAACCGCCCGCAATTTCTATGTCCACCCGCAGGGAGGGGCTTCTAACCGTCAGGGGACTCTTTTTATGGGAAAAGCCAAATACGAGGGAAAAGAATGCCGTATTATTCCATTTGTGCTGGGAGAAGAGGAATCCTACGTCTTGGAATTAGGGGATCATTATTTGCGGGTTTATTCTTCCGCAGGACTTATTTGCACTGAAAACGGCCAGCCCTATGAGTTGCAAACTCCCTATGAAGCCTACGATGTGCGTTACATCAATTACACGCAATATGACCAGACGCTTTTTTTAACACATTCAAACTATCCGCCTAAACAATTAACGCGGGTTAAAAGTGGGGCTTTTGAATTTGTTGATGTGCCGATTCAATACGGGCCGTTTATGCTTACCAACAGCAATAAAGATCAAAAAATGCGTGCTTTGCAGTACCAGGAGACGGCGGAATCCGTCGGTGTTAGTGCAACGCTTTCGTTTCTGCCCATCTCTTATTCCAATATGGTGGCTTTTGTGTATTTTGACGGGATAAGGTTTTTCGTGGGACCAAATTTTGGACTGGACGTAGGATTAATGGTAGAGATTTTCAATCGCAAATTCAGTGCGGCGGGTTATAAAGCGTATAACTTGGGCGGACTTGTTCGTATCGAATCTCCCAAAGATACCGGCGGTGATTGTAACGGGAAACAGCTGGTTATCAACTTCCACGATGGCTTATTGCGCCCGCCCGTACTGACGTTTACCCAAACCTTAAGCGGGGGGTCCAACAAAGGACAAAAAATCCCCCAGGGAGCAAACAAATACCAGCTGGAAAGCAATTTTGACTGTTTTAAACCGGGGCATATCGGCGGACGTTTCTCAATTACCCATAAGGTTCCCAACCAGTTTCTGGCGGATACGTTGGGATATGAAGATGTTTCCGATTCCATTAAAACCGGAGGTGATTGGAAATTGCGTACCACCGGGCAGTGGACAGGACAGTTGGTGTTGGAAGCTTCCAGCGATATGGGGGAAACCTGGGAAACTATTAAAATCTTCTCCCGGGAAGAAGGAGACGACAATTTTAATACTTTTGGACAGTTGGAAGATAATACCAATATGTATTATTTGCGTCTTTCCGCCCAGCAAATCAGCGGTGAGGCCGGGTTTGAATTGCAGGCTGATTCCTTCCTGCAGGAAGGAATTTTGCTCGTCAGTGATTTTGTAAACGAACGTAAGGTGGTTGTTTCGGTGGAACGTTCGTTTGGATTGCCCGATTGGACGGATCAATGGGCGGAAGGTTCTTTTAGCCTGTCTGCTGGATATCCGTCATGCGTGTTTTTTTACCAAGACCGTTTGGGATTGGCTGGCACTCATGCGGAAGCGCAGACGGTTTGGTTCTCTAAAACGGGGGAATATGCCAACTTCGGCCATGCGCGCAACACATTGGAAGATTCGGATTCGATCAGCGTTAATTTGTCGGGCAAAAAATTAAATGCGATTCATTCGGTGGCGGTGTCTAACAAATTGTTGGTGTTTACCGCTGGCAGTGAATGGACAATCAGCAGTTCCGGGGCATTGACTCCGTATAATATCCAAATTCAGCAGCAAAGCGAACGCGGCGCCAGCCGTACCGCTCCTCTTATGGTAGGAAATAAAGCCATCTATGTACAGGCGCGCGGCGGGGTTCTGCGGGATTTTTACTATGATTATAATTCTGCCTCTTACACCAGCAATGATTTAACTCTTTATGCCAAACATATCTTTTTTCAACGCGAGATTCGGGAAATTTGTTACCAACAGGAGCCGGATAACCTTATTTGGTGCGTGTTGGATAACGGAACCTTGGCGGTATTGACCTATCTGGCCGAGCAGAATGTATGCGCTTGGACGCGTCATGATACGCAAGGCAATTATAAAGGCATTTGTACCATTCCCAACCGCGGGTATGATGAGATTTGGTTTGTAGTAGAACGAAACGACGGACAGTATTTTATTGAACGATTGGTACAACGTTTAGCCAGTAAAGAACCCGAAGATCAGCTCTTTTTAGACGCAGCCGTTTCTAAAAAAAGTTCAACCGCTTTTTCGGAACTGAGCGGTTTGGATCATTTGGAAGGAATGGAAGTAAGCGTATTGGCCGACGGAAGCCCTTTGGAAGGGTTAGTGGTTGATAACGGAAAAATTATTTTGCCCCGCCCTATGAATTGCGTACATGCCGGGTTATCGTATGAGGCGGAACTGCAAACCCTGCCTGCCGCATATGAACGTACTGACGGCACCACGCAAGACCGTCCGCGCCGGCTGGTTTCCGTAACCGTAAAAATGCTCGACAGTCGCGGCGGAAAAGTGGGGACGGAAAACGGGCAAATGGACGAAATTATCCAACGTTCCACCGAAAATTTTAACACGCCTATTGCGCTGAAAACACAGGATTATGTGCTGACGGTTTCCGGCACACATTCCCTGGTGCCTTCGGTTATTTTTAAACAGACCGAACCCCTGCCTGTTACGTTGTTGGCGTTTATCAGCCGCATCGTCTAGCGCAATGACAAAAGAAAGGGGGCTTCCCTTTGGCGGAAGCCCCCTGAAACCGACGAAACGGCGTTGATTAATTCGCGGTTGGAACTGCCGCGGCTGTGTCCTGCATTAACGCCGGATCGGCTGCCGCCGGCAGTGAAGATCCGTTTTCCAGGCGCAGGCTGCGGACTGTTTTCTCCGCATACTCCACAGCGGTGGGGTTTTCCGGAGAAAAGCTAACGGCATAGAAAACTTGTTGGTAAACATCCGCTATCGCGGAAATGGAAAAGAATATGGGCTGGCCGTCTCTGGTATAGATTCTGCCCGTTACCAACATGGCCGGATAACCATCTGCCAGGAAGTCTTCCTGCGAAAGAATTTCCACATCACGACGTTGATTGTCCAATGAAGCCAGTATTTCCCGCATGTCTTGCAGAGGATGCCCATCATCTACATCTTCTTGCCGCAGCAGTATTACCGCAACAAATTCTTTTTCTGCCGCTTCTTTTTCTTCCGGAGACGTAAAATCCCGGAAACTGTTCATGTCTCCCCCAATTTTGACATTCACATCATCAAATTCCATCCATTCCGAGAAGTCCATTCCGTTAAATACATTCAGCTGGAAACGGTACACCGGGTCGGTATAAATACGTTCTCCATACACCGGGGTCGGATTTTCGGAGAGGCGGCCAAGCATTCCTCTAAACGGGGAAAGTACTTTATAAACCCCCCAAGCGGAAAGCCCAATTAACACGGTTCCGAACACGACGGTAGAAACGCCCGCCCAAATCAGCGGCCATTTGTTGGAATTCTTTTTCATCAGAATCCAAACCAGCTTAAACAGCAGGAAAAATACCGCATATACGGCGAGCAGGCTTAATAAAGCCAAAATAATCAATAGGGTCATTAGAGGCTCCTTATAATAATTTGCTTCATTCATTATAGTTTTTATGGACATTTTATACCAGAATAAATTTTTGATTCTGCGAACTGCCCGTTTACAGGATTGCGAAGCATTGGCCGCTGTTTTGCGGCCGGAAGACAGAGCGGAACTGGCGGCTTCTCACCCGGGGCAATCTCCTGCGGAATTGTTGAAAAAATTTTTTATATCTTCCAGACATTGTTTTGTCTTGGAATATCAATCGGAACCAACTGCTGTGTTCGGGCTGGCGCCCGAGGTGTGGCTGGGACGGCATGCGTGCGTATGGCTGTTGACCGGACGAGGCGTATTGCATATACCTAAAACTTTTTTGCGCTTGACGCGACGACTGCTCGCTGACGCTTTCAGCCAATACGAAGAACTATACAATTTCGTCGATGAACGATACGCAGCGGCATTGCGGTTTGTTCAGCGGCTGGGCGGAAGATTTGACGGACGGTTTTACCGTACGCCTTCCGCGCGTTTTTTATGTTTCACATTTAGGAGGAAATAATATGGGAGGAATTTTTAAAGCGGGCGGACAAATCATTTCCAGCGCCGCTTCCATGCTGGGAGACCGTAAATCCGAAGTGGATTATTACGAGGATCTGGCGCGCGATGCAGACCGACAGGCTCAATATACCGCGGCCGCCGCGCAACGCCAATCCCGGTATTTGTTTAAATCCGCTGCGGAGCGGGGCAGAGAATTGTATGAAAATTATCGGCAAACTGCCGGAACGCAGAAAACTTCATTGGCCGCTTCCGGCCTGACGTCCAATTCCGTAACCGCGCAAACAATTTTAAAGAACAGCCAGTTTAATGCGCTGTTGGATCAGGAAGCTTTGCAAGAATCATTAGATGACGCCCTCTATGAAAATGATCTTGCCGCGGCGGAACGTATTTATAATTTGACCCAAACCGCCGCCCAATACCGCACTGCGGCCAAAAACCGGGGTTCTTTTTGGAAACTCGGTAACAATATCTTAAGTTTGTTTAGTTAGGAGATACTATGCCCATCATTCCAACTTACCGCCGGCAGGAACGCTACAGCGCGCCCAATGTGCAGATGAGTTCTTCCGCGCCGAACCGTATTAACGAAGCCTACGAAAATGACCTGCAGGAAGGGAGCGCTTTTTTGCAAAGTGTAATGAAATACCTGGAACCCAAAAAAGAAAAAGAATCTCAAGCTCCTTCCGGCGCCGCGCGTGCGTCGGCCGGCAAACAAAAGCTGGGTGTACCTGTTTCGCAGAAGGAAAAATATCCGACGGCGGCAGACGAAGATTTGCAAATCCGCATGGAATTGGCGGATTCTGTCCGTCAAACCGTAACAGACGGAAAAACCGTAACGCCGGACTCTTTAGATGAATTCGCCGTTTCGCATTTGACGGAAAACCAAGCCGATACTCCGGCCGCGCGCGATTATATGATGCTCCGCTCGGCCGCGCGGGCGGATGCCCAAACGGCTGCCCGGCAGGAGCGGCAGAATCGGATCAGTCAAGAAGCCGCGTTGGTGCGCGGCGTCGGGGCGACCGCTTCTTCCGTATCCGCTTTGGAAGCGTATCTTTCCGCCCAGATTCCTGCTTTTCAAGAGCGTTTGAAAGAAAACGGGGCAAGCCAAAAGAATATACAACAGCAATCTGCTGCCCTGCGGGCACAAACAGCCGTTGAAAACGTGTGTCGTTCCTTGGCGGCCGGAAACCCGTCGACGGCGCAAGCCGTGTTCGAGAAATATGCGGCTGATATGAATGTGCGGCAACGTGAAACCTGTACGGAGAAAATCCGCCTGCGGGCGGCCGCGTCATATGCCCAGACTTTATGGGAGCGCGCCGCTGGGCAGGAAACAGACGGATCGCTGCAACAGCGTCAAGAATGGGCGGTGCGGCAATTAAGCGGTGAAAAAAACACGGCTTTAAAAACAGAAGTGCAAGAAAATTTAGCCCGATTGTATGAGGCGGCTCAAACGCAAGAGCATCTCCGGCAGGCGCAGGTATATCGTTCGCTCGCGGAGGCTTCTGCCGGCGAGGCACGCGGGTTGATGGATACCCAGTCGGTGCTGGACGTTTCGGAAATGCGCTTGGCCTGCCGTGCTGCCGCAGAAACAGACGGCGGAGCGTTGAAAATCGGACAGGCAGCGCAATTCAACCGTCTTTATTTTTCCGGTTCATCGAAAGAAATTGCCAAAGCGTATGAAAAAAAACAAGTTTCTGCCAGAGATTATTGTTTGCTGCAGGCGGTTTGCCACGAGCGTGCTGCCGGAAAAGATGACCGAGAAAGCCGGTTCTTATGCCGCGGTATTGACCAGTGGAGCGCAAAAAAAGGATTCTCGGAACAGGAATCGAACGATATAAAATATGCAGTTTTGACCGCGGCCGGCGGAACGGAAAATCAGCTGGACGCTTGGCGGCGTATAAAAGCGCTGTTTGACAACTAGGAGAAATTATGACTGTTTCAATGCAAATTACCAAACGTATTTATCAAGGCAACGGGGTTACCCGTCACTGGGACGTGGATTTTCCGCTTATTTCGGCAGAGGATTTAAGCGTCTATTTAACTTCCCCACAGGGAGCAGAAGAAGAAATCTATACCGATTTTTCGCTGGATCTCTTAACGCATACTCTTACTTATCCTACAGAGCAAAGCGGTAAAACGCCGTTGCCGGAAGGTTGGAAAATTACCCTGCTGCGTTCTACGCCTATCACGCAGGAAATCGATTTGCTCCGTCAGGGTGAATTAGATGCCGAAGTGCTGGAACAAGGGTATGATAAGCTTACCTTGCTCATACAGGAACTGGGGGAAAAGGTAAATCGCAGTATTAGATATCCTGTTTCTTCCCAAGAAAGTGATTTGGAAACCGAAAAATTTTTAACCAATATCCTGGATGCCAAACAAGATGCGCAATTGGCTTCCACTCAGGCGGCTTCTTCGGCATTGCAAGCTCAGGAAACAGCGGCAACCGCCCAGCAGACTATTGCGCTTGCATTAAGCAATTTCAATCAGGAAACGCAGGAATTTTCCCAGCAGCTGCAGGAATATGAGCAAACTGTTTATGATACCGCTCAGACTTACGTCGATCAAACACTTCAACAGTCTGCCATTGCCAAAAATTGGGCTACGAAAACAGATGCCGCGGTAGAAGGCAATGAATATTCCGCCAAAAAATATGCCCAGCAGGCAGCCTCCTCAGCGGCTGCGGCTTCCTCGGTCGTACAAAATAAAATTTCCAACTGCTTAACCAAAATTCCGCAGGACATCAATCTTCAACTCTCCGCCGACGGAACGCTTACGCTTAAATCGGGCAGCAAGGCCTATGACGGCGCGGGGAATGTTGTAAGCATAGCAAGTGATAAAACTGCTACTTCTTCTATTAATGGAAAATTATTTGCTTTGTTGACTTCCAGCGGGACAACATTGACGACGATAGAGATAAGTAGCTGCACATCCGGCGAAACAGACAGTCTGGCCGGTCAACAATATCATTTGTGGTACGATACGGCAAATAAAGTGGTGAATTATTACGGGCAAGACGGTTCGACTGTGTCAAATACAAGAACGTTGCCGATAGCGTTAATAACCGTTTCCGGCGGGAAAATCACGTCTATAGACCAAGTGTTTAACGGTTTTGGTTTTGTTGGAAGGACTCGTTTTATTTTGCCGGGCGTAGAACTGTTGTGTCCAAACGGAAGAAATGCGGACGGGAGTTTGAATAACAGCAAAATTGTTAATAATGCTCTTGATGTCTACAGTTTTTCAGG
>CALVFE010000046.1 GCA_944326765.1 uncultured Elusimicrobiales bacterium | reverse complement strand
GAAAAATCTGCCCGTGCCAATGTACTTAATATCTTGTTGGCCATACAGCGTTTCGTACGGGAAAACCGGAGGATGCTTTCTTCGCTGGCGGGAGACGTGTTTAGCGGAAACGCCAAAATCATAGATTTCATCGGACGCAATTTTACGCACCATATTTCGGTATTGCTCGTGCAGTTGGAGCGGGCGGAAAAGGAAGGGCAGCTCGTTTTAAAAGACGCCGCCAACGCCGCGTTGGTTTTGGCGATGCCGGTGGTGTTCCCGCAGTTGGTGGCCGGGCTGGACGAACGCGTACCGTTGCCGTGGAAAGGCAAAGTGCGCCCATCGGTTACGGCATTATTTTCGGATAAAGGTGCTGAAGAACGTATTAAAGTATTGGTCAGCGCCGTTTTTAAGGGGGACAAATGAGGAAAGTTTTAGGCGTAATCCTATGTTTGGTGGCGGCGGTTGGTGTATGGGGAATGCCCGCTCAGGAGCTGAAACTTGCCGCGTGTGAAGAAGCGGCGATGACGTTTTCGCCGGCGGTAAAAGCGGCTCAAGCGCAAGCCCAAGCGGCGCACGCGGCGTATGAAAGCGTGCGGGGAAATTTATATCCCTCCCTTTATTTAGACGCCGCCGGCAGCTGGACATCGGAAGTGCCGCAAATGCAGGTCGGGCCTCAAACTTTTGAATTTGGCAGCGAGTGGGGTTATTCCGTCGGCCCGACGCTGGAATATGTCGTGTTTGACAAAGGGGCGCGTTCCGCCGCCTCCAACAGAGCGCTTTCGCTGTACCAAAGCAAACTAATGGAGTATGCGCTTGCGCGCAAGCAGGCGATTCTTCAAGTGCGTCAAGCTTATTTTGCCGTCCAGCGGGATCTGGAGAGCCTTTATTTGCTTTCCGAGCAGGTTAAGGTTGCGCGCAAACAGCTGGCGGATGTGCAGTCTGCCTACAAGGCCGGCGCAAAAAGCCGCCGCGACGTATTACTGGCGGAAAAACAAGCTTTGCGCGCTTCGGTGGATGCCAGCGCCGCACGCGCCCAGCTGGCGCGCGAACTGCGCGATTTGTTCAAACTGACCGGAACGGATTTCGGCATTGATCCGCGTTACCCGCTGGATTGGCGCGTGCGCGAAAAATTGGAGGGGGAAACATCTGCCGTAATACATGCCGATGATCCGGCACAGACCGCCGCTCGGTTTGCTTCGTTTGAAAAACTTTCTTTTGACGCCGATACCCCCCGCCTGGCGGCTTATGAAGGGGTAATTAAATCGTACGAATACGCCGCGCGCGGATATGCGGCGGCGGTCTGGCCGCGGCTGGCGCTAAGCGCCGGAGCGTACGCCCAATATCCCAACGGGCCGATCCAGGAAGATGTATTTCTCGGAAAGGCCGGCCTATCCCTGCGTTTGCCGCTTTTTGAAGGAGGAAAGAATAAATACAAGGCCGAGTCCCAGCAGTTATCGGCGGATGCGGCGGCGGAACAAAAAAAGGAAACAGCCCAAGCTTTGGAAGCGTTATTTGCTTCCGCGCAGGATTCGCTTTCCGCGCTTGATATAGAAATGGATTTAGCCAAACAGCTTTCGGATAAAGCCGCCCAGGCCGCTTCGCTGACTTACCAAGCTTACAATGCCGGCGCGGTAACTTTTTTGGAAGTGGATGACGCCAATCTTTCGGCCTTGCAGAGCAAACTTATGTTAAATGAACTCAATATCCGCCGGTTAAACGGTTTGGCGGTACTGGACAGTTTGGGGAAATAGGAGCGTTATGAAAAAAATTATTGCAATTGTGGTGGTTTTATTATTGTTGGCGGTGGCGGCCGGATTGTTGTTCTTCCGGCATACGCCGTTTGCGTACAGCGGGGTGGTGGAAGCGGTGGAAGTGGACGTGCCGAGCCGCTTGTCGGATACGATTAGCGAAATTAACGTGCAGGAAGGCAGTGCGGTGCAAAAAGGCGAAGTGCTTGCCCGGCTGGACTGCCGCGACACGCGCCTTAAGGCCGCCATCGCCCACAAGGAATTTAAACGCGCCGAAACGCTGTTAAAAACAACGGCCGGCTCGCGCGAGAATTACGATCTCAAAAAGCACCAAAACGATCAGGCCGCCCTGTACGAAAGCTGGTGCGACATTACCAGCCCCATTTCGGGCAAAGTGCTTTATAAGTATTACGAACCCGGCGAATTTATCGCCGCCGGGCGCAAGCTCTTGACGGTGGCCGATATGGCGGAAGTGGACGTATGGGTGTATGTGGAACACGATCTGCTGGCGCGGCTGGCCGTCGGTCAAAAGGTAAAGGGTTTCCTGCCCGAAACCGATCAGACGTTTGACGGCGAGATTTTAAGCATTAACGACGAGGCCGAATTTACGCCCAAAAACGTGCAAACCCGCCGCGAACGCGAACGGTTGGTGTACGGCGTGAAAACCCGTTTTAAAAACGACGCCGCGCGGACGCTCAAATCCGGTATGACGATGGAAGTCTCTTTTGAGGGGGGAAAATAAAATGACCGCCCTGCGCGCCGAAGTGCATCAAGTGAGCAAGAAAATGGGCCGCGCGCAGGCGCTTAAGCGTGTGGACGCCGTTTTCGGCGCGGGAGAAGTACACGGCATTATCGGCCCGAACGGTGCCGGCAAAACCACGCTCATACGGCTGCTGGCCGGTTTGCTCCACCCCGATCAAGGACAGATTTCATACGCAGAAGAAAAAGACGCATTGTCCGGCAGCCAAGCCAAACGCGTAACGGGGTATTTTCCGCAAGAACCCAGCCTGTATCCCGATTTAACGTGCGAAGAACATTTGGAATTTTTTCGCGACCTGTATGACTTGCCGCAGGCGGAATTTGCGCAGCGTTCGGAAGAATTGCTGCGTGCCACGGGGATGACGCCTTTTAAAGACCGCCCCGCCGGAAAATTATCCGGCGGTATGTATAAGAAACTGGGGCTGATGTGCGTGTTGTTAAACCGCCCCAAACTGCTATTGCTGGACGAACCCACCGTAGGGGTAGATCCGGTCAGCCGGCAGGAGCTGTGGGATCTGGTGTATGGGTTTGCCGGCGAGAATATGACGGTTATTTTAAGTACGTCGTATATGGACGAGGCCAGCCGCTGTGCGTGCGTACACGTTTTAAGCGGCGGAGAAATGCTGGACTCCGGTACGCCGAAAGAAGTGATGAAGCGGTTTAACATAACGGATTTTTCGGAGATTTTTTTAAACCATGAATCAAAATGAACCCGTCATTCGCGTAAAAGACTTGGTCGTGTCGTTCGGCGCGTTCCGCGCGGTGGACGGCGTGAGTTTTGACGTGCGGCGCGGCGAAATTTTCGGTTTTTTGGGGGCGAACGGCGCCGGCAAAACCACTACCATACGCACCATTTGCGGTATTTTAAATCCTTCTTCGGGATCGGTGGAAGTGGACGGACACGATATTTCCTCCTCTACGGCGGTGTTAAAGCCGCATATCGGGTATATGTCCCAAAAATTTACGCTCTATCCCGATTTGACAGTGCGTGAAAACTTGTATTTTGCCGGCAGTCTGTATGGTATGACCCCTAAACAGATTGCCGAGCGTTCCCATAAACTGATGGATTTTATCGGCCTGAGTGAGGAATTGCCCGATCCGGTCAGCCATTTGTCGGGCGGCGTGAAGCAAATGGCGGCGTTGGCGTCTTCCTTGCTGCACGACCCGGAACTCGTATTTTTAGACGAACCGACCGCCGGTACTTCGCCCCAAACGCGCGCTTCTTTTTGGGCGCTCATCCGCCGCTTGGCCGAGCGCGGAAAAACCGTTTTTGTTACGACCCACTATATGGATGAAGCCGAATACTGCGGGCGGATTGCTTTAATGGAACGGGGTAAAATTGTGGCGATGGGTACGCCTGCGGAATTAAAGAAAAAATTCTTCCCCGTGAAGCCGCTGGAGCTTTCGTTCACCAAGCCCGTTCAACACGCCGTCCGCCAAGCCTTGGAAAAAGCGGGGATTGCTTCTGCCGTATTCGGGGCTACTTTGCGGGTGCGCGCGCCGGAGCGGGCGGAGCTGGAGCGGGTAATCGCGCCGTTTCAAGACGGCGTATCCGTACAAGAGGCCGAGCCGACCTTGGAAGATGTGTTTTTACAAGCGGTCAGCGGGAGGAAAGCCGTATGAATTTTTCCTGGCGCCGCGCCCGCAGCGTGGCTTTGAAAGAGTATAAACATATTCTGCGCGATCCGTTTACCCTGCTCGTTACGCTGGTGCTGCCGCTGGTGTTTGTGGGATTCTTTGGGTTTGTGATTGATCTGGATTACAAACATATGCGCGTGTATGTGCGCGACAACGACCAGACCAGTGTTTCGCGCCGCTTTTTGCAAGAGGCGGCCTCATCGGGCTATTTTGATTTGAAACCCATACACGGGCAATTCCAGCTGGATCAGGCGCTGGAACGTAACGACAGTCCGGCGCTTTTGGTGATCCGCCGCGGCTTTGGAAAAAATGTCCGTGCCGGCAACCCCGAAAATCCCGGCGAGATACAGCTTCTTTCCGACGGAACGGACAACGTACAGGCCAGCATTATGGGCAGTTATATGCAAGGTGTCGTCCAAAAGGCAAACGCCGTTTTTGCCAAGGACAATCCCGACCTGACTGACGCGGCCGCCGGCGCGGGGGAGCGCATTCGCAGTCGGTTTTTATTCAACCCCGAGCTCAACAGCCGTTGGTTTATCGTGCCGGCCCTAAGCACCATTATTATCGGGTTTTTGGCCATCGTGCTGACCGCGCTGACGGTGGCCAAAGAGTGGGAAAACGGTTCTATGGAACTATTGCTTTCCACGCCGGTGCGTCCGTCGGAAATCGTACTGGGAAAACTCGTTCCGTATTTCCTGCTGACGTTTTTTGACGTGTTGGTGGTGTTTTTGCTGGCGATTTATGTGTTTCAGATCCCGTTCTTGGGCAGTTTTCTGTTTTATATGGTGGCTTGCTGGGTGTATATTACGGGGGCGCTGGCGCTGGGATTGGTCATTTCCGTGGTAACGCGTCAGCAGCAGGCCTCTATCCAGTTTGCGTTTGCCGTGGGGCTTTTGCCGTCGTTTATTTTCTCCGGATTTATTTTTCCCATTGAAAATATGCCGGCTTTCTTCCAGTATTTTACGGCATTGTTCCCTCAACGGTGGTTTTTGCTCATCAGCCGTACGGTGTTTTTAAGCGACGCCGCCCCCGCTACTTTAGCCACTGCGCTGGGGGCGATTGTGGTGTTTGCCAGTGCGATGATTTTGCTGGCGGTGCATAAATTTAAAACGGACGTGGAACCATGAAACTGCGCGCACGAACTTTAAAGGGATTTTTTGTCAAAGAGATTATCCAGATTATACGCGATCCCAAAATGATTCTGGCCATCTTTTTTATTCCTGTGATGCAAACCATTATGTTCGGGCTGGCCCTTACCAGCGAAGTAAAAAACATCAAATTTGTGGTGGTTTCCAAGCCGGGTAAAATAGCCCAGGAATTGGAAGCCCGGGCGTTGGGGTCGGGCTGGTTTACCAAAGTGCCGGGCGTAAACGGCGCGCAGGTGGCCGACCCGGAAGGACTGGTGGCTTCCCACAAGGCCGAAGCCGTATTGGTCGCGCCCCCCGAGGGATTTGAAAAAGCCCTGGAGCGCGGTGCTGCGCCCATACAATTGCTTTTAAACGCCACCAATGCCCAGCGCGCCCAGCAGGTAAACGGGTATGTCCAGCAAATTGTGGCCGAAGTGGCGCGGGATAACGGGTATGACCTGTCCAGCGGGCTGATTGACCTGGATATGCGCGTGTTGTTTAACCACTATATGGACACCACTTCGTTTATGATCCCGGCGCTGTTGGTAATGTCCACGTTTATCGTTTTACTCGTGGTGGGCGGAATGGCCTTGGCGAAAGAAAAGGAAACCGGTACGATGGAAAAACTGATCGTTTCGCCTTGCAGCGTGGAAGAAATTATGGTGGGTAAAACGCTGCCGTATTTCGTTATCGGGCTGTGCATCGTGGGGTTAATTTTATTTATCGGGGTGGTAGGGTTCGGTATTCCGTTTCGGGGGAATCTGTGGCAGATTGCGGTTAATGCCGTATTGTTTGCCGTTTCCGCGCTTGCGTGCGCACTGCTTATCAGCACCGTGGTACATACCCAGCAGCAGGCTATGATGGCCAGCGCACTCTTTTTAATGCCGGCTATTTTGCTTTCCGGCGTATTTTTTCCGGTGGCGAATATCCCGACGATGTTCCGCTGGCTGTGTTATTTAAATCCGATGATGTATTCCGTGGTAAACTTCCGCTCCATTATTCTCAAAGGGGGCGACGCCGCCTTCTTCTGGCAGAATTGCTGCTGGCTGGCCGTCATTTCCGTCGTATTGTGCGCGGCGGCCTATAAAAACTTCAAATCCAAACTCAACTAAACGGGGCAGTCTTCCGTTTTCTGGGGAAAAAATCCTTTCCCGCGCGCGTGCAGGAACCGGGATAAATTAGTAAAATAATAGGGTATGGAAGTAATTGTATTTTTACCCATTTTATTTTTCTCCATTATCCTGCACGAGTTTGCACACGGGCTGGCCGCTTATCGTATGGGAGACGATACCGCTTACCTGAGCGGAAGGCTGACGCTCAACCCCTTGCATCATATAGATTTAATCGGCACGCTGGCCGTGCCGGCCTTGTGCTGGCTGACGGGGATGCCGCTTTTTGGCTGGGCAAAACCCGTACCGATTAATCCCTTGCGGTTTCCGTCTCCGCACCGGGATATGGGCAAAGTGGCTTTTGCCGGGCCGGCGGTTAATTTGCTGCTGGCGGTAGTGTGTGTGCTGGTAATGAAAATTTTCCTATTGATGCAGGCTTCTTTTTCCGAGAGAACGTTGGAACAAATTTTTCTGTTTTTGCAATACGCCATGTTTATCAACGTGTTTTTGGCCGTATTTAATTTGATTCCCATTCCGCCATTAGACGGCGGCCGTATTGTCACGGCGCTGCTGCCGGTGCGGGCGGCAATTAAGTATGACGGCTTCTTCGGCCGATATGGAATGTATGTGGTGCTGGCGCTTATTTTAACGGGCGCCGTTAAATATATTCTCTTGCCGCCTACGATGCTGCTGATTGGAATTTTTTCTAAAATTTTAATGTAGAGGTGTTTATGCAAACTGACAAAATCGTACTTTCCGGTATGCGACCGACGGGTAAACTCCATTTAGGCAATTTCCACGGAGCGCTTAAAAATTGGGTGGCTTTGCAGGAAAAGTACAACTGTTATTTCTTTGTGGCGGATTTGCATTCCCTTACCACCGCTTATGAACATACCGAAAATCTGGCCGAAAACAGCCGCAATATGCTAGTCGATTGGCTGACCGCCGGGTTGGATCCTAAAAAATGCACCATTTTTATCCAGTCCGATGTGCCGGAAGTGAGTGAACTTAATACCCTCTTGGGAATGATTACCCCCTTGGGTTGGCTGCTTAGAAACCCCACTTACAAAGAACAAATTCAAGAACTTTTAAAACAAAAATACGCCGGTCAGTTAGACGAAAAATCCTTGGGCGAAAAAATCAATTCCATCGCCGGCGACGAGGATATTTCCTCCTTTGGATTTTTGGGATATCCGGTGCTGATGGCTACGGATATTCTCATTCAACAGGCCGCTTACGTTCCCGTGGGAAAAGACCAAACCGCCCACTTGGAAATCGCGCGGGATTTGGCGCGCCGGTTTGCCGAAATTTACGGGGTGGAAGTATTTACCGAGCCCGCGCCGCTCTACACCAACGTGGCGCGCGTGCCGGGCATTGACGGACGGAAAATGTCCAAGTCCTACAACAACACGATTAACTTGGGCGAAGATTTGGATTCCGTCCGCAAAAAAGTAATGGCGATGTTTACCGATCCCAATAAGAAAAAAGCCAACGATCCCGCCAACCCCGACGGGTGCGTAGTCTATGCTTTCCATCAGATTTACAATCCCAACGCCGCCAAACGCTGCGAGGAATGCAAGGCGGGCGCGCTGGGCTGTGTGGCGTGCAAAAAGGAACTGTTTGCTTTGATGGAGCCGGAACTAAAGGCGTTCTCCGAACGGCGCAAAATGTTTGAAAACGATGACGCTTTGTTGGAAAAAATCGTGGCCGAAGGCAAAGAACGCGCCCGCGCCCATGCCGCCAAAACGCTTACGGCCGTTAAAAAAGCAATGAGGGTTACAAGATAATTATGCTGGCTCCCGCACCGATTAATGTTCATATCAACGTGTTTGAAGGACCGATGGACCTTCTTTTGCACTTGATTAAAAAAGACAATCTGGACATTTGCGACATTAACATCGCGGAGATTACCAAGCAGTACTTGGATTATTTGAACGTAATGAAGGAGCTGAACCTGGAAGTGGCCGGCGAATTTTTGGTAATGGCCAGCACGCTGATGCAAATTAAAGCCAAAACGCTGCTGCCGTCTCAGGCACCCACCACCGAGGAAGAAGGCCCTAACCCCGTAAAAGAACTGGTGGCCAAGCTGGTGGAATACCAAAAATACAAAGAAGCCAGCAAATTTTTGGAACAGAAGTTTGAAGAAAATAAAGACAATTTTTACCGCTCCGCTCCTATTTTTGACGACGGAGAAAAAGTCATCAACCTGCAAATGTTCGATTTGCTTTCCGCCGTCAAGCGCGCGTTTGAACGCTTAGACGAACGCAAACGCATTGAACTTTTAAAGGTGGAAGAATTCCCCATTGAAATGAAAATGGAGAAAGTGGTGGATATGTTCAAACACCGCGAGTGGGTGCTGTTAGACGATATCTTTGTGGGCGAAACCAAGAAGCGCGGAATCATTACTTGCTTTATGGCGCTCTTGGAGCTGATGAAAATCAAAAAGCTTATCGCCCGGCAAGATGAAAAACTGGGTCAGATTCGGATTTATTTAAATCCGGAAAATAAAGACAAAGATTTTAAAACCTTAATGCACGGCGAAGAAAAATAAACGCCCCGGAGGATTTTGATATGCAAACCGAAGAACAATTGCCAGAAACCGAAAACGCTGCTCCTGCCGCTTCGCAGGAAGCAACCTCCGCCGGCGTCGCCGCGCCGGAAACCCAATCCAACGAGCCGGCCGCTTCCGCAGAGTTGAAATCCGCCGCGCACCCAGCTGATGCGCCAACGCCGCAAACAGAGTCCCTCGCTCAGCCTGCCGCGAGCGGCGCCCCCGCGGCTAATCCTTCGGAAAAACCTTTTGAACTCGTTCCTACGAGCGAATTTAAACAGATTGTGGAAACGCTTTTATTTATTACCGATCGTCCGCTCAAACCCAGCCGTATTGCCGACGTAATTGACGGCGTGGACGCCCGGCGCGTGCGGGAAATGATTTTGGAAATTCAAGATGATTATATCCGCCGCAACAGCGCCGTGCAAATAGTAGAAGTGGGCGGCGGGTTCCAAATGTCCACCAAACCCGAATACGGCCGCTGGGTGCGCCGGTTATATAACGAAAAAATGACCACCAAACTTTCCAACGCCGCGTTGGAAACCTTGGCGATTGTGGCCTACAAACAGCCCATTACGCGGGCGGAAATGGAAGCCATACGCGGGGTGGACGTGGCCGGGCCGCTCGAGCGGCTGTTGGAGCGTTCGCTCGTGCGCGTGGTCGGCAAGAAAGACACCGTCGGCCGTCCGATGGTTTATGGCACTACCGACGAATTCTTGCGGATGTTTGGCCTGAATAAAATTTCCGATTTGCCCGATTTGCAGGTGTTTGCCGCGAAGTCTTTGCGTGAGAAACAGGAAGACCTGCCGTTTGGCGAGCCGCTTCCGCCGTTAGCTGAGCCGGCTATTATCCCGGTGGAAGAATTGGAAGGCGAAGAACGCCTGGAAGCGCTGGGTTCTTCGGCCGATCCTTTCTATACGCGCAACAGCTATAATAAGGGCGATTTCTTTGGGCAGGAAACCCAAACGGAGGACGCCTTTGCTCCATCGGAGCAAGCCCCCGTGCCCGAAACGTCCGCTGAAGCAGGAGAGCCGGCCGCCGCCGAAGAAAAGCAGCCCCAGCCTGCCGAAGTTCCCGCGCAGGAACTTTCGGACACGGTAGCGGAACCGATAAACGCGCCGCAGACGCAGGCGTCTGCGGATATTGCCGCAACTCAATCTGAAGTACCCCAGGAGGAAAAATAAATGAATATCGTTTTAGCCGCCAGCGAGGCTTTTCCATTTTGCAAAACCGGCGGATTGGCCGATGTAGTCGGTGCGCTCTGCCAGCAGTTTGCCATGCGTAAAGGGAATAAAGTTCTTTTATTTCTGCCGCATTACCGCAATATCGTGCGCGTTTCTTCCTTAAAAGTCGTACCGGGCGTGTATTTGATCCCGATCGGCGATCGGATTGAACAAGTTTCGCTTTCCTATATTAACTGGGGCAATGTG
>CALVFE010000045.1 GCA_944326765.1 uncultured Elusimicrobiales bacterium | reverse complement strand
CAGTGTGGCCTAAACGAGTCGTGCTAACGGGCATAGAGTGGGGAGGGGCGGCTCGCCCCTTGACGCGTTTTTTTTTTTGATAAACTTCCTCTAGCGTTGATTTGTCGGCGGTAAATGCAGGACTTGTAAATAAGTCTTTAAATCAACGCGCTGAGGAGTTTTCTATGAAAAAAGGTTTTACGTTAATAGAGTTGTTAGTCGTAGTTTTGATTATTGGTATCTTGGCGGCGGTGGCGTTGCCAAAGTACGAGTTGGCTGTAGCCAAGAGCCGTGTGGCGCAGGTGCTTCCGTTTATGGCCAGTGTAAAACAGGCGCAGGAAGCTTATTATTTAGCCAACGGAGAGTATAGTTCTACTTGGGATAATTTAGATATTTCTATCCCGTCGGGTATGACGCCTTATGCCTGTGTTTCGGGAGGAGAAAATACGGAATGTGTCTTGTTTTCTTCCGATATTGAATGCCCTTTGCTGAGCAATGACGGTTCTATTTATTGCCGAGGGGGTATCGGTTCTTTCCCGCAGATAGGGGTTCCATATGACCAAGGAGCCAGTTTGCAAGCTTTTGGAGGACGTTTGTGTATTTCCAGCAACGAAAAAGAGGAAAGTATTTGTAGATCTTTAGGCGGATCATTGAAGCGAGAAACGGATCCCTATCATTATTACGTTTTCTAAATTAAAAAACCCGCGTTCTAAAACGCGGGTTTTTTGTGGCTGCCAATTTATTTTTGCAAACGAGCAAGACGGCCCTGAGCGCTGGAAGCGAGTTTATCTGTCGGATAGTTAATAATCAATTTTTTGTATATTTCTATTGCCTGCGCATTGCGGTTTTGTTGCTCGTAGGCGCGTCCTAAATCATACATCAGCTGCGGGGCGTTTTTCCCTTTCGGGTGCGATAAGAGCGCCTTTTCCAAAGACTGGGCATATTTCGTTTGATCGCGCATTTTCTTGCGGGCGATATCAGCCGCTTTCAATAAGGCTTCGGTCGCTTTCTCTTCATCGCCGTTAAATACAGCCGCCGTTTGGTGCAGGGTATTGTAAGCTTCTTGATAATCTTTCATTTTTACATATACGTCTGCTTTTCCCTGATAGGCTTCATAGGCGGCCGGAGTAGCTCCTAACAGCTCAATGGCTTTGTCATAATTAATGAGAGCACTGTCGTATTGCTTATTGTTCTCGTCTAAAATAGCCATGTGTTTATATACAATGCCCGTTTCGGAGGAGCCGGGAAATTCCCGCAATACTTGGGTATAAGTGGCCATGGCGCTGGCCGTATCTTTTAAATTGTCCGCGTAAATATCGCCAATTAAGCGCAGACTGGCCGCCCGATACGGTGTTTGGGGGTATAATTCCCCGGATTTTTTATATTGCGAAATAGCGGCCAGGTAATTCTCGTTGACGCGGTGCAAATCCCCATACCAAAGTTCTACGATATCCATGGACTCATAATTCGGATTTTCAGCAAAGAAATCTTCAAAAGCCTGTGCCGCAGGCTGATAAAGCGAGCGGCCGGGCAATTTGGATAAAGCGTATAACGCCTGGGCTTGGCGTTGTGCCGGGGTTTTGGCTTCTTCCGGGAGAGTCATTGCAAAAAGGGAAGTTGCCGTATCCCGGTTTTTGGCATTGACGGCCAGTACCGCATCTGCCATCAGCGGATTGAGCAATGCCAAGTCCGTCTGTGGGTACATTTTGCGTAATTTGAATAAGGTAACCAATGCCCGGTCATTATCGTTGGCCCGAACATATAAACGTGCCTGAAGCAAAAGAGCATCTACTACGGCCGGCTGTTTCGGGTTTTGTTTAATCCAGGTGCCCAAACCGTCCGCCAAGGATTTTGCAAAGGCGCGTTCTTCGCGGGTGGGTTGGGCGGAAAGCGTAAGGGCTTGCTTCTTGTAAAATTCAAGCGAAGCCGCGGCGTCTGCCGCGCAGACGCAGGGAATGGCGAAAATCATCGCCAAAAAGGATATGAGTATTTTTTTCATAGTTATCTGTAATTGGTAAACTGCAGTTCTACTCCAAAATCTTTGCCTCTTAAAAGAGCCATGGTATTTTGCAGTTCGTCTTTGGATTTTGACGAAACCCGCAGTTGATCCCCTTGAATGGAGGCGGAAACTTTTAATTTGGCGTCCTTGATGACTTTGGAAATTTCCTTGGCTTTTTCGGACGGGATACCCTGTTGGATCTTAACCGTCTGCTTGGCGTTTCCGCCCAAGGCGGCTTCAATCTTTTGGGGGAGCATATTTTTTAGCGGAATGCCTCGTTTGGCAATGCGCGTAAAAATAATATCGCGCAGGGTATTTACCTTATACTCGTCGCTGGAAGCCAGTTTGAGTTCGTTGTCTTTTTGGTTCAGCTCGATATTGGAATTACTCCCTTTAAAGTCGTATCGGTTCATAATTTCTTTATTGGCGGCGGTAACGGCCTCGGAAATTACGTTCAGATCCACTTTGGAAACAATGTCAAAACTATAATCTGCCATTTTGAAACCTCCCTCTCCGGCGGTGCGGGTTTGTTTCCTATATTATAGCTTTTTTTGTACAATGATTTTAGCGGCGGGAAGAAGGCTTTCGTGGCTTTTCCCGTCTATTCTACGGAGGTTGGTTCGTACATCGGCGTCGGATTTTCCGGCGGTATTTTGCTTATGAACATTAAAATTCGCTTAACTGTAATGAATTTTCTCCAGTTTGCAATCTGGGGCGCGTATCTTACTTCTATGGGTACGTTCTTGGCGGGTGCAGGACTGGCTGAAAAAATCGGTTGGTTTTATGCGGCACAAGGTTTTGTGTCGCTTTTTATGCCGGCAATTATTGGTATTGTGGCAGACCGCTGGATACCGGCTCAGAAATTGCTGGGAATTTGTCATTTATTAGCCGCGGCCGGTATGGCCGCTGCGGCCTATTTCGGGTCGTTACCGCAGGTCAGCTTTGCGGCCGTATTTGGTATGTATTTATTCAGCGTGGCTTTTTATATGCCCACGTTGGCGCTTTCCAACTCGGTGGCTTATACTGTTTTGCGGCAGCATAATTTCAATACCGTTTCGGCCTTCCCGCCTATTCGTGTTTTTGGAACGGTGGGTTTTATTTGCGCCATGTTGGTGTCTAACTTTACGGGTTTTCAAAACACCTATGTACAATGGTATTTTTCCGGCGCGTTGGGGCTGTTATTGGGAATTTATGCTTTTACCCTGCCTAATTGCCCCGCTTGTCAGACGGAAGCTAAATCCTTGGCGGAGGCATTGGGGTTGAAAGCTTTTGCCCTCTTCAAAGAAAAGAAAATGGCGATCTTTTTCATTTTCTCTATGTTATTGGGAATGTCGTTGCAGATTACCAATGCGTATGCCAACCCGTTTATCAATGGGTTTAACTCCTTAGAGGGTTTTGCCGGTTCGTGGGGGGCCAATAACGCCAATGCGCTTATTTCTCTTTCCCAGATGTCCGAAACGCTTTGTATTTTGCTGATTCCGTTCTTCTTAAAACGCTTTGGTATTAAGAAAGTGATGCTGATTAGTATGTTTGCCTGGGTGCTGCGGTTTGGTTTCTTTGGAATTGGAAATCCTTCCACCGCGTCGGGGATTGTACTGTTGGTGCTTTCCATGATCGTATATGGGGTGGCGTTTGACTTCTTTAACGTATCCGGTTCGCTGTATGTCGATAAAGAAACCGATCCCGCCATTCGTTCCAGCGCGCAGGGCGTATTTATGCTGATGACCAATGGTTTCGGCGCGATGATTGGTACGATGGGCGCCCAGTGGGTGATTAATAAGCTGGTCAATGTCCATATCAATGCTTATACGGCGGCACATGGATTCTTGCCTGCGGGTTCAGTATATCCGGCAGATGTATCTCGGGCTATTATGAACGGGTGGAGTGAATCCTGGTTTATCTTTGCGGGTTTCTCGTTGGTAGTGGCGATTCTGTTTGCGATCATATTTAAATACAAACATGTACCGGAAGCCTAATTAATCTGTTGGGTTTTAACAACGGCGTTTCTAAGAAAGAAACGCCGTTGTTTTGTTTGCAGCAACAAATTCGTTGGGGAAGCCCATCGTAAACGAAAATCCCGCCGCACCAAAGCGGCGTTTTGAAATTTATGAGCGGCGGCGGAAAGAAAAAATGCCTCTGCGCAGAAAACAATCCTTTCTACGAAGTGAATCATTGGGGCAGGGAAATAGGCATATCTGGGAGATTTGGGGCTTTTTACAATAAAAAACCGCCCTCTTTTAAGGGCGGTTTTTTAAATGGACAGCAGCTTATTTAGCGGCTTTATTTGCGGCTTTGGCCAAGCGGGATTTTTTGCGGGCAGCCGTTTTCCAGTGAATGACGTTTTTCTTGGCGGCTTTATCGATGCAAGATTCCGCTTTCTTTAATTCTTCTTTAAGTGTAGCGGCTTTCGTTTTAATAGAAGCGGCTACGGCTTTGGTGGCCAAGCGGACTTTTTTGGTAAGCCCCTTGTTTGCAGAAGTTCTTTTTTCAGCTTGGCGCTGCGCTTTGATGGCGCTTGTATGTCTACCAGTTTTTAATTTTGCCATTTAATAATTCCTCTATACAAAAATCGGTTATTTATATTTTATCCTTTTATTTTTATCGGGTCAACTTCTTTTTAACAGTCCGGTGGATTGGCGCGGGAAATGTTAAAATAAAAGTATGGATCCCAGGCTTAATATTTTACCAAATAAACCCGGTGTTTATATCATGCGCTCTAAAGAGGGCACCATTATTTATGTGGGAAAAGCCAAAAATCTTTCCGACCGGGTCAAACAATACTTTCAGGAATCCAACCTCTATTCCCGCGGCTGGAAACTGCCCAGTCTGCTTCCCCTGATTGCCAAAATCGATTATGTTACCACCGCCAGTGAACGCGATGCGCTGGTGTTGGAAGAAAAACTGATTAAACAATACCAACCGTTTTTTAATTCCCTGGGGAAAGACGGCAAAAGCTATCCTTATTTAAAGCTTACCATGGGGGAGGACTTCCCGCGTTTGCAGCTTACCCGGCGGGTGGTGCGCGGGAAAGACTTGTATTTCGGCCCGTATCCCAAATCCAGCATCGTTAAAAGTCTGATGCGTTTTCTGTGGAAAAGCAAATATGCCCCTTTGCGCCCGTGCAAGTGGAATTTCTCGCGGAAGAAACCGTTGGCCGAACGTAAAATCAATACGTGCATTTATTATCATACAGGCCAGTGCCCAGCCCCTTGCACGGGGAAAATTTCGTATGAGGATTACCGCGCCATTGCGCAGCGCATGGCGGATTTTTTAGACGGCAATTTCGGAAATATTACCGAAAGCATTACCGCGCTGATGCGCCAGCATGCGGAGAAATTGGAATACGAAAAAGCTGCGGTGTATCGTAATTTTTTGCATGCACTGTCCCATATGCAGGAGCGGGTAATCGTCGGGCGGTTTAAAGACGACCAGATTACTACTGCTATGGAAAATACCGACAAGCTAAAAAGATTAGCGCAGGTGATTGGAATGCACAAATTGCCCGCTCATATAGAAGCGTTTGACAATTCCCATCTATTTGGCCGCGAAGCCGTAGGCTGTATGGTGTGCTATATCAACGGCGAAAAAAATCACGAACATTACCGCCGTTTTAAAATCCGTTCCAAACTGCCCGAACGCGGCGGCAGCGATTTTACGATGATGGAAGAAAGCGTTTACCGCCGTCTGCGCCAAATCAAGCGCGACCCTTCCCAAGCGCCCGATCTTATTTTGTTAGACGGCGGAAAAAGCCAAATTTCTGCCGCGATGAATGCGTTTGACCGGGCGGGGATTCATATTCCATTTATTTCGCTGGCGGAGACGCACGAAGGCATTTATTTGCCCGGTTCGGCGGAGAGCATAAAACTGCCTATTGGAGATCCGGCTTTAAATTTGCTGATGGAAATCCGCGACGAGGTGCACCGTTTTGCCATTACTTACCATCGTAAGCTGCGTAATAAAGCCGAGCTGGCCGGACACCAAAAACAGGAAGGGTTGATAGACGGTAAAGATCCGGCCGGAAGGGATGTGCCTTATCCGCCAAAACAGTAGGTGGTTGTAAAATTGCTTTTTGGGAAGAGCCGGTTGTTTCGGTTTCTTCCGAAGAGTATTTCCGCTTGATTTTCGGCTGGGGAAAAGGAAGTGAAAAACTATGGTTTCGGGGCGGAAGCCGTTTGTGTAGCTTGAAAAAGTGAATGTTGCAGGGAGAATATTCCGAAAGATAATAAGAAAAAAACGCCTTGGATTTTTCCAAGGCGTTTTTTTAACGGAACAGGTTTATTTGAAATGCGTGGTACCCAGTTTTTGCTGGAGATAGGTTTTCAGCCCGGAAGGATCGCCTGTATGCGACAGCGCTTCCTGATAACTGATTTTCTTTTGGATATACAGGTCGCCCAAGGCCTGGTTCATGGTAATCATACCCACCCCCACGCTGGTTTGCATGGTAGAGATGATCTGTTCGGCTTTGCCGTCGCGGATCAGGCTGCGCACCGCGGAATTTGCCAGCAACACTTCGCACGCCATGGCGCGTCCTCCGGTTAAGGTGGGAATGAGCTGTTGGGATAAAATGGCTTCCAATACAAACGACAGCTGAGTGCGGATTTGTGGCTGCTGGTTTGCCGGGAACACGTCAATAATACGGTTGATGGACTGTACCGCATCGTTGGTATGCAGGGTGGCAAAGACAAGGTGTCCGGTTTCCGCCAGGGTAAGGCAAGCTTCCATGGTTTCGCGGTCGCGCAATTCGCCTACCAGAATAATATCGGGGTCCTGGCGCAGGAAGTGTTTTAAGGCGGCGGCAAAGGAGTGAGTGTCCGCGCCCACTTCGCGCTGGTTTACAATACTGCGTTTGTGCGGATGGACGAATTCGATGGGGTCTTCTACCGTCATGATGTGGTTGCTTTCATTCATATTCAAGTAGTTGATCATACTCGCCAAAGAAGTAGATTTACCGGAACCCGTACACCCGGTTACCAACACAAGCCCTTTGTTGAGTTTCATGATATTATAAACCACCGGTGGCAGGTTGAGCTCTTCAAACGATTTGAAATCGTTGGGAATGGAACGCAGTGCGGCGGCCACACAGCCTTTTTGTTTATAGATGTTTACGCGCAGACGACCGAGGGATTTAATACCAAACGAAAAGTCCAGTTCCAGATTTTCTTCAAATTGCTGGCGTTGTTCGTCGGTCATAATTGAATAAATAAGCGTTTGCGCGCTTTCTTTGGTAAGCGGTTCAAATTGCGTGGAGTACAGCCGCCCCTGAATGCGCAACACCGGCGGCACTCCCACCGTCAGGTGAATATCAGAAGCGTTTTTGGCTTTCATCAATTTAAACAAGTCGTCCATCAATATCATAAGCAACCCTCTTCTATTGAATTTTTCCTACTAAGTCCAGTGTTATATTGTTTAGCGCCCCCGTTAATTTACCCGTTGCCGCGTCCGCTTGAAAAATATATACGATAGGTTCCATACGCGTCTTAGTCAACCTGTATTTTACAATATATGTGCTTTTATGCAAAGGTTCTACAGACCAGTTTCCAATATACCCTTGGGAGAGCTGCGGACGGTATAAACGTTCCAAATAGGATACGACAGACCCTTTATTGCCCGGCAATTGGTATTTCTGTACGATTTCCAAAGCTTTTTCGCCGAGGGTGGGCTCTTCGATTTTTTCCGGCGGCGGCGGTACCGGGATATCCGGCAATAATTCCAAAGTGTCTTTTTCTGTAGTTGGCAGGACATTCGGTTCCGTACGGGTTTGAGATTCCGGCGCCTGAATGGAAGCGGCCGGCTGTTTCATAACGGTTTGATTCATATAAGCAGCCGCTCCCACCGCCAGCAACGCCACCAACACCGATAAAGCCGCCATGGCTTTTTTATGGGATTTTTCCCGTTCCATTCGCTCGTTTTGCGTTTTAGTTAAAAAAGCTTCTATTTCCGGCGTTTGTTTGAGGCGCGTGCGTACATGATTTACTTGCGGTTCCACCGGTACATTTTTGATGGGTTCCGCGATTTCCGCAGCAGGTGTTACTTCCAGTTTTCCTTCCAAAATATGCCTGACGGTGGCTTCTTTGGGATCTTCGGGTTCCGTGTCCGTTTCTGGCAATTTCAGATGCGTCGGTTCCGATTCGGCCGTATTTTTGGCTGGCACCAATTCTTGCGGTTGAAGCTCCTCTTGCATCGGAAACTGCGGCGCCGTTTGGGACAAAGCGGTCGTTTCCTGCGGCTGAAGATCCGATTGGGAAACTGTTTCCGCTGAGTCGCGTTCTTCGGTTGCGGCAGAAGAAGATTTTTCCGGCTGGGCTGCTTCTAAAATCGGGTCTTGCGCGGCAGCGGTGGAAGAAGAGGCGTTTTGCGTCAGCGGCAATGTGGCATCTTCCGGCAGCGGCGGAATTTGTGTTTCGGGTTGATCCAAGACGGGCAGCTGCGCACGCGGAAGATCTTCTTGTGCGGTAAAATCCGGGGATTGTACCAAATGCGGCGGTTCGGCTTTTTGCGAGGTTTTCGGTTCGGAGGCTGGCGTTTCCTGCCCGTGTACAGTTAATACTATTTCTTCTTCCGAAATTTGGGAAATGGGAATCGAAACGGGTAACGGCTGGGGAGCCGCGGCCGTTTCTTTCGCAGGGGGCAGCGTTTCGTGAACGGATTTGGTCGTATTGTTGTCGGAAGCCTTTACAAAAGATGCATTTCCCGCCCGAGCGGTACGCGGGGCGGGGTCAGGCTCTTCCGCTTCGGCGGAGTCTTCTTCAGCGGCAAATTCATCAAAAGGATCCTTTTCAAGGGGGCGGACTTCTTTATCTGATGGCGGAGTGGTTTTTCCAAATTGAGTTTGGAAAGCGCGTGCCAAGTTCATATCCGAATTTTCATTCGGATCGGGTATGCCTAAGATGTTTCCTAAATCTTCGCCTTGAATATTGTTGAAATAATCTTCTATCGGACCGGGTTTGGCCGGTTTTTTGGGAATTTCCAAAGAAGCAGATTCCGCAATCAGACTGTCTTCCATCTCTCCCAGCGGGGAATGCTGCCGGAGCAGCGTGTTCATTTCTTCGTCGAAGGAACCTGTTTCCGCTTCCGGCGGGCGCATCGCTAAAATTTCTTTCGGATCAAAATGGAATTCCGCAAATGCGGCAGCCATTTTCCAACTGTCTTCGTCTTCACTGTAATTTTCGGGGCACACCAAACTGGTCGCGGCAAAACCGGGCCGCGCGGCGAGTTCTTTTGCTTCAAACGGCCCGACGACATCATTTCCGTCAAAAAACCAGTATTTCATGGCGGCTCCTTGCCTGCAGGCGGAGTTATTTGCAATACTTCAGCGCGTTTTTCAACCGCGCGATTACGGTTTCCTTTCCCATATATTCCAGCATTTTAAATAAGGTCGGTCCGTGAGTGCGGCCGGAAACGGCCACCCGCACCGGGTGAAAGATTTGACCGGCCTTCATGCCATTTTCTTTGGCATAAGCGCGCGCGGCGGTTTCTAGGCTGGCTTCCGTAAAGTCTGCCAAATTGCCGTACACTTGAATCATTCCTTCCAAAACTTGTTTGGCTTCCGGTTTGGAGAAAACTTTGTCGATGGCTTCCTGTTCAAAAACCGGTTCTTCAAAGAAGAAGCGGATTAAATCCGGAATTTCGGTTAAAAGTTTGTATTTTTCTTGCTCTAAACCAATGATTCCTTCCAGCCGGGTGCGGTCCACACCGGTGAGGTTGATGCCGGCTTTTTCAATAAACGGCAGCGCCAAATCCGTCAAGCGGGCAATGGAAGTCGCACGGATATATTCTCCGTTCATCCAGTTGAGCTTCTCCGGATCCATTACCGCCGGACTGGGCTGGCAGCCGGAAATATCAAATTTTTCTTCCAGCTCTCCGGGGGCAAATAACTGTTGGGAATCGGGCGTAGCCCAGCCCAACAGCGCCAAATAGTTTTTAAGCGCTTCGGGCAGATAGCCCATATTGCGAAATTCTACGACGTTGGTCGCACCGTGGCGTTTGGAAAGCTTTTTGCCGTCCGGCCCGTGGATCATAGACAAGTGGGCAAATACGGGTTCTTTCCAGCCCAGCGCGCGGTAAATCTGAATTTGGGCGGGCGTATTGGAGATGTGATCGTCCCCGCGGATTACGTGCGTCATACGCATCAAATGGTCATCGACTACCACCGCGAAATTGTAAGTCGGGTAGCCGCTGGTTTTCTGAATCACGAGATCATACAAATCTTTGCTGGCGAATTTGACGTGTCCACGGATCATATCGTCCCATTCCACGTCGCCTTCCTGCGGCATGCGGAAACGAATGACGTATTTGCGGCCTTGGGCTTCCAATTCTTTTTGCTGGGCTTCCGTCAGGTGGCTGCATTTGCCGCTGTATTTGGGCGGGCGGTGTTCTGCCAGGCATTTCTGGCGGTTTTCTTCCAGTTCTTCTTCGGTGCAGTAGCATTTATACGCTTTGCCTTCGGCCAGCAGTTGGTCGATGTATTTTTTATAAATGCCTTGATCGGCGCGAATGGCTTGATAGTAGGGGGCGTCGGGGCCTTTATTGGTGCCGTCGGGCATGGGGCCTTCGTCCCAAGTTAAATTCATCCATTGCATTCCTTCAAAAATAGCGTCGGTGGAGGCTTGGGTGGAGCGTTCCTCGTCGGTGTCTTCAATGCGGAGTAAAAACGTGCCTTTATTTTTCTTGGCGAAAAGGTAGTTGAAAAGCGCAGTACGAACCCCTCCGATATGTAAAAACCCAGTCGGAGACGGGGCAAATCTAACTCTTACGGTCATACAATGTTATGTCCTCTGTA
>CALVFE010000044.1 GCA_944326765.1 uncultured Elusimicrobiales bacterium | reverse complement strand
GGCGAAGTGGTGGCTTCTACCTTTGACGAACCGGCCGACCGCCACGTACAGGTGGCCGAAATGGTGCTGGAAAAAGCCAAACGCCTGGCCGAGCAAGGCAAAGATGTGGTAATTTTGCTGGACTCTATCACCCGCTTGGCCCGTGCGTACAATACGGTAGCGCCTTCCTCCGGCCGCGTGCTGACCGGCGGGCTGGAAGCTACTTCGCTGCAAAAGCCCAAACGTTTCTTGGGGGCGGCGCGCAACATTGAAGAAGGCGGTTCTTTAACCATTATCGCTACGGCCATGATTGACACCGGAAGCCGTATGGACGAAGTCATTTTTGAAGAGTTTAAAGGAACGGGGAACAGCGAATTGACCTTGGATCGCAAACTCTCCGAACGGCGCATTTTCCCGGCGGTGGACATCAACCGCAGCTCCACCCGCAAGGAAAACCTGCTGCTGACGGAAGACGAACTGAACAAAGTCTGGATTATGCGCAAGGTGCTTGCGCCTTTAAGCTCGGTGGATGCGATGACGCTTTTGTTGGAAAAGCTGTCCTCCACCAAGTCCAATAAAGACTTTTTCAAACAAATGGAAGTCAACGCTTTTTAGCTGGGCGGCGGGAAAGAATTTGCTTTCCCAAAGCCCGCAATATATGGTAAAATAAACTATAAGATTTTTAAAGGAAGACTAAAATGAAAGAGAAAATACACCCTACTTACGAATTCGTAGAAGCCGTCTGCGCGTGCGGAAATAAATTTATGACCCGCTCCACGGCCAAAACTTTAAAGCTGGACATCTGCGCTGCCTGCCACCCCTTCTTTACCGGCAAACAAAAATTACTGGACACCGAAGGTATGGTGGAAAAATTCAATAAACGCTTTGCGAAAACCGAAGGCAAAACCTTGGTGCGCAAACCGAAAACCGAAGTAAAAGCTAAGGCCAAACTCGTCAAAAAGCCGGCCGTCGCCAAGAAAGCGGCCGCCAAAAAACCGGCCAAAAAAGCCGCGGCCAAAAAGACTGAAGCCGAAGCTAAATAGCAGCCCTTTTATAAAAGAGCAGACTGTCCGAAAGGGGGTCTGCTCTTTTTCTTTGTAGCTTGTGCCGTTGTTGAACCGTAAGGATTTGTATGGATACCTCTAAATATGTAACTGAATTTAAACAGCTGGAAGAAGAACTTTCTTCCGGCAATCTTTCCAGCCAAGAACTGGCGGTGAAAGCCAAACGCCACTCCTTTTTAAAGCCGATTATCGAAAAAGAACAGGAAATCAACGCCACCGAAAAAGCCATCGCCGATGACCGCGCGATGATTGAAGCCGGCGAAGATAAGGAACTTGTCAAAATGGCGGCGGACGAACTGGCGGAACTGGAAGCCAAACTGCCCCAATTGCAGAAAGAACTGCGTATTCTGGTCATTCCGCCCGACCCCAATGACTCCAAAAACATTTACTTGGAAATCCGCCCCGGCGCGGGCGGCGATGAATCGGCACTGTTTGCCGCGGAGCTTCTGCGCGTTTACCAGCATTTTGCCCAAACGAAAGGCTGGACAACTGAAATTTTGGAATATACCCCTACCGGGCTTAAAGGCTGCAAGTACGTCAGTATGTTTATTAAAGGGGACGGCGCTTATTCTTGGCTTCGCAACGAAGCCGGCACCCATCGGGTACAGCGCGTGCCGGATACCGAAACTTCCGGACGCGTGCATACCTCTACGGTAACCGTAGCCATTATGCCGGAGGCCGAGGAAATTGATATTGAAATCCGTCCCGAAGACTTGGAAATGGAAACCTGTCGTTCGGGCGGCGCGGGCGGCCAAAACGTAAATAAGGTGGAAACGGCCGTACGCATTATCCATAAACCTACGGGAATCGTCGTTTCGTGCCGCGAAGAACGCCACCAAGGCAAAAACCGCGAAAAAGCCATGGCTATGCTGCGCGCCAAACTTTACCAGATTGAAGAAGAAAAACGCAATAAAGAAATTTATGATGAACGCAAAGCGCAGGTGGGTACGGGAGACCGTTCGGAAAAAATCCGCACTTATAACTTCCCGCAGAGCCGCGTAACCGACCACCGCACCGAAAAATCTTACCATAACTTAATGGAGATTATGGAGGGAGCGATTGATCCGATTCTGGAAGATTTGCGCGCCTATCGCGTGGAACAAAAATTAAAAAACCTGCAAATCTGATAGCTTTTTGCGAAAAGATGCCGGACGGTTGCGGTACCGTCCGGCTTTTTTACAAGGAAGAAGAATGCCTCTTATTTCCCAACTTTTACAAGAAGCCGAACAACGCCTTACCACCGCCGGGTCGGACGAGCCGCAAGCCAATGCCCAGTGGCTGTTGGCCTATGCTCTCGGCGTCAGCCGTACATGGGTGCTGGCGAACGGAGGGGAGGGTGTGTCGGCGGAAGCAGTCAACCAATTTGAACGGATGCTGGTGCGCAAAGAAGCCGGCGAGCCGCTTTCGCACATTGTGGGCGTGCAGCCGTTTTGCGGGCTGGACATCCGCGTAACGCCTGATGTGCTTACGCCCCGCCCGGAAACCGAAGAATTGGTAGAAGTGTGCGCCGCTTTGTTTGACCGAAAAGGGTGTTATGCTTTTTTGGATATGTGTACCGGCAGCGGGTGTATTGCGGTGGCGTTGGCCAATAAGTTTCCGCAAGCGCGTATTTTGGCGGTGGATATTTCGCCCGCCGCTTTACGGGTGGCGCAGGAAAACGCGCGTCTGCACCGGGTGGAAGAGCGTGTTCAATTTTTGCAAAGCGATTTGTGGGAAAATGTAATGGGGACGTTTGATTTGATCATTTCCAATCCGCCGTATATTCCAACCGCCGATTTGGCGGGTCTTACGCGGGAAGTAAAGCGCGAGCCGCGTTTGGCGTTGGACGGCGGCGCGGACGGCTACGCCGTTACGCGCCCGCTGTGTGAAGCTGCGGAGGGTTATTTAAAACCCGGCGGTTTGTTGGCGTTGGAACTCTGCCAAGGCCAGCCGCGGCCGCTGGCGCGGGGGCTGATGGAAATCGGGTGGAAGGCCGAGGTAAAAAAAGATATATTTAACATAGAGCGGTTTGTGTTTGCCCGTAAAAATTAACCTTTTTCATTTTAGGAGACTGTATGGACAGATTTATTATTCACGGCGGAAAAAAATTGAATGGAACGGTGCATATCAGCGGCAGCAAGAATGCTGCGCTGCCGATTTTGGTGGCCACGCTGCTGACCGATGAGCCGTGCGTATTGCACCGCGTACCTAATCTGCGCGACGTTCGCACCACGCTTAAAATTTTGGAATATCTGGGCAAAAAAGTGGAATATAAAAACGGTACCGTTATTGTTACGGCTGACGGTACGTTAAAAAACACCCTGCCTTATGAACTCGTCAAACAAATGCGCGCAAGCTTTTGGGTGGCCGGCCCGCTTTTGGCGCGTTTCAAAACGGCGGAAATTCCGCTGCCAGGCGGCTGTGCCATTGGCGTGCGTCCGGTGGATATTCACCTAAAAGGATTTGAAAAACTAGGCGCTTCCTGCGAAACCAAAGCCGGCAACGTGATTATTCACGCCCAAAAACTAGTTCCGGCCAAAATTGTGCTGCGTTTCCCCAGCGTGGGGGCTACGCAGAACTTGTTGATGTGCGCGTGTTTGATTCCCGGCGAAACGGTGTTGGAAAACGTCGCCAAAGAGCCCGAAGTGGATGACGTCATTGCTTTTTTAAACAAAATGGGGGCGGATATCCGAGTGGGGGAGAAAGGACAAGTTACGGTACACGGCAAAACGGCTCTGCACGGCGCGGAACATACCGTCGTAGCCGACCGCATTGAAACCGGTTCGTATGTGTTGGCGGCGTGCGCCACCCGCGGGGATGTTACCGTTGCGGGCTGCGTGCCGGAGCATAACTCCATTTTATGGGAAGATCTGCAAGAAGCCGGTTTTACGCTGGATATTCAGGCGGACAGTGTCCGCGTATTGCCCTATAACGATACGATTAAACCCGTGCGCATACGCACGGCTCCCTATCCCGGCTTTGCCACGGATCTGCAAGCCCCGTGGATGACGTTGATGACGTTATGCGAAGGAACGGCCGAAGTAGATGAAGATATTTTTGAAAACCGCTTTATGCACGCGCCGGAGCTGGTGCGTATGGGGGCGGATATCATTACCGAAAAGAGCGTGGCGCGCGTGACGGGGGTTAAAGAACTTTCCGCGGCGCATGTGCAAGCGTCCGATCTGCGCGGCGGGATGGCGTTGGTCATTGCGGGACTTTGCGCCAAAGGCGAAACCGAGGTAGAACGCGTGTACCACATAGACCGCGGTTATGAAAATTTAGAGCAAAAATTAACGGCTTTAGGGGCGGATATACGGCGGTATAATCCCGATAAAAATGAGTTTTGATATCGTTTTTAATTATATTTTAAAGCGTTCCGGCATCGGCTGCGGAGCGGGGCTGGAGGGATTTCGCGAACTGTTGGAACGGTTGGGGAATCCCCAAAACCAATATAAAATTATTCATGTGGCCGGTACGAATGGAAAAGGTTCCGTCAGCGCTATGCTGGCGCGTACGCTGGAATGTGCCGGCTACAAAACGGGGTTGTTCGTGTCGCCTCATTTGCTATCTCCCACCGAACGGATTCAAATCAACGGCAAACCCATTTCCAAGCAACGTTTTTCACAGGCCGTCATAGCGGTTTTTCAAGAAGAAGAGGAAGAACTTAATTTCTTTGAAATTTTGACCGCCGCGGCTTTGCTTTATTTCGCCAAACAACAAGTGCAGTATGTCGTGCTGGAAACCGGCATGGGCGGCCGCAAAGATCCCACTAATGTGTGCAACCCTGTTTTAAGCCTCATTACGTCTATCGGCTTAGACCATATGCAATACCTGGGGTCCAGCCTGTCTCAAATTGCCTACGAAAAAGCCGGTATTATTAAACCGGGCGTTCCCGTGATCAGCGGTACCGTTAATCCCGCCGCCCGCGAAGTTATCCGCAAAACGGCCAAAGAAAAAAAGGCGCCCCTGTTGTTCGTGGAAGAGGGGGAGCCTTTTTACGAGTATGCCTATGATTTCGTAAACAACCAGACGGTTTTGCATACCCGCGATTATCAAGAATGGATATTGCATGCGCTGGGGCGCCGGCAAACGATCAACGCATGTGTAACGTATCAAGCGGCCAAAAATCTTAATTTGCCGGAAGAAGCCGTTCGGCAAGGGCTTGAAACCGTTCGGCTTCCTGGCCGGTTTGAAGTGGCACAATCCGGCGGAAACACCTTTATCTTAGACGGGGCGCATAATCCGCAGGCGGTGGAACTGTTGATGGACTTTTGGCAGAAAACGCCCTTTACGCACGACACGGCTTTGTTGTGCGGGTTTATGAAAGACAAAGATTATAAAAAAATGCTTGCGCTTTTATGCCCGAATTTTACCCAAATTATTTTAACCGTACCGCCTTCCGCCCGCGGCGCAGAACAAGTGGAGCTGTTTGCTGCGCTTCCTAAAAAGGCAAAAGTCCGGTTTGAACCGGATTGGAAGAAAGCTCTTATGCTGGCGAAAGAATCGCCGCGCGTATTGTGTACGGGCTCTTTTTATCTGGTGGGAGCTGTTCGCGGGAAATTGCGTTTGTAGCTGCGCGGCTGTTTGTGTTTTCTCCGTCAGAAAACGGGGTTGACAGTAACCGGGTGTTTGTGGTTAAATTAAATGTAGGCTATTTTAAGACGGGGAAAAAGCATGGCGTTAGACAATAATCAATATGACGGACATGGGGATATCGCCCAATTTTTAGAAAAGTTTAAAGAACAGACTTTTTCAGCTGTCAACTCACCCGAAAATGCATACCCCTCTCGGGAAGGATCCCTTCCCGCAAAACCGGTTCAATATGAACGTTCTTTTGAAAAATTGGAACAAAAAATTTTAGAGCTGGAAGAACGTTTCGAAGCTTCCGCCACTCAAAACCAGTTAATCCTTTCTGAACTGGCGCGCACGCGGGAAGCGATGGAACGCCAAAAAGACAAAGATGCTTTTCTGGAGCACCTTTCCCGCACCATTGCCAATTTGAAAGCCAGTGTGGAAAATCTTTCCCGCGCTCAGCAGAACAGCCTTGCTTACCGCGAACCCGATGTGCAGCGCAGCTTTGATCCTGTCCCGCCGGCTTTTAAAGCGGGCGACGCGGATCATACCGCCATTTATCATTATCAGGCCAATTCTTCCCGGGCGGCGCAAGCCGGCCGCATCAACGCCGAGCAGGAGGAAAAAGAACGCATTATCAGCAGTTTGCGGCAAAAGGCTTCCCAATTAAAAGCCGTCAACAGCGCTTTAGACCGGGAAATTAAAAAAGCTCAGCAGGAAAAGATGGAAGCGCTTAAAAAATCTGCGGAGCAGGCCAAAGAAATCCTTTCTTTGCGTGATCAGCTAACGGCTGCGGAAGAACGATTTAAATCTTTTGACTTTGAAGGCCGCATTATTTCTATCAAGCAGGAATACCAACAAAAAGTTTCCAGCTTGGAAAATCAGCTGCAGGAAATTTCCGATACTTGTATGAAGCAAGTGGAAGAAATCGAATCCTTGAAGGCTGAAAATTTAAAACTGCATAAAGCGGCCGCCGAAAAAGAAGAAGCGCTTGCCCGTTTGGAAGCCAAAGAACGCGAATTGTTGGCGTTGAAAGCGGAAATCGCACAGTTGGAAGAGAGCCATTCCAAAAGAGCCCAAAAACAGCTGGCGGTTTTTTCCGAACGTTTGCGTAAGCTGGAAGGCCAGCGCGACGGGTTGGCCGCTGAACTGGAACAGGCGCAGGCGTCGTTGGAAGCGGTGCGTCAGGAAAAAGAATTGTTGGAAAAGAATTTCAAAGAACTGGTGGAAAAAATTAATAATAACGACGCCGTCATTGAACAACTGAAACATAAAATTGAAGTCTTAGGGCAGCAGAATGAGGAATTGACTCATCATAACGAAACCCTTTCACAGCATAATGCTGAATTGCAAAATGCGCAAGAAAGCCTTTTGCGGGAAAAAGAGGAAATAGCCGTCCGCGCTGAAAATCTAACCCGGGAAAAAGAGGAGCTTGCCTCCCATTCCCAACAGTTAGCCCGGCAGCAAGAAGCGCTTTCTTCTCATGTCGAAAACTTGACCCGGGAAAAAGAAGAAATAATCGCCCGTGCCGAGCATTTAACCCGTGAAAAAGCGGAACTTTCTTCCCGGACGGAAGATTTAACCCGGGAGAAAGAATCCTTGGCGAATCGCGTGGAATTTTTATCCAAAGAGAAGGATTCTTTAGATATCCGTTCCCGTCAGTTAGATGCGGAAAAGGAAAGTTTATCGAAAGATGTAGAGTCCCTTCATCAGGAAAAAGAAGCATTGGAACGCGAAAAATCGGCCTTATCTTTGGAAAGCCGTAGTCTAAAAAAACGCGCGGAAGAATTAGAAACGGAAACCAAAGAACTTGCTAAAGAAAACCAACAGCTGCGTAATCAGAGTGCGGCCTTGCTGGCGGCTCGTTTAGTGCAAGAGAAAGAACGCGCTGTGAAAGAAGAAACCCTTCGCAAAGCGGCGGCTTCACCGGTTGCTCCTGCGCGGGCTTCTTCCAAACAGGCGCTTCCCGTAGCAGCACCTCATCCGGCTCCTGCGGCGCCGGCGTCTGTTTCATCGCCCGCCGCCGATGAAAAAAAGCCGGTTCCTGCCGAAAAACCCATTGCAATTGAGGAAACGGTAAAATCCAAAGTGATGACCGAGGCCGATTTGCCTGAAATTAAAGTGGCCGATCCGGTTCCCCAGCCGCAAGAGCTTTTTGACGGAGAAGATTTTTTGGAGAAAACAGACAGTTTTATCGGACGAATGAAGTGGTCTATCTTTAGAGAAGATAGATGAACCGTTATCCGGCCTGATGAATTTCATCAGGCCTTTTATAAAGGAAGAAAAAATGTTGAATGTAGTGGTGCTATACGGCGGAAAATCTACGGAACATGAAGTATCCGTTCATAGCGCGCAAACCGTCTGTCAGATCTTGGCGCGCCAAAAAGACAAATACCAAATTTATCCTATTTTTATTACCAAGGAAGGCCATTGGTTCTTACAGCAGCATTGCGGGTTTCAAACCCCACAGGATAAGGCGGTTATTCCGCTGTTGCAGGCAGATGCCAATGTGGCGGCGCGGGACGGTTCTTGGAAAATAAAAGCCGATGTGGTGTTTCCTGTGTTGCACGGAACAAACTGCGAAGACGGTACGATGCAAGGTTTTTTAGAAACGTTAAATGTGCCGTATGTAGGATGCGGGGTGTTGGCCTCTGCTATGGGAATGGATAAAGAAATTTCCAAAATAATGGCGGCGCGCGCGGGAGCGCCTGTTTTGCCTTATCGGGTGGTTTCTAAATTTAAGGAATATAATAAAACGGAATTGGAAGAATGGGTGGTGCAGGCGGGGCTTCCTGTATTTGTAAAACCCGTTCGCTTGGGTTCTTCGGTAGGGGTGCGCAAAGTAAAAAAACTGTCCCAGTTGCATGAAGCCGTAGCGTTCGCTTTGCAGTTTGATACAGATGTGATGGTGGAAAAAGGCGTGGATCACGCGCGTGAAATTTTTTGTGCGATCTACGGCGATGAAGATAACGTCAAATCGTCTGCTTGCGGGGAGCTGCGCAGCTTGGCAGGGGAATTTTTCGATTATGAAGCCAAGTATATTACCGTCGGCGGCTGCGAAACCAAGGTGCCGGCGGATATTGCTGAAAAAACCGCTCGGAAACTGCGCCAGGACAGTGAAAATATCTTTCGGGCGTTGCGCGGCAGCGGGCTGGCGCGCGTAGATTTTTTGATGGATCAAGAAGGAAACTATTATTTTTCCGAAATCAATACGCTGCCCGGTATGAGTCAAACCAGTCTTTTCCCGCAGTTGTTTGAGGCATGTGGCGAAGATTATAGTTTAATTTTACAGCGCCTGATTGAACTGGCGCGTAAAAGATATCGACAAAAAGAGAGTTTATCTCTTTCCCGGTAAGTTATGTATATGTTAGTGAAACGATATTTTGCTTTAAATATATGGGTGAAGATTATTTTCTTCTTCTGTTTGTTTGGCGCTTTTGTAAATTTATTTTTGATCGGGAAGGATCTTTCTTCCAGCGGAATCTTGTTGCGGCTGCATATGGGTTTTTTTGTATTGTATGCCTCGCAGGTTGTGTTTATTCTGCTTAATGAACGCTATGTTTGTGTATTGACTGTGTTGCAAGGGCTGCTTGCTTTACTGACGAATGCCGATTTTACGTTTGTTCCGCTGTTGCGGGTGGTCGGGCAATTTTTCTATCTGGCGGTTCTTTCGCCCAGCGTAGAAATGTTGACGGTTTATAAATACGTATTTATTTCGGCCGCGTTTACGCTGCAGATGCTAAGCGCGTATGCATTGTTTTCCTTGCTGCCAAGGTACGAACCCAAGAAAAAAGAGTCTGCCCCGGCGCAGGAATTTTAGGCGGTTTTTGGCCATTATAAATCCTCGGGAAATGCCTCCCGGGGATTTTTTATGCATAAAACCCCCGGCTGCGCCGGGGGATATTTGTTTGTATGTTAAAAAGGAAGCCTTTTAAACCAAGTTTCTTGCTACAGAGGGGCGGTTATTTGAAGTTTTGGTATTTGCCGATTACCTCGTCTTTAAATGCCAGAAAAGAGCCGTTTTTAATAGTTTCCCGGGCGCGTTCCATCAAGCGAATTAAAAAACGGATATTATGTATGCTCATCAGGCGGTGGCTGGTAAGTTCTGCCGAGCGGTACAAGTGGCATAAATAAGCTCTGGAGTAACGGCGGCAGGTATAGCAGTCGCATTCGGGGTCAAGCGGAATCTCCTGGGTGCGGTATTCGGCATTTTTAATGTTGACGCGTCCGGTGCTGGTCATAGCCATTCCGTTGCGCGCTACCCGCGTAGGCCATACGCAGTCAAACATATCCACGCCGCGTTCAATGGCGTTTAAAATTTCCACCGGCGTTCCCAGTCCCATAAAATAGCGCGGTTTGTTTTCGGGCAGATTTTCGGTAACGGAGAGGACGGATTCGTTCATCTGTTCCAACGTTTCGCCCAGCGAGAGCCCGCCGATGCAATAGCCGTGGGTGGGCAGCGCGGCCATATGTTGGGCGGCTTCTTTGCGCAGGTCCGGGAAAATCGCCCCTTGGATAATGCCAAACAAAAGGGAATTTTCTACTTTAAAAGAACCGTCTGCCAGTTGGGTGATATGCTGTTCGGAGACCGTTTTTTCGTAGGCTTTTGCGGCGCGTTCCGCCCAGCGTTTAGTAATGTTTAACGCTTCGCGTGCATCGTGTTTGGAAGGATCTTTGGCGTGAATACAGACGTCCAGCATTGTCCAGATGTCCGAACCGATTTCACTTTCAAATTGAATCACGTTTTCAGGCGTGAACAAATGTTTGCTGCCGTCGTGGTGGGACTGAAAGGTAACCCCTTCTTCGTTGATTTTGCGAAATTTAGATAAACTATATACTTGAAACCCGCCCGAATCGGTCAGCACGCTGCCGTTCCAATGCATAAATTTATGAATACCGCCCATTTGCTGCAAGATTTGGGTGGTAGGGCGCAGATACAAGTGATAGGTATTGGAGAGCAGGCATTCCGCGCCGGCGTTTTTTAAATCTTCGTCTGTAAGGGCTTTGACGCAGGCTTGCGTGGCTACCGGCATAAAAACCGGCGTATGCACCGCGCCGTGTTGGGTATATAAAATGCCGGTGCGGGCTTTGGAATGCGGGTCTTTAGATAAAATGTGGAAGGGGGAATTCATATCTATATTTTATCATATCTGAAGAAGCGCTCCAGAGGGGTACTGCTTGACAAAGGGAGAGTAGTATTGCTGGAGCGGTGTGGCTTAAAGGAATCGTACTAACGTGTATAGAATTGGTCGGCCAGGTTCTGGCTTGTTTTTTCGTAAGGGAGCGACAGTGCAAAAGCAGTGTGGCCTAAACCAATCGTGTTAACGGGCAAAGAGTGGGGCGGCCAGGCTCTGGCTTGTTTTTTCGTAAGGGAGCGACAGTGCAAAAGCAGTGTGGCCTAAACCAATCGTGTTAACGGGCAAAGAG
>CALVFE010000043.1 GCA_944326765.1 uncultured Elusimicrobiales bacterium | reverse complement strand
TCAGAGAAGTTTTCAAGAAATAGGATATAACGCATGAATATCATTGTTTGTATTAAACAAGTTCCCGATTCCACCCAGGTAAAGGTGGATCCGAAAACCGGTACGCTCATCCGTGCGGGCGTGCCCAGCATTTTGAACCCGTATGACCATTACGCTTTGGAAAAAGCGTTGGACATTAAAGCCAAAACCGGCGCGAAAGTAACGGTTTTGACGATGGGCCCTGCCCAGGCCAATGCGGTACTTCGCTTGGCGTTGGCCTTGGGAGCGGACGAGGGCGTTCTGCTGGCCGACCGCGCGCTGGCCGGCTCGGATACGTGGGCCACTTCCTATGCATTGGCCACGGCCATTCGCAAAATCGGACAGTACGATTTGATCCTCTGCGGACAAATGGCTATTGACGGCGATACCGCCCAAACCGGCCCGGGCATCGCTTTCCACTTGGGCATTCCCCAGATTACGTTCTGCGAAAGCATTGATTCCAACGGCAGCCAAATTGTGGTGAAAAAGCTCATTGAGGGCGGACATCAAATTCTGGAAGCCGATCTGCCCGTACTCGTTACAATGACGATGCCGCACGATTATGCCCCCAAATATCCTTCCTTTATGGCGGCGCACAAAGCGCAGGACAAGGTTACCTTGACCTGGTCTGCCGCGGACATTGGGGCGGATACCCATAAAATCGGGCTGGAAGGTTCGCCTACCCGCGTGGACCGCATTTTCCCGCCGCCCGCGCGGCCGAAAGGGGAAATGTTCTCCGGTTCGGCGGTGGAATTAGCGGATAAATTTGTGGAAATTTTGAAAAAGGAGAGTGTAATCAAATGATTCAAGTAGCTTCTAATTGCGTAGGTTGCGGTAAATGCGTAAGCGCTTGTCCGTTTGGCGCGCTCTCTTTGGTCAACCGCAAAGCAGTACCCAACGCCAGCTGCACGATGTGCGGCGCGTGCGTGTCCGTCTGTCCGGTAAAAGCCTTGTCGCTGCCGGCCGCCGGCGCGGTTAAAAAAGACCTTTCCGCCTACAAAGGCGTATGGGTGTTTATTGAAATTTCCGACGACGGCAAAACCCAGAAAGTACGACCCGTGGGCTTTGAACTTTTGTCCAAAGGGCGCGAACTGGCCGATCAGCTGGGTGAAGAACTCTGCGCGGTCATCATTGGCGACAATGTGCCCCAGTATTATGCCGAACTTTCCCAGTACGGTACGGACAAAATTTATGCCGTCAACGGCCCAGAATATCACAACTACAATACCGCCGCGTATGCCAACGCCATGGTTACGCTGATTAAAAAGTATAACCCCAGCGTGGTATTGTATCCGTCCACCTATATCGGGCGCGATTTGTCGCCGCGGATTTCTTCCGAACTGTTTGTCGGACTGACGGCGGACTGCACGGGGCTTTCCATTAAAGAAGGCAACCTCATTCAGACCCGTCCCGCTTTCGGCGGCAACATTATGGCCGACATCAAGTGCCCGGACTATCGCCCGCAGATGTCCACCGTGCGCCCCAATGTGTTCAAAAAAGTGGTTACCACCCCCGGCAAAATGGCTCAGGTGGTAACGGAAGCGATCGCCATTCCGCCTCAGGCCGCCAAAGTGCGCATCATCAACACGCACATTGACGAAGTGTCCGCGATGGACAAACTGGACGAGGCCGAAGTGGTCATCGCCGGCGGACGCGGTATGAAAGACCAAAACGGTTTTAACCTGCTGGAAGAATTGGCCGCCGATTTGGGCGGCGCCGTAGGCGCTTCGCGCGCGGCGATTGACTTGGGGCTTAAGCCTAAAGACAAACAAATCGGCCAGAGCGGCGTGACCGTGGCTTCCAAACTGTATGTGGCGTGCGGTATTTCCGGCGCGGTACAGCATATTGTGGGGATGGAACACAGCGATGTGATTATTGGTATCAATAAAGACGCCAATGCCCCTATCTTCAACGTATGCAAATACGGTTTTGTGGGCGATGCGCATCAGATCCTGCCGCGCATTATTGAACAAATCAAAAAAACCAAATAACCGGTTTTTCAGATTGAAAAAAAGAAGGCCTAATTTATTTAGGCCTTCTTTTTTGGGGACAGTAGGCCCAAAGACCCTGTTTAAAGCAAGTGAAAAAAGCCATAGTGTATATATGAGAATATTTTTCATGCTGGTATTTTTTGGGCTGTCTGCCGCCGCACCGGGGTGGGCGCAGCTGCAAAAATTACCGTCCGCAATTGCTAAGGAAATGCTGCAGAACACGATGCGGCATCAAGCCTTTTCCGCGCCTTCTTTAAACTTGGAAAAACGCCTGTTGCATTTACAGCATTTGCAAAAAAATCAATTTAAGGAATTAGATGTTGCCCTAGGTGCTTATTTTTTGTCTTATTGCAACACGATGCCGCCGGAAGTGCTGGCTCAAAATGAAAAGTGGCAGCAAGCGATGGTCCGCCATTGGCTGGCTTTGGATTTTTATGTTTCACAGCATCAAGAACAACTGAATCAAAACGTTTCTTCAGCGGCGGTGCAGGGAAAAATTCCGTATGCAGACTATATCCCCGAAAAAGAACGTCTGGTATTATTAGGCGAAATACACGGACAAAAATGGATCCGGCAGGAAATCATAAGCTTGCTGGAGCAATTAAAACGGAAAACTCCCACTCGTCCCATTTATTATGCATCAGAATTTCTGTTTGCCGACTCCGATTCGGCAATTCGTCTGTTGGAAAAAGCGGATATTGATGCGTTTAAGGTGGTGCCGCAGGAATATGATGCTTTCTTCCAACGCATATTGCAGACGGGGGTGCAGATAGTCGGATTGGAAACTGCTGAACTACGGCTCAAAAAAGAAGAAGTTGCCCTCCCTCCTTGGCAGACTGCACGGATTTGGAAAGCTTTTTCCCCGGTGGGGATGTATAACCGAAACCTGTATTGGGCGCAGCGTATTAAAAAGATACTGGAAGAAAATCCAACCGCTTTAGTAGTCGTTCATGCGGGAATTTCCCATTTGAATTATAATCAAATCCATTCTTTGCCCCGATTGTTAAAAGAACTGGATCCATTTGTAATGGAGTTCTCATTAGAAGCCAGCATTAATCCTATTTTTGACAAAGCCGCCCCGATGCGCGCAGAAGTTTTATTAGAAGGAACGCAGCTGCGGCAGGCAAATCCGGAACAGCCGGTATTTTTCGTCAGGCGGGTAACAGATAAACGTACGGCGTGGATATTGGGGTGTGATGTAAGCATCAAATCCTATTTTCACCGGCCGATGCAACAAAAGTTTTGAACTTTATAGAAAAAAGGAGAATGTAAAACCAGTTGGAAGCGGTTTTCATGCGTTTGGCGGGAGGATCCGAAAATATGAGAAAACTATTCTATGCGTTGTGTTTCCTTTTGTGGATCGAAAATCTGGGTTGGGCACAGATGCAGCGGCTTCCTTCGGCGATTGCCCGGGGGCTGATGAAATCTTCCGCGGTTTCGGCTGTTGAAAACGGAGGGAAAAGTTTGGGGGCAGCGGCGGCTTTGTCTGCTCCAAAGAGTTATTTGAAGACATTGGAAAGAAATAATTTTTATGATCTGGATTTAATGTTGAGAGATTATTTTGCGCTTAATCCGCAATCCGCTTCGCCGCAGTTAATTAAGGAGAATGAACAACTGCAGGAATTATTGGTTAAAAAATGGCTGGAACGCGATTTTTATGCTTTCAGCCACCAAAAGCAGCTTCTAGAAAATGTATTGGTGGAAGTGATACAAGGAAAAATAGATTATTTGAATTATATCCCTCATGATGCCCGGTTGATTATGTTGGGCGAAATACACGAGCAAGACTGGATGGCGGGGAGTGCGGAGAATGCCGTTTTGCAGTTTAAACAAGCCTATCCCGACAAGAATATATACTACGTTTCCGAATTCATTGATGCGGTACCAGAACAAGGAATATATCTGCTGAGCAAAGAGAAAGAGGTGGAGGCGTTGGTCAATAAAAGACCCTATTACCGGCCTATGACCAAACGAATGATAGCCGCCGGCGTACGGGTGGTGGGGTTGGAAAATCCGGAGATTTCGACGGAATTGGCCAGGATTGGATATACACAAAATTTTCCTAATACGCAGCTGGCTTGGAAGACGATTTCTCCCAGCGGTATGCGCGAGCGCAATATGTATTGGGAGAAAATTATCCGCCGTATTTATGCGCAAGATCCAGATGCGGTGGTGTTTGTACACGCCGGGTTCGGACATACAAATTATAACCAACCCAAGGCTTTATCCATTTTATTAAAAGATCTGCAGCCGTTTGTGGTGGAATATGCCGCGCCGGGCGTGGGCGATTTCAATACGTTATTGGAGCGGAATATCCCGCTGCCGCCGGAAACGCTTGCAAAAGGAAAACAACTGCAGCAATGTAATGTGCACCGGCCGGTGTTCTTTATTCGGTATATGAAAAATAAACGCGGCGCGTTGGTGGCCGGCTGTGATTTGCACATCAAAAAAGCTTTGCCAAGATAACCGAATTAAAATTAAATAAAAAATCCGCTCTTTTTTAAAAGCGGATTTTTTATCGTTTTCAAAGGAAATTACATATACACTGCGTACGCGATTTTGCCCGGCGTGGGCGACGGCGGAATTCCCAGCCGTCTTTTCCGTTTGGCTTCCTGCCGTTGCGCGCGCAACAAACGGCGGGTTTCCAGCGCAACGTAGGCGGCTTCTTCTTCGCTTAAATAAATAATCTGCTCTTGTACGTGCACCGTACGCATTTCCTGGCGGCGGATATCGTGCTCTATTTCCTGGAGAATGATTCGGCTCATACGGGACGCTAATGAAAGAAATTGTTTTGTCATACTTATACTATAGGCTTTAAAGCGTGTCAACGCCAGGGTCAAAAGTCCTGCCCGCCGTTATGAAAAAGACCTAATAACTAGGAGACGGAGGGCCTAATGAAAAGTGGGACTTTTGTCCTGGGTGTAAACCTGTCTTATAAACCACAAATAAATATTGCGTGAAAATCAAAAAAAGAACGGGATTTTATTCGTTTCCGCGCGCTGAATTGATATAATCTATAATAAGGTGGGTTATGTCTATATTTTCTAAACTTTTTAAAGTGTTCCTGGCGGTCGTTTTTATGCCGCTTATTCCCATGCTGTTTCTGTTGGCATATTATCAGGCACATTTAAAAGATAATATATTGGAAACACATGCCAATTTGGCCCAGATTGTTTCTTCTTCTATGAATCAGCATATCGAAGATTTAACCTGGCGGCTGTCGTTCGCCCAACACCTTACCGATGTGTTACAGGAAGGGAAAAATCCACAGACGGTTTTGCAGGAAGCGTTAAATGCAAATCCGGATTTTTTAATGTTGGCGGTGCTTTCTTCCGCCGGCAAAGAACTGTACCGCGCCGGCGATAAACAAATTTTGAATCAAATTCCGGCTTTAAACCTACAGAATGATCCTTCTTTGCCGCAGCTGGCAAAAGATTCCCGGCTGTCTGTCAGCAGTTTCGATGTGGTGGCCGGCCGGCCGATCAGCGAGTTCATTTACCCGCTTTCCAACGGGGAATTTTTATACGGAATTATGAGTTTTTTCGGGTTTCTTTCCCGGGTACAGGAACAGCGTATCGGGCTTACCGGACGCATCTATATTGTGGACCAAGAGGGGCAAGTATATGCCAATGATTACCAGTATAAACCGGCCTTTGATGCGGAAACGCTCAAAGATGCATTCGCCTCAAAAAATCATTTGATTAAAAGTTTAAAAACCCCGCAGGAAACTTATGTGGGCGCGTTTGCCGCTTCTCCCATTTTGGGCGCTTATGTTACCGTGCTTCAGCTCAAAAGCGAAGCGTATCGGAGTATTTACTATACCAATATCATTATTGCCTTGTTCATGCTGTCTATTGCTACTTTGGCGTATTTCGGCGCACTGACGTTTGCCGAGCGGCTGGGCGAGCCGATAGAGGCGCTTTCTCATGCCGCTCAAGAAGTGAGCCAGGGAAATTTTGACGAAAAAGTGGAAGAAGAAATCGGCTGGGGAGAGTTTAAACAGCTTATTGCTTCCTTTAACCAGATGACGGCCGATTTAAAAGATTATCAAGTGCTGCAGCTGCAGGCGCAGGTAAGCGAAATGAAGGAGCAAGTCTTTCGTTCGGTAGCGCATGATTTAAGGGCGCCTTTGCTGGGGCTTCAAGGTTATTTGTATATTTTACAGAGCGGCAAAGCCAGTGAGGAAGAAAAAAAGAAATATCTGGAAATGATGAGCCAGGCGGCGCGGAATTTGTCTTCTTTATTGGAAGACGTGTTGGACGTGTCGCGTGTGCAGGCGGGTATGATGAGCCCCCAAAAAGAAAGCGTAGAGATACAAAGACTTTTGAAAAATGTAACAGAAACATTGGCTCCTACGGCTGCGGAAAAAGGGCTGGATCTTTCCGCTCAGACAGAAGTGGATCGTTTGCCGGCGGATCCAAAACTGTTGCAGCGGGTAATCATGAATCTGGTTTCCAACGCTATTAAATTTACCGATAAAGGGTTTGTGCGCGTGCGGGTTTTTCAAGATGAGAAATCGTATTTTTTGACCGTAGAAGACAGTGGAATCGGCCTTTCGGAACAGGAGATAAAAGGCCTTTTCCAAAAATACCACCAAGTCCATTCCGATCGCCCCGGTTACGGGCTGGGGCTGTTCATCAGCCGTCAGATTGTGCAGGCGCACGGAGGGACTTTGGAAGTTTCCTCACGGCCGGGTAAGGGCAGTACCTTTACAGTAATCTTGCCCAAGGAGATAAAATGATTGTTTTTTGGCGTTTATTTCTGGCATTCTTTTTGACCGATTTCGTCTTTTTTCATCGGACGATTAACATTATCAGCGAGAAAAACCGCTCCAAAGCGATTGCGCTTCATGCAGGGGTATTTCTTTTTTGGGCGTTCCTGCTTTGTTATGGCTATTTGACCATGAAATGGCCGTTCTTGGGGCTGATCCGAATGCCGGGCTGGGTTTGTATTTTGCTGTTTTGCGCCTTTCACGTTTTTTCAGATCGGTTTTTCCAATTCGGCGGAAAAGTGCGGCATGGATATGTGCTCACGTTCTTCGTTAAAACGACCGTCAATTTACTGTTCCTGTTTCTGTGCGTGCCCTTTAAAGTGCTGTATGAAACCGGACACTTTTTTGCCGAACCGTGGGTTATCTTTTGTGTCGGTTTGGTAACGGCTACCCGTGTGCTGGGGTGGTTCATTTTCGCGATAGAACAAGACCGTTATGGACGTGATTATCCCACTTTCGACGAACGCTGGCTGCTGGCGATGATGTGTGCTATCTTCTTTTTAATTATGCTTTTGCCCGGCTGGCGGTGGCTGGTGCTTTTAATTATTTGGCTGCTGGCGTGTGTGTATGCGCGCCGGATCCGATTGATGGACGTTTCCAACCTGGCTTTCTATATCGGGGTGGTGGGTTCTGCGGTTATCGGATTTTTGGTGCGTCTGCGGTTTTATTTGAATTGGTGAGATGTTATGAATTTATCGGAAATTAAATTCGCGTGTCTGGATACCGAAACAACAGGGCTTTCCCCGCAGGAAGGCGGACGTATTTGCGAAATTGCCGTATCTGTTTCCCAAAAAGGGGAACCGGTGGAGGAATTTGCCACCTTGATTAATCCCGGTATGCCGATGCACCCCGACGTAATAGCCATTCACGGTATTACGAATGAAATGGTGGCCTCCGCCCCGCGGTTTGAAGAAGTGTTGCCCCAACTGCTTGCGGTGTTGGACAATTGCGTGATTGTGGCGCATAACGCCGATTTTGATATTGGATTTTTGAAAAATGAATTTGCGCTGTGCGGTGCACGCTTTCCGCCATATCCAATCATAGACACCTTGAAACTGGCCCGTAAGAGCGGCCGGTTCGCCAAAAATAATTTGGGGTGTATTGCCGCCGATTTGGGCATTAATCCGCAGGGGTGGCACCGGGCGATGGCGGATACGAAGATGGCCGAGCAGATTTTCTATTATTTTCTTACAATATTAAGTAAGCATGGCGTGCGTACTTTGGAACAACTGGAACGTTTTCAGTACAAACGCTGGCCGGATTTGATAGCAGTAACTAAGGAGAATTATGTATGAATAAAGTGGTTTTAATTATTAGAGACGGCTGGGGGAATGCCAAGGCCGGCCCGCACAATGCGGTTACCAATGCCAAAACGCCGAATATGGATAAATACTTGTCCGAATATCCGCATACGCAGATTGAAGCGTCCGGCGAACAAGTGGGGCTTCCGGCCGGATATATGGGGTCTTCTGAAGTGGGGCACCTTAATATGGGGGCGGGAAGAATCGTCATTCAGGAACTCAAACGCTTGAAAGACACTATTGAAGACGGTTCTTTGTTTAAATCGGCGGCGTTTTCCGCCTGTGTGGAGAACTGCCTGCAAAACAACAAGCCGCTTCACGTAATGGGGCTCGTGCAAGATGAAGGCGTTCACGCGCACCAGGATCACCTGTTTGCCATTTTGAAATATGCCGCCGAAAAAGGCATCAAAAATGTGTATGTTCACTTCTTTGCCGACGGGCGCGATACGCCGCCGCAAAGCTCGGTGGGGTTTATCCGCACGCTGGAAGAAAAGATTAAAGAATGCGGCGTTGGTCAGATTGCCACCATTCAAGGCCGTTATTATGCGATGGACCGCGGCGAAGACTGGAGCCTGACCGATAAAGCCTATAACCTGATTGTGCGCGCACAGGGCTTGCACGGCGCGACGGCTGAAGAAGTGGTATTGACCGATTATAAAACGATGAAAACGCCCGACGGCGGCCCGATGGTGGACGAGTATATTCCGCCTACGGTAATCGGCGATTATAAAGGAATGGAAGAAAACTCCAGCGTTATTTTCTTCAACTTTCGCCAAGACCGCGCCATTCAGCTGACCCGTGCGTTTATTGACGACAATTATCCCGGCAAAGACCGCGGGCAGCGCGTGCCTTGCGTCTATTGCGGGCTGACCAAATACTACGATTCTTTTCCTTATAACGCACTTCCGTCTATGACCGACGGCGGCGGCATGAATAACTTGCTGGGCGAAGTGATTTCCAAAGCCGGTTTAAAACAGCTGCGTTTGGCGGAAACCCAAAAATTCAAACACGTTACTTCGTTTTTCAACGGAAAACAAATTAAACCCTACGAGGGCGAAGATCGCATCGAAATTAAAGGCCGCTTTGATCCCGCCACGTTTGCCGAACATCCGGAAATGGAAGCGTATATCGTCAAAGACGAGGCGCTCAAGCAAATCGCTTCCAACAAGTATGACTTTATTGTCATCAATTTCGCCAACTGCGATATGGTGGGGCATACGGGCAATTTTAATTCCGTAGTCAAAGCTGTGGAAACGGTGGACGAGTGCACCGGCGCGGTAACCGAAGCCGCTTTGGCGGCCGGATATACCGTGTTCATCACGGCCGACCACGGAAACGCGGAAGAAATGTGGGACGAAAAAATCAATATGCCCAAAACCGCCCATACCACGAACTTGGTGGATTTTGTGTATGTGAGCAAAGACCACAAAAACGCCAAAATGGCCTCCACCGGCAACTTGGGCGACATTGCGGTAACGGTGTTGGACGTGATGGGGCTTGAAAAACCGGCCGATATGACGGCCAAGAGCTTGATTGAAAGCAAATAGTTTGCCCTTCTGAGGTGAGCGGGGAACGGATTTGTCTGTTCCCCGCTTTTGTTTAGCCTTTCTAGAAAAAGTACAATACTTTTATGGAACACTATCTTAAAGTTAAAGTGCACGCCGGCGAAAAAAAGAACCGCTTGGAACAAAAAGGGGCGGATTCATACGAAATCTGGGTAAAAGCGCCAGCCGAGCAAGGCCGTGCCAATGAGTCGGTGCGTGCCTTGTTGGCACAACATTTGGGTATAGCGGAAAATAAACTTTCTCTTATCAAAGGGGCAACAAGTCCCGCCAAAATTTTCCGGTTGCGGACATAGGTTTCCCTTTTTTGGCTGTTCTCAGAAGGGCTTGACTTGTTTTTTTTTTTTATAAACTGGGCGTATGAACAGAGTTTATCAAATTTACCTCGTCGTAAAAACCCCTTAAAACGCAAATTTGGCGGCTTTACGCTTATTGAACTTTTGGTGGTGGTACTGATTATCGGCATTTTAACCGCCGTTGCCCTGCCTCAATACGAACAAGCGGTGTTAAAGTCACGCGCTTCCCAATTATATGTGTTTGCCAAACATTTTAAAGATTTGTGTGCATTGGATTTATTGGCTGGCGGTTCTTGCGAGAGTCTGGAAGATATGGGCTGGGGATATGAAATGAAAGAATTCAAGGTGTCTGACGACTTGGAAAGCTTTAAATCTGCCGGTTACGTTGTCCAGCATCGGGAGAAAACCTTCGTGGCCTATATGAAAAACAGAAGCGGATTTTATTTTTATGTGTCTTATCCCTCCGTTTATTGCATGGCTGCAGAATCCGATAAGGTGGCACAGCGTGTTTGCCAAAGCTTGGGGGGTAAATATGTGTCAGACGCCACGGCTGCCGACTCAACAACAATAAAAAAATATCGATTATAAATGGGTTCGGTTGTAGGAGGCCTATAATCGATTTAAGGAAAGAATTACCCGTTTTTGCATTAATTTTGTTATAATATCCATAGGGTCAGGATTGCCCCGGCCAAGGGTGAGCAAAGGCCGAAATATTTCCGCAAGAACTCTCCGGGTAGTAGTATATGCCCGCAGGGGCTTTTTGACTCTGCAAAACGCAACAAAAAAGAATAATTGGTATATGAGAACTTACGAAAGCGTAATTATTGTTAAACCCCAACTCTCCGATGGAGAAGTGGGCGAATTCGTAACCAAGGCGAAAGACTTGATTGCGAAAAACGGTGGAGAAGTCGTCAGCGAAGAAAAACTGGGCAGAAGAAAATTTACCCATGAAGTCAATCACGTTCGCGACGGTTTTTATCTCTACCTTAAGTTCAAAGCCGAACCCAAATTCGTAAAAGTGTTCGAAGACGCTTTGAAACTTAACGAAAAAGTGCTTCGCTCCATGACGATGATCGCCGTGGAAGTGAAAGTGAAACCGGCTCCTGCCGTTGCAAAATAAGGTCAATATGACAGCACAAATCAAATTACCGGAACAAAATCTTGTACTTCTGGTCGGACGGTTAACACGTGATCCGAACGTGTCTTTTACGCAGAAAGGTCAGGCAGTGTGCCGTTGTGATATTGCGGTGAACCGCAGATATTTGGACGCTAC
>CALVFE010000042.1 GCA_944326765.1 uncultured Elusimicrobiales bacterium | reverse complement strand
TGGCGAACGAATCCGACCGCGCGGACGCATTGAAAGGCCGGTATTGCCGGAAACAAGTAGCCCGCCCCGAATTGCAACACAAACGGGGCTAACCGAAAGGTTTAACTTGTCTTGTTTATTGTGGGGGGATATCCGTCCCCCCGATAAAGTGAGGTAAATATATGACAAATGACATTATAGAAAGCGCGGGCGTGGAGCCCGTGGTAAGCCAAAGCGATTTGGAACTGGCTTTAAAGGTGGCGGAACGCAACGAAGAATTGTGCCGCAAAATCAAAATTTTGGCCATTAAGCAGACCAACATGACCGACTGGGTGGATATGGACGGAAAGCCCTATTTGCAGTCCAAAGGGGCGGAAAAAATTGCCCGTCTGTTTGGCATATCTTGGCGTATTTGCGACGGCTACCCCAAGCGGGAAACCCAAAATGACGAAAAAGGTTCGTATTACTTTTACACCTTTAAAGGCGAATTTGAAATGGGCGGCAAGACCATAGAAGCCATAGGCACCTGCAGCCAGCGAGACAGGTTTTTTGGGCGTTCTGGAAAAGAATTGAAATCGGAAAGCGAAATTGATGTGACCAACATTATCCGCAAAGCCAATACCAATATGGAAGTGAACGGCATTACTCGCCTGCTTGGAATACGCAGTATGACATGGGCGGACTTGGAGCAAGCCGGTATAAAACAGAACGCCACCGGTGCGGTCAATTTTAAAAGCAAGGAAACGCAAACGGTGGAAGGGCTTATTGCCGAGGGAAACAGCCGAAGCGGTGAAAAGAACGGGAAAAAGTGGACTGTGTACAACATTACCGTTGGCGGCGTGCGTATGAGCACCTTTGATAACGCCATTGGCGCGTTGGCCATAGAAGCCAAAACGAACAATTTGCCCGTGTTGGCCACCTATAAAAATGACGGCAAAGGAAACAAATTGGAAAGCTTGGAGATCTTGCAGGAAGGGTCTTTAGCCAAAGAACAAACGGCCGATGAGGGGGCTGTATATGACTAATACAAATACCGTTCCTACCGAAGTATTGGCGGCGGAAAAACTGGCAAAGGAAATACCTGCAAAGCGCTTGGCTGACCTTACACAAAAATCGCAGAGCCGCTGGATGCCTAAAAATTTTTATGCGTCTAGTATCCCTGAGTGTGACAGGCAAATGGTGCACTCTATTTTAGACTGGGATAAAAAGCCATTGGCTGATCCAAACTTACAGGCCATTTTTGAAGCCGGAAAAAGCGAAGAAGCGCGCATTGTGCGTATGCTTTCCGACCTAGGTTATGAAGTAATCGCACAGCAGAATCCTATTCAAATACGTCACCCGAGAACGGGGGAAATTATTTGCACTGGCAAAATTGACGGAAAAATACTGGTTGGGCGACATGCCGTACCTGTGGAACTCAAGAGCATGAACCCCAATGCCTACGCGCGCATTAACAGCGTGGAAGACTTTGCCAAAAGCCCCTATTACCGAAAATACATCAAGCAAATGCAACTGTACTTATACGGCAACGGGGAAGAAGCGGGACTGTTTATCATCAGTGATTTCCGCAATATAAAAGTGTTTTTGGTGTATTTGGATTTTGGCCTTTGTGAGCAAATACTCAAACAACTGGAACGGTGCTGGGATTATGTAAAAGCAAAGAAATATCCCGAACCAATTGCTTACCGGCCGGAAGTGTGCGATTACTGCCCGTTTGAATTTCTGTGCACCAAAACTACCTGCCATAAAGGGGCGGAGTTTTTGGAAAGCCCGGAACTGGAACAAGACATTGCGCGCTGGCTGGAGTTAAAACCGCTTAAAACCGAGTTTGAAGCCCTGGACAAAGCCATTAAAGGCCCGCTTAAAGAGCAGGACATATTAAACGCGATTATCGGCAGCAAATACCAAATTGTGGGGCGTAAGCAGAAACGCACCGGTTACGATGTGAACTTGCTTGAAGAAGCACAGAAGGAAGCCATTAAAACGGAAAGCGAAGTGACGGTTTACAAAATAGCCGCGCTTTAAGCCTGCCGCTACCAGCAGGCCAACCCGGGGGCGGCTTACCTCCCCGCCCCCAAGTGAGGTAAAAAATGAAATACAAACATTGTGCCAAATGCGGGCAAATAAAACCGGTGCAGGAGTTTAACCGCCGTTATGACGGATTCCAACCCTATTGCCGCGAGTGCAACCGTAAATATCCAAAAGAACGCTTGGAAATGGCAGACAGCCACTTTGATTTGGTGGTGCTACCTAACGGAGTGCGGGCTTTCCGTTTAAAAAAAGAGTACCAGGGGGAACCAAATGTTTAGAAGCCGCACAAACACCCGGGAAAAATTCCTGCTGGGCGCTATGCTCCGCGCGCGGTACGGAAAAGAACTGCGGGCCGAGTTTCGCTTTTGCCCGGGGCGTATGTTCCGTGCGGACTGGTATATACCCAGCCTAAACGTGCTGGTGGAGTACGAAGGTATTTTTGCCGCAAAAAGCCGCCACACCCATTTGGAAGGATATTCCAAAGACTGCGAAAAATACAACTTGGCCACCGTGTTGGGATTCCGGGTGCTGCGCTATACAGCGCGCAACTATGCCCGGGCACAGGCCGATTTGGACGAACTGGAGCAGGATTTGAAGGTGGGGGGGAGCGTATGAAAATCCCCTATGTAAAAATCTACACCGCCGATTTGCTGGCAAAAGCCCGCAAATTAAGCCCCGAGCAAATCGGCCGCGCGGTGGTGGGCGTGTGCGAGCAGGCCTTTGAAAATCAAACCGATTACCACCCCCAAACCGAACCGGAACAAGCGTTCTTTGATTTGCTGATGGAATGGAAGCAGGAAAGCATAGCGGCGCTAAAACAAAAGCGTGTTGCCGGAAAAAACGGCGCCAAAAAACGATGGCAAAGCGAAAAGCAAAACGCGCAACTTTCAGACGGTAGCACCGCCATTTTGTCTGCTAATGGCAGACAGATACAGAAACAGATACAGAGTAATAAAACTACTTACTGCGAGCCTGCGGCCGCAGTCTTAAAGAAATGCCGCGGGAACGACAACGGAACCGAGAAAACGGCTAAAAGCAGACCCGCCCATGGGGAAACGGGGGCTAGAGTGAAAACGCCGCTTCAAGAATTTTCAAACGCCGTACTGGCTGAGTTTGAAGAAGAAATGAATGATGTGCAAAAAGGCATTTGGTTCAAACGAAACTGCCGATGTTTGAGCGAAATTTTGAACTATTGCGGCAAAGACATACCGCTTGCTTTGCAGACGGTGCGCGTCTGCACCGAACGGCTGGAAAAGGCCGGATTCACCGGCGGCTACGAGGCCGTCTGCCGCAACCTGCCCGAATACTATCAGCAGGCAAAAAAACGCCTGGAGGGGGTGAATTATGCGAACGAAAATCGTTGAGAGCGCCTTCAAAAGCACGGTGCTGCCCTATCAGCCAAACAGCTGCAAAAACTGTTGGAATAAGCCAACCGGAACGGCAGATGATGAGCTGGCGCCCAGATCATACGGGATTTATGTGTCCGTGCCGATCCACTTGGTTGAATCCAACGGCAACATCGTGCTGATTGGCTACAAGGCCCAATGCCTTAATTGCGGACATGTGCGGTGGTATGAAGGCAAAGGGTGTGTGTTCCGCCTGGGAGAAAAGGTGGATTTTAAGCCCCAGTTTTGGGAAGAAATCAGAAGAAACGGACTGGACGCGGAAGGTTTCCACCGCTATGTGTTTGAACACCCCAAAGAGCGCTATTTTGAGGTTTCCAAACTGCCAAAGTACGAGTCCAGCCACCGTGCGGAATTTTACGAACCCAAAGGCGAGAGGTGCGAATTGTATGTTTAAGCGGTGCGACCATTGCGGGGAGTTGTTTTTTGCGGAGGATGTGCGCCGTGTGGAAAACGGCCGGCTCTGCGCGATTTGCCACGAGCGCGTCGTAAAGTTGCCAGGCAAGTAGACGGCGCCCGGACGGCGCTAAGGGCAACTTTCGGGCAACCTTTGGAGGGATATTTATGAACGACAGATTGAAATTTAGAACACCCATATATGGGTCAGATGGACAGTTTAAGAAGTTTGTTTATTGGGAAGCAGTAAGCGGTTTTCCTGCCATTACAGCCAAAAAAGGCGATGTGTTCAAAGAACCAGAACAATGTACAGGATTAAAAGACCGAGAGGGAACGCTGATTTATGAAGGGGATGTTATAAAAATAGACAGTTCTACAATAAACGTTAACGAAACAGAGGCTCTTGTTTTTTGGGATGCTTGCGAAGCAAGTTTTAATTTGCAATGGTTACCAAAAGGAAGCGGGGCGCAAGCTATTAAAAGAATAAAAAAATTAGCAAAACACGGGTTAGGAGATACGCGCTGGTGGGAAGTTGAAGTCATCGGCAATATCCACGAGAACCCGGAATTGTTGGAGGGTGGCAAATGAAACTAACATACAAACAATGGCTGTGCCGTAAAGTGTTTGGAACTAGATTTAAGGAGGCGGAAAATGCTGCTAGATAATTTTGATTTATATAAATCACAAAAAAAGCCTCGGGTGAATTGGGATTTAGGAATGAACAAATGCGGCTATGCTGTATTTTCCAAAAAGTGTGCTAAAAAAATTGATTTCAAAAGATATACATATTTATCATTCTTTATAAACAAGAACAATTTTAGCGAAATTGGAATAAGATTTTATGAACAGAAGCAGGGGAACAAAATTTTGGCAGGTATTTCTCCAAAATCCAGGGCGAATGATTTGTTAAAAGATTATCCTAACCTTTTGGGAAAGTTTTATCTAAAAAAACATCAATATAGTGAAAATTGCTTGGATTGCATTTTTGAAAAGGAGGCGGAAAATGGATAATTGCCCTGAATGCGGAACAACAATGACTTTTTACATAAATGGAGATTGGCATATTATAGAGTGTCCAGAATGTGGACATGTTGATAGAATGCGGGCTTTCAATAAAAAGATTTGTCCAAAGTGCGGGAAATATATGATTTATGATGTTGTAGGTAATTTTTATTTTTCGGATTGCACAGAGTGCGGATATAAGGAAACAGGAGATAGTAAATGACCACTAAACCAAAAGGCGTGATGATTGTGGGGCAAAAAATGCCTAGAACTTGTCTAGATTGTCCTTGCTCTATGGCTACTATTTTTTATCAAAAGGATAAAATTTGTACTGATTTTTTCTGTCAAAACAATTTTAGAAAAGCAATGAGAACAAAACGCCCTTCGTGGTGTCCCTTGAAAGAGGTGCAATAAAATGAATAAACTCCACTTGCACCTTACTTACCATTGGTTTAATGAAATAGAATCCGGGCGGAAAACGTGCGAATACCGCCGGTTTACGGCGGGGTGGAAAAAGCGATTATCTCGCTTAAAAAAGGGCGATTTGGTCGTTTTTCACAGGGGTTATTCTTCCCGCACCATTACGCGGCGAATCGTAAACATCCGCGTGGTGGACGGGTGGAATTTGCCCAATGAGGTGTATCAATTTTTTGGATGCCCAAATGAATCCCGCTTTTTTGAAATAGCGTTTGAATAAACAAATTTTGAGGTTGCGGCTATTTTCCGCCGCCTTTGGCGGCTGGCTGTGTATCGGACACAGCACGAAAAAAGGAAGGTAGTCGATGAAAAAAGAAGTAATAGGGAAACAGACGTTGTATTGTGGTAATTCGTTGGAAATAATGGACTTGTTGCCGGACAAGGCTTACGGGCTGGTACTTACGGACCCGCCTTATATGATAAACACCAAGAGCGACGGAACAGGTAAAATTGACCCTTGGGGCGATTATATGAACGCCGCGGTGTTTTATTCCAAGTGGATCGGGCAAGCCCGGGAAAAGCTGACTGAAGACGGGGCTTTGTTCTCGTTCTTAAACTGGCGGAGCGTGGCCACCTTTATGCGGGCGTCCTGCCTATTGGATTGGCCTATGGAAAACCTGCTGGTTTGGAATAAAAAGCATTTAGGCACAAATACCTATGGGTTCCGCCCGGTGTATGAAATGATTGCTCTGTTTCGGAACAAGGGTTTTAAGGTGGAAAACCGAGCGCTGGGGGACGTGATAACATTCCCCCGGTTGACCCGTAAGCCAAACCACCCGGCCGAAAAGCCGCTGGATTTATTGCTGTTTTTGCTGGAAACTGCCGGCAAAGACAACGTGTTGGATGTGTTTATGGGCTCTGGCACCACCTTGCTTGCATGCCAGCGCCTGGGGCTATCCGGCACCGGCATAGAAATCAACGAGAAATACTTTGATATTGCCTGCCAAAGGCTGCAGGACGCCGTAAGCAAGCAGTAAACAAAAAAAGCGTGTATATTGAGGGGTATACACGCTTTTTGTTTATTTAACGTGCGGATTTTAGACGGGATTTGCAAAGTTCCTTCGTATTGGGTAGAGTGGATATAACAAGTTCCATTTTAAGGGGATTATTCCACATGGATAAGACAAAATTATTATCGCGCCTTATATCTCAAGAAGAAAGTGATTTTTTGGATTTTAAGCAACAATGGCCCAAGAATAATGTAGATTTGGTGCATGATATCTTATGTATGGCGAATTCCGAAAGTGAAAAAAAAGACCGTTTTTTAGTATTTGGAGTTACTGATGAAGATCATTCAGTAGTTGGCGTGGAATCAAATACAAAGAGAAGGAAAAAAGATAACTTGTACAATTTGTTGGTATCAAAAATGTCAGTTGTTCCGGAACTGTCAATTATTACGGTTCCGTCTGAAGGAAAAGAAGTTGATATATTAAAAATTACCCCAAAAGACAAGGATCTTCCTTATGTGCTTAATCAGCCTTTATTGGAAGGGAAAAGCCGTTTACAAAAAAATGCTGTATATGTGAGAAATGGCAGCACAAATACTGCGCAAGACTCTTGTGCAGACATCAAATCTCTTCAAGAATTGTTTAGAAGAAGAGAAGGCCGAAACTTAAGAACAATAGACCAGTTTCGGCACTATATTCAAGATGCTAAAAACTGGGATATCCCCGATGATGAACATCCAATGGACAATCCAATTTTTTGTAAATCAGATACTCAACTGACAATTAGAGTGGAAGGGATAGAAGGGCATTGGCGTTTATCCAGCCATAAAGAAATTAAAAATTATTCTGATTTTATCAATATTGCTCCATTAAATGAAGAAGTGTGGAATTATAAAAAATCGCCTACTGATTGTTCTTCTGAGGAGACGTTATCCTTAATTTCTGTTGGGGTATATTGGGGAGTTGTCCCTATATTAAAAAGGAATCTGATTCAAATTTGTGTAAAACACGAACCTTTTGCAGGATATCACATTTTTTTCTTACCGGATCTTGGTTATGCAAATACGATAAAAAGTAAAAAAGGTTTGATAAAGTCGACGGAATATCATATATGCCGATTATTAGCATATTTTACAGACTTATCAAAAGAAGAAAATGACCGTATATTAGATTATATTAATTGGGAATATCTTAAAAATCGGGGGAAGTATTACGACAACCATAAAGAACTTCTATATGCCGAAAGACCAGATTGGCGGACAAAACGAATACATTAGTTTCTGTGAACACTTGAAAAATAAAAGGTAATTAGCTATACTAGCACTGTGGGTTGGATAGCGGATGAAAGTCCGTCGTGTCCAACCCATTTTTTTGGTACACATCTGACGAAGCCCCGCGACCGCGGGGCTTTTTTGTTGCCCCGCCGAGGTTAATATATGGCGGCAAAGAAGACAAAAGCTGCAAGACTTACAAAAAAACAGGTCAAATTTTGCAAAGAATACTTGCATACTGGCAATGCCACAGAATCGGCTCGTCGGGCAGGATATTCCGCTAAATCTGCCTATTCTATTGGTGCAGAAAACCTGAAAAAACCTGAGATTCAAGACGCTCTTTCAAAAGAGGGCGCTAGAAATGCTGCCAAATTTAACTACACGCTAGAACAGCATGTGGAAGAACTGGATCACCTCAAGTCCCTTGCTTTGGCCGCGGGAGAGTTTTCCTCAGCCGTAAAGTGCGAGATAAGCAAAGGACGCGTTATGGGCTTTTACATTGAACGCAAAGAAGTTGCGCTTGATATGGAACCGCGCAATTTTGTTTTTGAAATAGTCCAAGCAAAAAAGTGATAGTGCTATGCAAGTAAAAAAATTAACTTGCACGACGGTCTTTGAAAAAAACTACAAAAATCCGGCGCCCACCATTGTAAATGTGGGAAGCGTGCGCTCTAGCAAAAGTTATTCTATACGGCAATGTCTCATTGCGTATGCATTGCAATATGCGGGATTGCGTATTGGTGTTTGTCGCAAAGTTGCTAGTACCTTACAACACAGCGTAATCAAACCATTTGTTGCCGCTTTAGTCGATTTTAACGTTTATGACAGGGAAAACTTCAATAAAACAGAACGTTATTATGTGTTTGATTTTAAGGATGGAAATTCGGCACAAAGCGATATTTTGTTTTTTGGGTTGGACGACGTGGATAAGATTAAATCCACGGAATTTAATGTTATTTGGTTGGAAGAAGCCACTGATTTTAGCTTTGATGAATACAGCTTTTTGCTAACCCGTTTAAGTGCCCCAAAGCCAATAGGATGGGAACAGAACCAAACGATTTTAAGCTTAAATCCAGGCGACGCACGGGGGTGGATAAAAACAAAGCTCTTGCCTCAAAAGGGCGTGTGTTTGATTAACAGCACTTATAAAGACAATCCCTTTTTAAGTAAAGACTATATAGCCAGTTTGTTAGCAATGAAAGAGACCAATCCCAGACTTTACAAAATGCTTGTTTTGGGCGAGTGGGGACAGACGGAAGGGCGGATATTTGAAAAGTGGCAGTTATACGATGATGAAAGCGCGCCTAAAGAATTTGATGGCACGGTATTTGGATTGGATTTTGGGTTTAATCACGCCACGGCATTGGTACAGTGCAGCTTTAAAGAAAACGAGGTCTATTTGCGAGAACTTATTTACAAAACGCATATAACCAATACAGAGTTGATCGCGCTTATGGACGCCCTAGGGGTGCGCAAAGACTTAAATATTATAGCCGATAGCGCAGAACCGGACAGAATCCGCGATATAGCCAATGCCGGGTATATTTGCTCCGGAATTAAAAAGACTACCGTGCTAAACAGTATAGATACCGTAAAAAAGTACAAAATTTTTATTCACAGAGACAGCAAAAATTTGCAGTACGAGTTTGAAAATTACGAATGGAAGAAGAATATGGACGGGCAATATTTGGATAACATTGAGCCCAATAAACAGCGCGATGATGGTATAGCCGCCGTGCGCTACGCCGTTCAATTTTATGACGCGACGGCTAACGCCATGACGCTGGTGTATTAAAACTATGATGACGATAAAAGAAAAACTGCAACGCTTTGGAAGAAAATTATTAGGCATTAACGGCGATGTTTCTCCCACGGGCTGGGTTACTGTATCCGGCACGGCATACGGCGACGAGCGTTTGCGCAATAGCTTTTTGGAAGCCAATATCCGCGCTATATCTACGGCGTTTTGCAACGGGGAAATCCGCCTGCACTCCGCCGACGGGGAGGAAATCCCCTACGAGCGCAAGGGTGTAAACCCGCTTTTGGATTTATTATATCAGCCTGCGCCGTTCCTTACCGAAAATTTGTTCAAGCAAATTGTAAGCGCGCAGTTTTTGGTTTACGGCGACGTGTATATTTTGAAAGACGCGCGCAATAACAGCGGACAGCCCACGCGCTTAATCCCTATCCCCGCCCCTTCGGTGGAAATTATTTACGACAGCCATACCGGCTATCCGGCCCGCTATCAGGTATCCACCACCGGCGGCACCTACAACGTAAACCTTGAAGACATGATGCACGTCTACGAAGGGGTAGCTGATACTTTGTTTGAAGGCAGAAGCCGCGCCGCCTTGTGCGCCTTGGACGCAAAAACCATACAGGCAGCCAAGACGTTTAATTTGGCGTTTTTCAAAAACGGGGCCAGCGTGGGCGGGGTGGTTACCTTCCCCGACAATGTCAATCTGACGGCCCAACAGCAGGCGGAAATTTTGGCGTTTTTTAATGACCGGCACCAGGGAGCGGACAAAGCGCACCGTACGGCTATTTTGGGGCGCGGCGGCAAATACGAAAGTTATAAAACCAGTCACAAAGATATGGAGTATGCCGAAGGGCAAAAGTTTTCCATGCAGCAAATCTATTCCGCCATGGGTGTGCCGCCCGCATTGGTGGGATTGTTTGAATACGCGCCGCAGTTTAATACCAAAGAACAGCAAAAAATATTTTACGAAACGACCGTCATGCCGATGGCGCGCCTGTTCTCCGATGCGTTTAACGAAAATTTGGTCGGCGATTTTTACAAAAACGAAGATGTTTATTTAGACTACGATTTTTCCAAAGTAAAAGCCCTGGAGAAAGACTGGGCCGTGCTCTCAGCCGCCGCAGCACAGCTAACCACAATATGGCCTATTAACGAGGTTAAGCGCGCATTGGATTTGCCTTTTAGCGACTTACCTGGCGGGGACGAAGCGCCGGACCCGATATTAAACGCTTTTGGCGGCTTTAGCGCGGCCAAACTGCCGCAGGGGTATAAAGGTATATCCCGCACGTCAAAACGCGCTCTGCGGCCCAATTCCGCGCAAAGAAGGTTTCATAAAAAAGCCCGTTTGCGGCTCATTGAAGAGCAAAGCGAGGTAATGCGCAAAAGCATTACCGACCATTTCAATACGCAGGCTGACCAGGTGCGCGTGTGGATAAACGCCAATGAAGATAAAGCGTTTAATTACGATGAGGCTCTGGGAGGTATGACCGCCCAGCGCAATGCGCTGCTCGCTCTGAAAGTGCCCGCGTTAAGCGAAATTTACAAAGCCGGCATATTGTTTGAACAGGACTATTTGCAGCTGCTGGACCCGACGAAGGATTACCAATTTTTAAACAAAAAAGATACTTATGACCGCGTGGCCGCATGGGCGCAGCAATACGCTTTTAAATGGGCGGACAGCATAGAGCGTACGACGTGGGAGCGGCTGGACAAAATTGTCAAAACGGGTATCGCCAACGGCAAAAGCAACCGCGATATTAATAATGTTATTTTGCAATTCTTTGCCGAAGAGGGCTATGAGCCGACGGATTTGATAGCCGAGCCTGTGGGCGACAGCGTGCGGCACGTCAGCATATATGACCGTGTGGGGATAATTACCCAAACCGAAACGCGCGCGACGATATCGGAAGCGCAGCTGGAGGCGTACCGCACCACGCCGTTTGTAACCGGCAAAGAGTGGATTACCACCATGGGTGTAGCTGACCACCACGAGGGACACTTGGAAATGGACGGGCAGATTGTGAGCATAAATGAACAATTTGAAAATCCGGTAACGAAACAAAAAACGGAAGCCCCTGGACAATTCGGAACTGCAGACCAAGACATTAATTGCCTGTGCGATATTGCCCCAGTGGTAGAGGACTGAAATATGGAAATAAAAAAATATGAAGGGAAAAAAGAATTTGTTGTAACGGACTTTAAAGAAGCACAAAGCGATGACGGCGTGCTGCGCATCAGCGGCTATGCCAATAACAAGCACATTGCCGACAGATACGGCGATATACCGACGGAGTATAACCGCTCCTACGTCTACGAACTGGAAGAATACCGCCGCAATCCCGCATTGCTTATGGACCACAACCATGATGTTTCGCACATGGTCGGCTCGGTTACCAATATTTTTGAAGATGAAAAAGGGCTTTACTTTGAAGCCGAAATCTCCAACAGCGACCT
>CALVFE010000041.1 GCA_944326765.1 uncultured Elusimicrobiales bacterium | reverse complement strand
TAAACCCGGCGTTTTTATTTATGGGAACCCCCCCTCCTCTTTTACATAAACCCCACTGTATCAAAAAAAAACGAGTCAATCCCCTTCCACCAACAAGGGCTGCTCCTTCCCCGCTGATACAATTCGTTTGAGCGACCGGGTAAAGAAGGATCCCCCAGCCAAGCCTAATTCTTTTTATACCGGCCAATACGCTCAGAACTCTCTTTTTAAGCGTTAATTTCGGTCTTTTCATTTTGCTTTCTTTATGATAGTATGTTAATAAGAAGTTTCTCGCCCTGTGACGGGAGATTATTCTGCGCACCTTAAAATTTAAAGAGGATTTAAAAAATGACGAAAAGAACACCTATCATCGCTGGAAACTGGAAAATGCACAATACCTTGGCGGAGTCTGCCGCGTTAATTGCCGCACTGACCAAAGCAGGTAATAAAAACCAGGTTGAAATTATTGTCGCTCCGTCTTACACTTCACTGGCCAAAGTAGCGGAACTGGCCAAAGGATCCGAAATCCAAGTTGCCGCGCAAGACGTGCACTGGGAAGACAAGGGCGCTTTTACCAGCGCGGTTTCCCCCGTACAGGCCAAAGACGCCGGAGCCACCCACACCCTGATTGGACACAGCGAACGCAGAAGCGTATTTGGCGATACCGATGAAATCTTGAACAAAAAAGTAGCCGCCGCCCTGCGCCACGGGCTGACCGTCATCTTCTGCGTAGGAGAAACCCTGGAAGAACGCGAAGCCGGAAAAACGCTGAGCGTCATTGAAAGCCAACTCAAAAACGGTTTAAAAGATTTTACCGAAGAACAATTAAAAGGCCTCGTTATCGCTTACGAACCGGTCTGGGCCATTGGAACGGGCAAAACGGCTACTCCCGAACAAGCGCAAGAAGTACACGCGGCCATTCGCGCGTATTTGGCCAAAGCCTATTCTGCGGCGTTTGCAGCCGCGACCCGCATTCTCTATGGCGGCAGCGTGAAAGATTCCAACGTGGACGAAATTATGGCGAAAGAAGATGTGGACGGCGCTTTAGTCGGCGGACAATCGTTAATTGCCGAAAAATTCGCCCGTATCATTAACTTTAATTAACCAAGGAGTTTCGTATGAATCCGGCTAAACTCATCGACCATACCCTTTTAAAACCGAATGCCACGCGCGCGGAGATTCAGCATTTATGCGAAGAAGCCCTCCAATATGGTTTTTGCAGCGTGTGTATCAATCCGGTGTGGGTAGCTTATGCAACAGAACTGTTAAAAGAATCTGACGTAAAAGTCTGCACGGTCATCGGTTTTCCGTTGGGGGCAAACACCACCGCTGTAAAAACATACGAAACCCAAGACGCTTTAAAAAACGGCGCCGATGAAATTGATATGGTTATCAATATCGGCGCGCTGAAAGCCAAAGATTATCAAACCGTTCTGGCGGATATACAGTCCGTTCGAAAAGCCAGCGAAGGACATATCTTGAAGGTAATTATTGAAACTTCCCAGCTAACAGATGAAGAAAAAATAAAAGCCTGTGAATTATCCGCCCAGGCAGGAGCTGATTTTGTAAAAACTTCCACCGGTTTTACAGGGGCCGGAGCCACTGCGCCCGACGTGGAGCTGATGCGCAAAGCCATTCCGGCATCGATGCAAGTAAAAGCATCTGGCGGGGTTCGCTCTCGCGCAGATTTTGACGCTATGGTCGCCGCCGGCGCCACCCGCATCGGCGCCAGCAGCGGTGTAAAAATCGTAGAGGGAAAATGATAAATAACTGGGACATAATCTCACGCATAGATCCAACCGACAAAAGCCTCCGTTTTACTTTAGTAACGGACGGCACGGAACAGGATGCCCGGCTGATTGCCAAAAAACTGGAAGGGTACGCACAACCCCCCGCACCGGCCGCGGCTCCGTTTGTATATGCTTTTGAACTGCCCGCTGATTTAGACGAAGACACATTGGAAAAAATCCGCACCGCAGTACGGGAAGGAGTCGAACAGACAAATAAAATAAATCAGTTTGTGCCAGGCGGCGTTTTGGGAGATCCTTTGTTTAACGCCGATGTCGCGAAAGACGACAAGGCTTTCCCCACTTTTATTACTTTGGATCCTTCCGAAAGTTTTTTCCAAGCCCAAAAAGACAACGCCGCTTGCGCGCCCGAGCCGCCCGAGAAACCCGAGCCGCTCATTTCAGATGAGGTGCCCGTAAATACCGACCAGCAACAAATAGATGATTTTCAGGCTCACCGCGTCCATATAGACACTACTGACCGAGATGCTTTAGGCATTGAAAAACAAACTGTTTCAGCTCCCTCCCATACAAAAGAGCAATCCGGCGAAATCACTATCAGCGACAAAGATATGCTTATTAAGGATATGGAAGGCACTCTGTTGGATAAAATGCCGCTGGAAGATATTTTCTCTGCAGAAACCAAATACGATATGTTCTTAGATTTGGAAAATCAGAAATTGGTCAAAAACTCCCAAACACAACGGGAACAAAAAATGAGTTCTTTAGCAGACGGACGGGACAGTTTGGAAGAATCTTTCAATATTTTTGAACAAAAAATCAAAGACCAAACTTGTGTCATTGACCTAGACGATTTAAACGCGATTACGGATCGGCTCCCCAAAAAGGATATGGAATTTATCAAACACGCCGCCACGGGCAATCACGCGGCTGACCAGACACAGCCTCCATCTTCAGTGGAACCCGTCAACCCGGCTGCTGAACCGGAACCAGCCGCCGCTGGTTCTGCACCAGATTCCGCATCAACGGAACCCGCGCCCGAATTCGCTGGTACCAACGAACCGCCCCGGCCGCCGCAAGCTGCTCCGGACGAAACGCCTCACCCTGTTTCCCAAGCGGAAGATCCTTTCGAAGAAATAGAAAAAAAGATGCTCTCCAATCAAATACCGCAGGCGGCCAAATCCGCTGCTACGAATGATTCCGCCTCTTTACCAGACAGTCCGGCCGAAAACGCTTCTGGCAAACCAGAACCCTTTTCTGCCGGGAATAAGGTTGACGCTTCCTCGATTACAGAACCGCCAGCCAAAACGGAAACAGACGAAGAACCCCTTAACTTAGGTCCTTCACCGGAAGAAGCCTCTCTCTCATCCTTTTCTACTCCTTCATCGGCTAAGGGCACTATGCCCGACGAGGTGGCTCTTTTAAATACGGTACCGCCAACGGCCTACAGCCATAAAACCATTTCTCCCGAAGGCGCCAACGAAGACTTGCCGGAAATTACCATTCGCGGGCAAAAACTGGATTCGCTGGAAAAGACCTTCAACCTGGAAACGACGCTCAATACCGAAATTATGAAACATCAATACGAGCGGTCTTTCCACGACATTTCAACTCCGCCGGCCGTCAAAAAGCCGGCCGCCGCGCCCCAGCCGCAGGCACCTGCCGCCGCTCAACCGCCGCAGGTACCCCCCACTCGGGCAGAAAAACAAAAACGCAAAGTATTGCGTCTAGTAGGTAAAAAAACAAATGTTTCTCAAAATGGTATAAACCACAAAATTTCGACACCTGTTCAACCGGGGGAACCAGATATGGAAGAAAATCAAGAACCAAAAACCACTTTTAGGATCAGACGCAAAACCGATACGCCGCACGCGCCGGCCGCTCCTGTTCCGCCCGCACCAGCTGCGCCGGCTGCACCTACTATTGCCGCGCCCCAACATCCCGGCACGCCAACCCCGCCGCATATCCAAGCGAAACCGGCGGCGGCAAACACGATTATTGAAAAAACCAAAACGATTGACCATTCCATTGAAATTCCGCTGTCAGAATTAAAGAAGCACAACTGGCCGTTGGAAGTACCGCTGGTGCCCACTTATACGCTGGAGACGATGGTCATGTCGGTAAACCGTTTTGCCCACGCTACGGCCATTTCCGTGATAGAAAATCCCGGGAAATTATACAACCCGCTGGTTTTGCATGGAGCAACCGGTACCGGCAAAACACACTTTTTAAATGCAATGGCGTATGCTTTCTCTAAAAAATACGGTCAGGAAAATATCTTTATGACCAACGGCGTACGTCTTTCCCGCGGTATCCAGCGTTATGTGATGGAAGGCAACATCGAAAAATTTGAAAAATTTATGGATACGGTAAAAGTATTGCTGATCGACGATATCCATCTGCTTGCCATTAATGAACAAAACCGGGTGCATATTTCCAAACTGCTTAACAAATTTCTGCGGGATCAAAAACAAATTGTGATCACGTCTAAATACCCGCCGGAAAGTTTGGAAAAATTGGAAGAACTTATCAAATTCAAGCTGGACTCGGGGTGGATTTCCGAATTAAAACCCGCCAGCGGGGCTGCGCATTTAAAAATTGTTAAAAAAATGCTCTTGGATAATGGAGTAGATTTAAACGATTCGCAAATCAGTCAATTTTTTGGCGGGCCTCATATGACGCTGGGCACTGTTACGCGCAGTATCCGCCGCTTAAAAGTTTTGGAAAATTTAATTTTCCCGCATCTGCCGGAAGCGGATCGTTCGCAAGCCGTAATTTTCGAAAAATTATTGGCTACGGGCGGCGAAGATGCCGACAGTGAAATTTTAAGTCGGGATCCGGAAACCTTATCTTCCATTACCACTACGGGCAATGGAGAATGGGGCAGAATCGGTTTCTTCTATCCGCAGAACAGTTCCCACATGATGAATTGGATGGTTTATGCCTTGCAGCAACGCGCCAAAGAATTGGGCGTTTCCGGTGGTTTCGAAATTGCGGTAAGGTCTTCTTACGCCACGGAAAATATTATTTCGTCCGCTTTCAAAATTGCCAACTTATGCGACAACAAAAAGCTCAAAGGGGCGGTTATTTTAGGCCCTGCGCTGACCGTGTGCGATCCGTCTGTGCGCGAGAACTTCTATGATATTCTTACGCATATGCTGGAGATTATGCTGATTCGCTGCGGCATCATCAACTTTGAAGATGCCAAAGCCCCCAGCACATATGTAAAAGTTCTTTCCGAATTATTGAGGTAACTATGAAAAAACTATTCGCGCTCTGTGCGCTTGTATTCTGTCTGTGCGGCTGTTCAGCTACGATGAAATCAGCGGTAAAGGACGGGGCCATTGCTCCTTCCTTCAACGACACCCTGCTGGATAAAGACTATTTATGGGTACGCGGTTTTGGGGCGGCCAATCCGGCACACACCTCGGACTCGCAGCGCCGCATTATGAGCCGTGAAGCAGCCATTGCCCACGCATACCAGCGGGCGGCGGAAGTTTTATACGGAGCCAACTTGGAATCCAATGTCCAAGTAGTGGACGCTGTTTCTTCGGGCAGCACCATCGACACCTCTGCGCAAGGGGTCATCAGCCAGATGGAACTCATCTCCACCGAATATATGAACGATGGCGGCTGCGCCGTGATTATGCGGTTAGACCGCAAACGCCTCCAAGCGGCCGGTATTAATCTGGAGGATAAAAAATAATGAAAAAACTTTTTCTGATTGCTTTATCTGCCGCTTTAACGCTTTCGGCGTGCAGTTCTTTTCGCATCGGTCCAAAAGGGGAGGGCGAATATGTAGAAGCGGAATCCCTGGTTCCGTATGATGAAAACAATTTGAAACAGATGAAAAAAGACGGCATTTTAGCCGCCCAGCGCGCCGCGGTGGAAAAAGTGGCCGGCATTTTTATTTCTTCGGCCACCACCGTCGATCAAGCCCAGCTGGTGGAAGATAAAATCGTTTCCAAAACGGCGGGTTTTATCCGCCGCAGCCATGTGCAGAAAGCATACCGCAAAGGCGACGAGTATTATACTAAAATCAAAGCCATGGTCTTGGTAAAAGATATTGGCGACATTATTAAACAATCCGAAGCCGACGCTTTTGCCAAGAAAACCAATATTCTCGTTGCTTCGCGGGAAATGAGCGGCGAAACCATTTCGCTGCGGCAAGACTGCAAACAAGCCATTTACCGCGCGCTCAAAGGCCAACCGTTTGCGTTGGTCAATGGGGATAATTTAAGTCAAAACAACATCGAGAACCCCAACCCGACTATCGATCAAGCCCGTCAAGAAGGGGCTCGTTTTGTAATCGTGGCTGACGTACAGGCCAATCCGTTGGTTGCCCTTCCCGGAACGGCTTCCCCTTTTAAATCGTACCGGGCGCGCGCCAATATCCGTGCCTATGCCACCAACAATTATGCGGTCGTAGCCGAAGGGGCAGAACAGCTAAGCGGTTTGGATCCAATGGAAGAAATTGCCTCGCAAAAAGCCATTTCGGCCGCCTGTGAAGCCGCCGCCAAACAGTTGGTGGAACCCATCAACGCGGCAATCAATTCCGCCAAAGTATTTGACGTAACCATTAAAGATGTAGGGAACATCGAACGTTTAAAACAAGTGCAGGATATTTTACGCGATTTGCGCGAAATTGAAGATTTTAATTTAGTGCGCTACGCCAATTCGGCCGCCCAATTCGAAATTTCGGCTAATATCGGCACTCCCGAAGAACTGGCCGCTAAAATTATTCGCAAATACAACGTGAATTTTACGGTGGTATCCATTACACCCAGCACCATCGTATTGAGTTTTAACTGATATGTTGGCCAATGTATGCACCGCCGCCATTAAAGGGATAGAAGGCTTCGCCGTTTCCGTAGAAGTGGATATTGCGGCCGGGATGCCTACGTTGGCCGTCGTCGGATTGCCGGACGCCGAAGTGCGCGAAAGCAAAGAGCGCGTGGTGGCGGCTGTTCGCAACAGCGGCTTTGATTTTCCTTCCAAACGCATTACCGTTAATTTAAGCCCGGCCGAGCTGCGCAAAAGCGGCACGCAGTTTGACCTGCCGATTGCCCTGGGCATTCTAGCCGCCAGCGGCCAGCTTTCTAAAGAGGCACGCGCCAAAATTTCCCAGTTGCTCGTTTTGGGCGAACTCGCCTTAGACGGCTCTTTACGCCCGTGCGCGGGCGTGCTGCCAATGCTGATTTCCTGCAAACGGCTGGATAAAACGGCCGTCATTCCTCCGCAGAACGTGTTGGAAGGGCAAGTATCCGGAACTCCTTTTATTACGCCGCATACGCTAAAAGAATTGGCAGACTACTTGGAAGGGAAACTGGACGGAACGGCCGTTCAAATGGCTTACGTTCCGCAGTCGGAAGAAGAAATCCAAAGCGAATTGGATTTTTCGGACGTGAAAGGCCAAGCCCTGGCCAAGCGCGCCTTGGAAATCGCCGCCGCCGGCGGGCATAATGTGCTGATGATTGGACTGCCGGGAACGGGAAAAAGCATGCTGGCCAAACGATTCCCCGGTATTTTGCCGCCGCTGACGCAGGAAGAATCGTTGGAAATTACCAAAATTTATTCCATTTGCAATTTGATGGGCAAAAGCCGCCTGCTGACCCGCCGCCCATTCCGCGATCCGCACCACACGATTTCCGATGTAGCCTTGATAGGCGGCGGTTCTACGCCGCGGCCGGGGGAAGTTTCGCTGGCGCATAACGGCGTATTGTTTTTAGACGAGTTTGCCGAATTTTCCCGTTCCTCGCTGGAAGTATTGCGCGAACCTTTGGAAAACGGACGCGTTACCATTTCGCGCGCCAAAGAAACGGTAACGTATCCGGCGCGGTTTACCCTGGTGGCGGCGATGAATCCATGTCCCTGCGGTCATTTGGGCGATCCGCACACGCCGTGCAGCTGTTCGCCCATGCAAATCAGCCGCTATAAGGCGCGGCTGTCCGGCCCGCTGTTGGATCGTATTGATTTAACTGTCAACTTAAATCCGGTTAAATACACGGATTGGAACAAAACGAGAGAAGGCGAAACTTCCGCCCAAATCCGCCAACGAGTATTGCAGGCGCGCGCCGTACAACACAAACGTTTTACCAATTCCAACACTTCAGCCAATGCTTTTATGACGCCCCGCGAAATCAAAGAATTTTGTAAACTCCCGCCGGGGGCGGATACCATTTTGGAAACCGCCATGCGCAAATTTGGTTTAAGCGCGCGCAGCCTGGATAAAATTTTAAAAACGGCACGCACGATTGCGGATTTGGAAGGAAAAGAACAAATAGAAACCAAACACCTGGTGGAAGTCATGCAATACCGTCCGTTGGACAGAAAAGGAGTGGCAGACCTCTGATGAACCCGTCTATTTCCGCCGCCGAACGGCTGGCACGCATTCAATTAAACGCATTTCTGTATTTCCGGGCGGACTGGCTGGAAAGGTTAATTGAAATTTTTGGATCTGCCCAGGAAATTTTGCGCCAAGACGCCCAAACGTTGGCGCGCGAAGCCAATTTAAATCCGTCCACCGCCGCCCATCTTTTGAAAGACGCTTTCGCCGTCAACGCGCAGGAAGAATGGGATAAAACCGCCGCACTGGGCGGACACATCTACATTCCGGAAGACGAAGAATATCCGCAATCTTTACGGAACATTAAAGAAGCTCCCATTGCGCTTTATGTACTGGGCCAATTGCCCGCACCGCAGCAAGCGTGCGTGGGAATGGTCGGTACGCGCAAAATCACGCCTTACGGCAGGAGAGCGGCCGCCAAACTGGCGGGCGATCTGGCCGCGTGCGGCGTAACCGTCATCAGCGGCCTGGCCCGCGGCATAGACAGCGAATGCCACGCGGCGGCCGTACGTTTAAAAAAGCCAACTATTGGCATAATCGGCACGGGCATCGGAAGATGCTACCCGCCGGAAAACCGCGCGTTGGAAAAAGCCATTTTACAATACGGCGGGGCGGTAATCAGCGAACTGCCATTTAACAGCCCGCCCAATGCGTTTCATTTTCCGCGCCGCAACCGCATTATTGCCGCCTTATCCCAGCCGATAGTGGTAGTAGAAGGCGAAATTAAGTCCGGCGCGCTCATTACCGCTAAGCTCGCTTTGGAAATGGGAAAAGACGTTCTTGCAGTACCCGGCCCGATAGACAGCGCCCAATCCGCCGGCCCGAATGCGCTTATTCGTGACGGGGCGGGGGTTGTAACCGCCGTATCAGATATACTAGACTATATACCACAGCAACTGCGATTTGGGTTGGACGCACGCTTCTTTGAAAAAGAAGATCAATCCGCCCCCAAACCGGAAGAAGAACTCACCCCGCGCCAGCGCGAGGTCATCAACGCCGTGGGCGGCAATCAGGCCAGTTTAGATCAAATTGCCGATGCCCTCGGCGCAGATGTGCCGGAAACGGCCTCTTTGTTGTTTGAGCTGGAAGTCAAAGGATTCTTGTCTTGTGAAAACGGCTTGTACAGCAAAAGCAAATTTTAATTAATAAGGAAGTGAATTATGGCAACCACCAATCCAAAAGGCAAAAAGCTGGTTATCGTAGAATCTCCCACGAAACAGAAAACAATCAGCAAAATTTTGGGCAATGATTATATCGTACGCAGTTCTTTTGGGCATGTGCGGGATTTGCCCTCTAAAGACATCGGGGTAGATATTGATCACGATTTCAAACCCACCTATGTAGCGGTGGACCGCGCCAAACGCCTGATTGCCGAACTGACGGCCGTTGCCAAAAACGCCAGCGAAATTTACCTCGCTACCGACCCTGACCGCGAAGGAGAAGCGATTGCGTGGCATTTGGTGGAATTATTAAAACTTCCCAAAGAACGTTATCAGCGCATTTACTTTCACGAAATCACGCCGGCGGCTATACAGGAATCCTTTTCCCACGCGAGAAAAATTGATGATAACTTGGTAAACGCCCAACAGGCGCGGCGCATTTTGGACCGTATTGTGGGCTATAAGTTATCCCCCCTGTTATGGAAAAAAATTACCTCCGGCTTGTCGGCTGGGCGCGTGCAGTCGGTAGCGGTGCGGCTGTTAGCGGAACGGGCAAAAGAAATCGCCGAATTTAAAGAACAGGAATATTGGACGATCGGCGCCCAATTTGAAAAGCCCGGGGCGGCGCCCTCTTTTTGGGCGCGCGTAACCAAGTGGCAAGGCAAAAACGTGGAACAAACCACCACCTACAAATTATTTGCCGAAGATTATAAAGTAAAAACTACCGTTTTTGACAAACCGGAAAAACTGGCGCCGCTGTCGGACTTGCTGCGCAAAGGGCCAAATAGCGTTCTAAAGGTGGAAAAGAAAGAAGTCAAACAAAAGCCGAAACCGCCTTTTATCACGAGTTCCATGCAGCAAGACGCCTACAACAAACTGGGTTTCCCCTCTCAAAAAACCATGATGACCGCCCAACACCTCTACGAAGGAATTGAAATTTCGGGGCAGACAGTGGGTTTAATCACCTATATGAGAACGGACTCGTTTAACGTATCCAAGCTGTTGCAGGAACAAACCAAAAAATTCATTGGCGAGAAATACGGCGCGGCATTTGTTCCGGCCAAACAGCCTGTCTATAAAAGTAAAGTAATGGGGGCGCAGGAAGCACACGAATCCATCCACCCCACCGACGTACGCCGCACGCCGCAGGCGATGAAACCCTTTTTGACCAGCGATCAGTACAAACTGTATGAACTCATCTGGCTGCGCTTTGTAGCCAGCCAAATGGCCGACGCGGTATTTAATACGGTATCTATTGATATCGCCGCCGGAAGCGAAAAAGAATGCGTCCTGCGCGCCAGCGGGCGGACGGTTAAATTTCCGGGTTATCTGTCCATTTATAAAGACCAGGACGAAGACTCCAGCGAGGATAAAGAAGACGGCAGCGCGCTTTTGCCTATTTTGGCGGAGGGGGACGAATTAAAACTCTTGGACATCAAAACCAAAGACCATAAAACCACGCCGCCGCCCTGCTACAACGAAGCGAGTTTAATTAAAACGCTCGAAAAGCACGGCATCGGGCGGCCATCAACTTATGCGCCCACGATTAAAACGATTTTAGACCGCAAATACATTGCGCGTCAACCCAAAACCAGCAAGCTGGTCGCGACGGAATTGGGCATTACGGTAACGGACAGTCTAAAAGATTTCTTCAAAGAGATTATGGATCTTTCCTATACCGCCGGCGTAGAAGAACAATTAGACCAAGTGGCCGAAGGATCGCAGCAATGGGTCAAACTGTTGTCGGACTTTTATACGCAATTTAAAAAAGAATTGGACGAAGCCGACCAGGGAATGCAGCGACCGGCCGCCCAAGAAACGGACGAAAAATGCCCCGTCTGCGGCAAAATGATGCTTAAAAAACGAAGCCGCTTTGGAGAATATCTTGTCTGCAGCGATCCGGAATGCAAAGGGAAAATAAATTTATCCAGCTCCGGTGAAAAAGTACAGCCGGAACAAACCGACGAAATCTGCGATAAATGCGGCGCGCCGATGGTCATTCGCACCGGACGGCGCGGCAAGTTTTTGGCGTGTTCGGCCTATCCCAAATGCAGAAACACCTATTCGCTGGACGCGGAAGGACATAAAGTAGCTTCCGCCGGGCCGATTGTAACCGACCGGCTGTGCGAAAAATGCGGCAAGCCGATGGTATTGCGTACGTCTAAACGCGGTGAATTTTTAGGCTGCTCCGGTTATCCGAAATGTAAAACCATTGTTACGGTAACACCGGAAGAAATCGCTCAAATCAAAGCGGCTCATGCCGCCAAAGAAACCGAGCGAAAATAATTCATGCGGGAGAACCTTATGGAAGAATGGATCAATGCTTTTTTGCTCCATTTACAAAATAAAAATTTCTCGCCTCACACGATTAAAAGTTACCGGGCGGACCTGCATGATTTTTTGCTCTTTTTTAAACAGCGCCGGCAAAACGATTTGCGGCATTTTACTTCGGCCAACATTCGCTCTTTTTTAGCGGCCTTGCAAACCCAGCACAGTC
>CALVFE010000040.1 GCA_944326765.1 uncultured Elusimicrobiales bacterium | reverse complement strand
AATTTATTTTATGGCAAATGGCCAATATACAGACGATTTTTCTGAATTGGATATCTCCCTGCCGCTTGAACGACGAGGTTCTTCTATGGAGTTTGTTGTGGGTAAGAATTATTATGTAAGCAGTGATCTCCGTATAAATACAAACCTATACGTATATGGGAAGTATGTTGATGCGGAAGTGTTATATCTTATCTATCTGGATCATTCTAGCAAACCTGGGCAGCGGCAATGCCGTACTCACGAAGCGGATGCCGAACGGGGCGAAAAAATATGCCGCAGTCTGGGGGGCGTTTATGCGGGAGTTGGTCCCTTCAACGGAAAGATTTTTAACTTACCTTAATGGAAAAGGAAATAGAAAGTTTTGCTGTAGAAGCGTAATATCTTTCATAATAAAACCCCCCGGGCTTACGCCCGGGGGGTTTTATAACAGATGAGGACTCTGCATTTTAATATCTGAAAAAGTATTCCTTTTTTAACAATTATTTTCAGGGGGCGTGTAATCTATATTACAGCTTGAAGGAAGAACCCGATGCCTGTTTTTGGAAGTAGGAAACAGGGGGTATCGTTTAGGTCCTAACGGATTAAAAAGGCTTCTTCGCCATCTAACGTAATGGGCGGCTCAGAGCCTGCCTGTCCTTCACAGAACTCTTTTCCGGCGTTATTAAGCCCGATACAGGCCAAGCGCATAAAATTGCCGGTGGTGGTTAATCGATACTGAGCATGGGCGTCAGGGTTGGTTTGGGTAAATACGGCTTCCCAACAGGGTTCTTCTGCATTGGTTTTGGTGCGGCAGTAGGCGTAGCCGGTGTAATTTTTTAAATTTGCTTTTTGCAGTCTTTCCGTAAGGCGGTCGGCTTGTTCCTGCGTGAGGTGTTTGCCCGTTACATAATTTTTTTGCCGTCCCCACAGCATTACGACTTCCGTCATGCGGGCGTTTTCCACGGCATTAAAATAATACGGTAGCGCTATCGACGATAAAATGCCGATAATCAACACTGCCACCAACAATTCTATTAACGTAAACCCTTTTGTCATATTTATTTTTTGGGAGTCGGCGCCAGCCAGCCGCCTAAAATTACCAGTAATAATAAAATCGGCCACTCCGCCGCTGGCCGTGATTGAAAAATCCATAACACGCCGATTCCGCAGAAAACCGCTATTGCAAGCAACACGCCCGAAGGTATTTTCATAAAATGCGCACCTTATATCCTTCTTTTTGCAGCGCGGCGGCTGCCTGATTTCTTTTGTCGCCTTGTATTTCCAGCCGCCCTTCTTTGAGTGTTCCGCCGCAGCCGAGCGATTTTTTTATCTTTTTAAGCAGTTCTTCTTTTCCTTGCGGGTGCAACGGCAGGCGTTCTATTAAGGTTATTCCGGCGCCTTTGGCATTTCTGACAAAACACACCCGTACGGGTTCAGTTTGTTTTTTGGGTGCGCCCAGCTGGTTGCAGATACACGGGATATGTTTGCAGTGCGGGCAGAAATCGGGATCAGTAGAAAAGAAAATTTCGCCCATTATTTCGCCTCCGCCAGATATCCGCGCAGTAGATTTTTGATTTCCGATTCGTTCGTTTGCAGTCCCAGCGACCATGCCGTTTCGTATAAAATGTCTTCTAAAATGGCCGGCAGCCGGGTATCCATTTCCGCCAGTGAAAGATTTCTGTCCAAGCGCAAATAATCTTCCAATACGGTGGCTTGTTTCTCTCCCAGCAGGGCGCGTAAAGCGCGCGTATTGTTTATTTTAAACCGAAAATACAACGGACCGCCAAAAGATAAACAGGTTAAAAATTTGCGCGCCGTGAGCATAAAAAGCGTTAAGGTTTGGGCCAATCGTTCGATGCGTATGGTTTTGGCGGGGTGTCCGTTGACGACTTCTTCCTGCGTGATGATTTGTTTGCTCATGACTAATCCGTAGGCGTTAAACTCCGTCATGCGCTGTACGCCGCGTTTATTGGAAATAATTGCGGCGCCGTCTTGTACGGGTTGGAGCGGGAACTCCGGATCCGCCATGACGCCGTAAGACGCGCGCGCTGAAGACGCTTTGATGATTTCCGGCAAATGTTTGTAATCACTCAGCGGTTCTTCGGGGTACAACGGCATGATGGAGATCGTACAGGCGGTCTGACCGTCCGCGGATAAGTTCATTGTTTTTAAATAGTTGTCAAAATGACTTTCGGCTTTGTCGTACAAAATATGGCGCAGCCGTTCGGATTTGCGGCGGTGGTCTAAGAGCCAGGGCAGTTTTTCCGGGTGCACAATGGCTTCCGGACGGCTGCTCTGCCCCGTGCGGATATAGGCGCGTTTGGATTTGCCTACCAAGTGCGGCGTAAGATTGCTTTGCGGAATGTTAATGACGATAAACATTCGGTCGCCGCGTTCATTGACGCAGATATTGATATCTACAAATACGATGGGATCGATATACACCTGAATAATATCTTCAATCGAATTGCGTATTTTTTCGTGATAGGGAATGCCTACAAACGGCGGTTGGGGTTTGTCATTCTTATCGTCCTGTACGCCCACAATAATCGTACCGCCCATGGCGTTGGCAAAAGAGGCGATGGTCTTGGCGAATTTCTCGTGATTTTTGGGCAGCATATACTTGTAGTCCAGTTGTTTGCCTTCGGGAATTTCGCGGCGGCAAAACTGTACCACATCGTGAAAAGTAAGATTGTGAAAGGGTTTGTCGAAAAACATCGTTTCACCTCATTATTGGCCTGGGGGCGGTTTAATTGATAAAATTATTATAATAAAATTATGGTTGGTTAAACGGAAACTTTCAAGGACGATTTTATGAATTCACCCATGCATGCACTGGCGGGCGTGATTACCGAGAAATTTATTGCCGCCGATCCGGCGGCCGCCGCCCGCGCGCTGGAAACGCTGGCTACGCACGAAGTGCTGTTGCTGATTTCGTCTTTAAAGGCGCAGACGATAGTGGCTTGCCTCAATCCGATGGCTCCGGCTAAAGCCGCTGCCGTACTGCGGCGGTTGCCGCTCAAGCAGGCTTCTTACATATTGGCGCGTTTGGAAGTGCCGCAGGCCGCGCGGCTGATGAAAGAATTTTCCGCTCCGTATCGGGAACGGATCGGCGCCGCATTGGAACCGGCGTTTGTGGAACTACTTAAACAAGCCGGCTCTTACGCGCCGGACAGCGTGGGGCTGCTCATGACGACCGATCCGATAACCGTGCGAACGGAGAGCAAACTTGCTGCCTTGATAGAACGGCTGAAAACGTTGCCCCGCAAAAAATTGCCGGCGGTTTGTTTCGTTACCGCAAAAGACGGCGAACTAAAAGGCGTTATCCGCACTGCGGAACTGGCTTTTTATACGCCGGGCAGCGTATGCGGTTCCGTGATGAGCCCGTCGGCCGTATTGCACCCGCAGCAAGACGCGCAGCAGGCGCGCCAAGCGTTTTTAAAAGAGCAAACGGATATCCTTCCCGTAACCGACGAGAAAAACGTTCTGTTAGGCTTTTTGGCTAAACAGAATCTGCCTCCTCCCGCCGATAAAAAATCGTTTTGGAAACGCTTGGCCGATTAGCAAAGCATTTGTTTCGTTTAAAAAATCCGCCCGGAGGTTTTCGGGCGGATTTTTTAGGGAAAGCCAAAAGCGATTAATTGATTTTGCTGTGGGGGGGAACGTCCTGGGTAATCCACTTGTTGGCGCCGATAACACTTCCTTTTCCAACGGTAATATTCCCCAGTACGGTGGTTTCGGCATAGATAATCACATCATCTTCTATATTGGGGTGGCGTTTGATGCCTTTGACGGGGTTGCCGTTTTTGTCTAGCGGAAAACTTTTAGCCCCCAGCGTAACGCCTTGATAGAGCTTTACGTTGGAGCCGATAATGCACGTTTCACCGATGACGACGCCCGTTCCGTGGTCGATGAAAAATCCGGACCCGATAGACGCGCCGGGGTGAATGTCTATCCCGGTTAAATTATGGGCATATTCGGTAACGATGCGCGGAATAATTCGGACTCCCCGTTCATGTAAAAAATGCGCCAGCCGCTGCAGCGTAACCGCCGTCACGCCCGGATAACACAAAAGCGGTTCCACCGGGCTGATGGCGGCCGGGTCTCCTTCGTAAGCGGCGTTGACGTCGCTGATTACCAGCCGTTGGATTTCGGGCAAGGCCAGTATAAAATCCCGCGTAATTTGTTTGGCTTGTTGTTGGCAGCGGGTGCAGTCTGCTTGTTCTTGGCATAAAAAGCACAGAGCGTTCATGATTTGTTCTTCTAAGCGTTCGGCCAGCGTTTCCAAGCTCAAGGGAGAGGTCTGACGCCCCGATTCCAACGGATATTGATATAAGAAATCTTTCAGGGCGCAAAAAATAGCTACCGTTTTTTTGGCGGAAGGAATAAATTTTGCTTTTTGGAAGAATTTTTTATCGAAAGTTTTTTTCAATTCTTCGGCAGTTTTGGCAAACAAGTCGCTCACGGCGTGCCTCACATTTTAAAGTCTTCGCCCAAATAAAGCCGTCTGGCGTTGGGATCGTTTAAAAGGGTGTTTTGATCGCCTTCCACCAAAATTTTTCCGTCGTAGATGAGGTAGGCGCGTTCTGTTAGCGGCAGGGTTTCGCGCACGTTGTGGTCGGTAATCAGCACACCGATTCCTTTGTCTTTGAGTTTAAAAATCATTTGGCGCAGGTCGGATACGGTAATCGGGTCAATGCCTACGAAAGGTTCGTCCAACAAAATGATTTTCGGATCGCTGATCATACAGCGCGCAATTTCCATACGGCGTTTTTCCCCGCCGGAAAGAGTCCACGCTTTTTGCTTGGCGAGTTTGGTCAGCCCAAATTCGTTTAATAAAGAATCCACCCGGCGTTTTTGTTCTTGTTTGTCGTCTAAAATTCGTTCCAGCACCGCCAGCAAATTTTCCTCCACGGTTAGCCCCTTAAAAATGGTCGGCTCCTGCGCCAGATATCCCAACCCGTGGCGGGCGCGTTCGTACATCGGCAGTGAAGTTACGTCTTCTCCGTCGATAAATACGCGGCCTTTGGTCGGGCTGATAAAACCTACCATCATATAGAAAGAGGTCGTTTTGCCGGCACCGTTGGGGCCTAACAGCCCCACAATTTCACCGGATTTAACGTGGATATCCACCCCTTTTACCACCATGCGGTCTTTATAAACTTTTACAATTTGTTCGCTGCGCAGTTGCATATAAAACCTCTAAAATTTATCATTGAAAGCGGCGTCGTTAATTTCGGGGGAAATCAACCACCCCTGGACTTTGCCGTTCATATTAATCTTGTTTCCTTCGTTGTCGGACTGCACCTTATCCGCTATTATAGCAAATGTGCCCTGTTCGCTTTTGCCGGTTAACAGCGGGCGCGAACCGTAGGCGTAGGAATAATTTTTGGTGCCGTCGTAAATAATGGTTTCCGCCGCGAGGGTGCGCAGCTCATCGGATACTTTAGCGCCGCCTTTCAGCTCCAGGTAGTTTTGTTGTTGCAGGTAACTGGCCTGTTGGGCGGACATCGTTTGCATCCCCTGCGGGGTAGGCCTAAGCACGCGCACATTGCCGGTTAGGAGAAAAGAACCCGTTTCTAAATTAAAAGAGGCATTTTTACCGTAAGCAACTACGGGTTGCTGGTTCTTTTCTTGATAGATTAAGCGAAGCTCTTTGCCTTGTGTAGCGGATAAATTCCCTTTTTTTTGTTGGTAGTTATAGTCGCCATAATCAGCATAGATCTCATAAGTAGGCTCATTCGGTTTTGCTTGTTTTAAATAGATGTTTCCGCTGGCGGCTATTCGATTATTGGTGCGTTCTGAGCGGGCATAGTCGGCGTGAAAGGTGTAAACATCGCTTTCATAAGAGACATTTCCGATAAATTCTTCTTGCTGTTTATCGTTATGAATCAGCCAGCGGTCGCTGGAGATGAGTCCGCCCAAAGTGTCGGGCAGCGTGACGGCGGCTTCTTTTTTATTTTTCAAAGAAGTTTTGGCTTTTTCAATACGCGGTTTTGCCCCCGGAACGGAAACCGCCGGGCCTTCTATGCGCACGGTTTTACAACCGCCCACGAGGAGCAGAGAAACCAGAAACGGAAACAGAAAAGAGGTTTTTTTCATAAGGTTTGGCTGTTGAGTTCGCTTATGTTTTGCGGCAGGCTGGTGGTTTGTTTTTTGATTTCAATGTTTTTCAACTTGGAATCGGTTACCACGCCTCCTTTCGCCGTTACTTTTACGCCGCCGCGGATAATGGTGGTTTTGTCGTTAGACCAAATGCGGTTCTTGTTGACGTCGTAGAAAAAACGGTCTGCGGTGATAATTAAATTTTCCGCGAACGATTGGATTCGGGCGTTTCCTTCAATAGAAACTTTTTTGGAAGCATAATTAAAGGTGCCGGTTTGTCCGGTTACGCTGGCGCTGTCTTTGCCGTCTTCTTTCAGCAGCAAGTCGGGGTTTTTCAACGTGGCGTGCTGCAAGTCCGAAAAGTCCACCGCTTCGGCGCGCAAAACCCATTTTTTTTGACTGTCCTGCGATTCAAAAATGGATACTTTTTTCGCCAGTTGCATACCGGCATTTTCGTCCGGCGCAAATTCTTTGCTCGTATCGCAGGCCGCTAAGTACAGAAGCGGCGCGAGAAAAAGAAAAATTCTTTTCATTTTTTATCCAATAAAGCTAAAAATTCAATTAAATCTTTTTCATCAATGATGCCCACCACTTTTCCGGTTTTATCCAATACGGGCAAGTTATCCACATGCGTGGCGTGAATCATTTTGGCGGCTTCTATGGCGGGGAGCGTATCCGTCAGATGATAAGGGTGCCGCGTCATTACTTCTGTAATGTTTTTATGCAGCACATCGGTGCCGTTTTGCAATAGCCGGCGCAAATCCCCGTCGGTAAAATAACCGAGCAGACGGCCTTTTTTGTCGATGACGCTGGTGGCGCCCACCGCACCGGTTTGCGTCATTACAAACAGGGCGTCCTGTACGGTGGCGGTTTCGCGCACGGTGGGATTGTTTTTGCCTTTGCGCATTAAATCTTTGACCTGTTGGGTAAGCAATTTGCCCAAAGAACCGCCCGGGTGGAAAACGGCAAAATCGCGTTTTTCAAAATGTTTTATTTTCATCAGGCAAATAGCCAAGGCATCGCCTACGGCTAAAGTGGCTGTGGTGGAGGCCGTCGGCGCCAGGTTATAGGGGCAGGCCTCCCGTTCAATGTGAACGGTAATGTGGATGTCCGACATTAAAGCCAGTTTGGATTTGTCGTGCCCGGTCATGGAAATAACGGTCAGCTTGCGTCTTTCCAAAGAAGGGAGAATTTTATTGATTTCTTCGGTTTGGCCGGAAAAGGAGATGGCCAAAATAACGTCGCCGGGGGTAATCATGCCCAGGTCGCCGTGCAGGGCTTCTACCGGGTGCACAAAGAAAGACGGCGTGCCCGTGGAGGCCAGCGTGGCCGATATTTTCCGCCCGATAATGCCGCTTTTTCCGATACCCAAAACGACTACGCGTCCTTTGGTGCGGGCGATTACATTTACCGCTTTTAGAAAATTTTCATCAATGCTTTTGCGGCTTAATTCCAAGGCCTTATGCTCTACGTCCAACACGCGTCGGGCAATTTGTTTAATAGCGGCGGCGGAGTAATTTTTAATCGTCATAATTTTACCTATCAGACCCCAGCCACGGTGTTACTTCGGGTGAGGGTTGGCGTTTTTGATACGGAACGGGCAACTGTTCCGTCATATATACCATTGCAAAATAAACCGCCGTGCAAACCGCCAAGCAAATGCCCAAACATTTGGCGTGCCATAAAAGAGTCGGTTTCCAGACGGGGTATTGAGTCATTATTTAAATTTTTTAACCACTTGGTCAATGGTACATAATTCGCGCACCATTTTGGCGGCCATATTTAGATCCAACGAATTAGGCCCGTCAGACAGCGCATGATCCGGATCCGGGTGCGCTTCAAAAAATACGCCGGCAATTCCTAACGCTGTGGCCGCTTTGGCCAGTACGGGCGCCAGTTTCCGGTTCCCGCCGGTGGCGCTGCCCAAAGCGCCGGGTTTTTGTACGGAGTGGGTGGCGTCAAAAATAACGGGGTAGCCGAACTGTTTCATCATTTCCAGCGAACGCATATCCACTACTAAATCGCCGTACCCAAAGCTGGCGCCGCGCTCGGTAAGTAAAATATGATGGTTGCCGCGCGACTCAATTTTTTTGATGACTTGTTCCATCGCGCCTGGAGCTAGAAACTGGCCTTTTTTTACATTGACTGCCCGCCCCGTATCCGCACAAGCCAGCACCAAATCCGTCTGGCGGCACAAGAAAGCGGGAATTTGCAGAATATCGGCTACTTGGGCGACTTCTTCCGCTTGCCAAGGTTCATGCACATCTACCACTAAAGGAAGCCCGATAAGGGCTTTCGCCTTGGCTAAAATGGCCAGCCCCTTGGCCAGTCCCGGCCCGCGGTAGGCTTCCACCGAGGTGCGGTTGGCTTTATCAAAAGAGGCTTTTAAAATAAAGGGATGTTTGGTTTTGGCCAACAGCGATTTGAGCTTTTTGGCCGTGTCCAGATACTGTTTCTCGCTTTCAATGACGCAAGTTCCCGCCATAAATGCCAGCGGCAGTCGGTTTGAAATTTTATAATTGCCGATTTTAATGATTTTTTGCATATACATATCATAGCAAATTTTGTCTGTATTGCTAGCGGTGCGGCCGGGGAATGGGCAGTTGGTGGATTCTGTTTTTTATGCTTACATCAAGAGCGTAATTATTTTTTTGCTTTCCTAACTGCCCGGAAAAAAACTACAATATAACGAATCTGAATTTTACGGGAAAATATATGCTTAATTTAACCAAGTCAACTAAAGAAACCGTCTATGTAAAAATACTGCGTGTCTTGCTGGCGATGTGTTTTCTCGTCGTTCCGCTCGTATTTTTTACTGATTTAACCGCGAATCCTTTTTTTGTGCAGAACACCCTGCTTTATGGGCTGATTGCCTTGATTTACGCTACCCTGGCCGTTAAATTCCTGCGTTCGCGCGATATTGATTTTACAAAAACTTTTTTTGATCTGGCTTTTTTCGTGTATGTGATTGCCTGTGTAATGGGGTGGCTTTCTGCCGTTTCATCCGCCCAACAGGCGATGCGGCAAACCCTATTTTACGGATTGCTCAATTATGGCAGTCTGCTTATTATTGTTTCACTGGGAGCCTATATTATCAGTAAAAACATAGTTTTTTCCGGTACCATCGAGAGTAAAACGAATTATATTTTGCTGTTTTTGGTCTGGGGCGCCTTGTGGTATTTCCTGCCGCTGTTAAAGACAAATTTGTCGGCGGAGAATGTGTTCGCGCAGATGTTTGACTGGTACGCCCTGCTGCTGTGGGGGCTGGGCGTTTGGCTGGGTGTGCGCGTGCTGCGAAAACTGACGCAGGAAAATATCCTGGTGCTGATGTTTATTGCCGTTTTTCTGGCGTGCTGTTACGGCGTGCTGCAAGCGCTGGGGTTGGAGTTTTTGTGGCCGTTTGAAATTAACCAGTTTGCCACCAAAGCGTTTTCCACCTTTGGAAACCCGAACTTTTTATCTTCCGCCGTAGTAATGCTGCTGCCGGCGTTGTTGGTTTATTTTATGCGCACCGACAGTAAAAAAGATTTTGTGGTGTATGGTTTGTTGGTGTTGGTATATATCTTGTTTCTTTCTTTTGGGTTGGCGCGTTCTTGCTGGATCGGCGCGGCGTGCGGGCTGATTATGATGTGGATGTTCGGTACGCTGCGGGCGTTAATCTGGCAGCGTAAAGGCAGGGTCTTTTTGCTGGCTTTGCTGGCGGTGGGCGTCGGTTGGGGATCGGTTTATGTAGATGGTACGGATATGCCCAGCCCGGTAGTCAAACGCGCGGCGGAAATGGCGCAGATAACTCCTTCCAATATGACCTTGCGTATAGACCGGGATAAAATCTTTCAGTCGCTGCACCAGCGGTTGTTTATGTGGGACGTATCCAAAGAAATCTTCTTGGAACGGCCGGTGTTGGGCAGCGGATTGGGAAATTTCCAGATGGCGTTTGAACAAAACCAGCCTAAAACCTTGCTGCGTTATCCCAACTTGCGCGAACTAAAAACCATTACCCATGCGCCGCACAACGAATTATTCTTCCAGCTGGCACAGGGGGGAATCGTCGGGTTGGGGTTATTCCTCTTTATGTTTATGGTGCTGTTTTTAGAAGTGCGTGATTTTGCCGCCCATAAAAAGGAAGGCGATAAAAAACAGCTTTTGCAGGCGTTATTCTGCGGGATCTTGGGAATGCTGGCGGATAATATGCTTAACATTTCCCTGCACGCCGTGGTGCCGGCATTTATTTTTTGGTGGATGGTGGGGGCGGAAGTAAGCGGCGTCGGAAAGGAAGAACGCCGTATTTCCATCACGGCTAACCCCGTTACCAAAACGGTAGCATTGGCGCTGTTGGGCGTATGTGCGGCGGTGCTGGTGTGGCAGGGATTGTGGCTTACCAGCGAGTACCGCTCTTTCTTGGGACAAAAAGAGATCGCAAATAAACAGTATGATGCGGCCGTTCAAAATTTATCGGCGGCATTGTCATTGTATCCGGCCAATACGGAAGCGGGGTTTCGGTTGGGAAATGTGTTGCTGGCGCAAGGAAAATATAAGGAAGCGTTGGCTGCATTTGAAAAAACCATATCGGCCGCTTCGTATTACGAAGAAGTTTATTTTCACGCCGCGTTGGCTGCGTTGGGAGCCGGCGATTATAAAAAAGCGGTTCATTATTTGATGGATAATTTGCGGCTGCATCCGTATCACTTACAAGCGTATATGATGCTTTCGCAACTGTTGCACGAAGATGTGATTTACGCCGATGAATCTGCTTTAGCGCTAATGGAGAGAGGACTGACGCTGTTTCCGTATGAAACCAGCCTGTGGCGTATGGCCGGAGAAATTTATCAGAAACTCGGCAATACCGAATATGCGAAAAACACCTATAAACGCGGGCTTACGGTAGATACTTTGGATCAGGAACTGCTGAAACGTTTGAACGCCTTGTATCCGACGGCCTCAGCAGACCGGCCGGCCGTTATCGCCCAGGCGCAACGACTGCAGCGTTATCAGGATAAGGCCAATAAATTTAATAAAATGTCGCCTTATTATCAACAGCGGTTGCGCAAAGATATCGAAAATTATATAAAGGATTATCCCGAAGATACCAACGGACGCATCTTGTTGGCGCGGGTGCTTTCTTTGGCGGGGAACGATATCAAAGCGGAAGAAGTTTTAGAAGGGGTATTGATGGAATATCCGGACGATTTGTGGGCGAATTTAGCCTTGTCCACATTATATTATAAAGCCGAAGATGCGGATAAGGCAAAACAATGTTTGAAAAATGCCTTGTTCTATTATCCGCAAAACGCGCTGGCTACAGCGCGTTTGGAAGCGTTGTCGTGAAATTTTGGAAAAAATTTTTCCAAAAGAGATTATTTTGCCGGAACATTTAAAGTCCATCTTAAAAAAGTGGCTTTACAAACCGCGCGAAATTGCTATAATTCTAATATCTGTGTGTTGCAGGGTATAGACGATATATCGCAAGGGACAGGATTACCGAATGATAAAAATGAATAAATTCTGGAGTTGTTTGTTAGTTTCTCTTTTCTGCTTTTCTCTGACGAGCGGAAGCATTGTTTTCGCGGCTTCTCCGGCCAGACAGCTGGCCAAAGGTATTGCTCTTTATGAAGACAATAAAAACGAGGAGGCCATGGATTATTTTATTGATGTCATGGTTTCCGGAGATAAGGATCAAGTCGCTGAAGCCAATAAATATGTGGAATTAATCCATAACCGTATTGGCGGGATTCAAACCCCTGTTGAGGTGGATATCAATTTTAAAGAGGGGGAAGTAAAAAGGTTGGAAGACGTAACAGATGCTTCCGTGCGCGTTGCCCAGCAGGAAGCCGAAGCGGCTGCGGCTCAAGCGCAAGCAAAAGCAGAAGCCTTGAAAGCGCAAGCGGC
>CALVFE010000039.1 GCA_944326765.1 uncultured Elusimicrobiales bacterium | reverse complement strand
ATAAGGGCTGTTTGGAAATCTACGACGATAAAAGCGCTCAAGGCGCATCTAAAAGTTGTAGCAGAAATTATTGGGGTGGATGACGAGATTTGAACCCGCGACCTCCGGTTCCACAGACCGGCGCTCTAACCAGCTGAGCTACATCCACCATAAATCGGTACTATATTATACCAATTTCCTTCTTGAGCTGTAAAATCTGATTCCTTTTTCGTTTTCTAGGGGTTATCGGCAAAATGTGGAGATGGCCTCGCTTTTGACAAAAACTTACCGTCATCATTTCTTAGCCCGACCTTTTTAAAAATAAGAGATTTTGTCTGTACGAAATTCAGTATCATTTCCCCGTTATAGGTTTATTTTGCTGGGTCAATTTTTGCGCTAACTCTTCGGGAGAAACGTTGGGAGAAGCGGCCGCTCCTTGAACATATTGGAAGCCCAATTGTTTAATATGCGTCAATTCGTCTTGGGTTTCTACGCCGTCGGCCGCCAGGAAGATGTTTAATTGACGGCAAATATCTATCAATGCTTTGGCGATTACTTCTTGTTTGAAATCGCCTTGCGGCGTCCATATATTGGGGGCGACTTTAATTCCTTCGATGGGCAGGTGTTGAAAGATATTGGAAAGAGTAACGCCTTTGCCTTCGTAGCGTACGGTTAGTCCGAACCCGGCCTGGCGCAATTCATTTCCGGCGCGTTGGAGTTGGGGGAGGAAATCGGGGCGGGAGGTTTCGGTTAATTCTACAACGAGCCAGCGATTTTCCACCTTATATTCGGCTGCTTTGGCTGCAAGCCGTTGAACAAAATCGGCATCGTAGAATAATTCGTTGGAGATATTGACTACGATGGGTATGAGAGGCGTTCCATTTTTTTGCCATTGGGCAAGGGCTTTGCAGGAGGCTTCAAACAAAAAGCGGTCAAATTGGAAAATGAATCCATTCTTGCGGAATATGGGTATGAATTGATCCATTGTCATGGGGTTTTCACGTTGGGGAATATGCCATTGGGCTAATGCCATGCAGGCGCCCGTTTTGCCGTCTGCCAACGAAACGATGGGTTCTAAGAGAAGATGCATTTCCTGTTTTTTAATGGCCTGCTGCATATGCCGTTCTATAAAATCTTCTTCTTCCAAGGTTTGCTGCCAGGCAGGTCGGTAGAAAGACACAATTTCGTCATAACGGCCTTTTACGCGGCTTTTTGCAACCGTCGCTCGGTTATACATAATCCGCAGCGGCATGGAACGGTCATCTACCGGATACACGCCAAAAGACAGAAGCAACGGATACGCCTGGCAGTTTTCGGTTTGAAAGCTGGTAATCTGCTCTCCTAACAATTCCAATCGATTTTTCAAGGATCCTTCGGAGGCGTATTTTAAGAGCATTCCAAAATAATCGCCGTAAATGCGTGTACATAATTCTCCTTCCTGCAGATTGTTTTGAATCACGCGGGCGATATGGTTTAATAAGATATTTCCTACCTCATAGCCGTGTTGTTCATTAAAAATTTTAAACTTGCTTATATCCATCGCTACAATGGCATACTGGGTGTCCGGATTTTCCTTTAACAGTTTTTCTACTTCGGTTCGGTTGGCTTCCGCATTGGGAAATCCGGTTACGGGATCAATGTAAGCATAGGCGAAAAGCTGTTCCCGGTTGCGTTTTTGTTGCAGAAATACATAGCCCCACACCGCTAATCCGGCCACGGCTATGGCTAAACATAAAATGAGTAAAAGGGTAATAAAAGCATTGATTTGTTCAGTTAAATGCGCCGTAGGAACGACCGAGAACAGATACCAATCGTTTACGTCTAAAGGTTCATAGCTGATATGAAGGGCGCCTTTTTCAGCGGAATGGTAGTCGATGGTTCCGTTTTTATGTTGTTGTAATTCTGTTTTTAAGTTTTGGGCGAGTTCATGTTCGGGATCGTCCGGGGTATTGAAGATATTATGCATGCCGCTTACGGCGTTTTTATGTTCGGCCCGTATGATTTTGTCTCCATTGGCACGGATAATGACGGAATATCCTTCTCCGCCAAAACTGTCTATATCCAGGGCTTGGGCGTATGCTTCGGTGCCGCGGGTGGCGAATAGTACGCCAATGATTTTGTCTTGGTGGTAAACAGGTACGGCTTCTACGATGATACTTTTTCCGTCGGCGTTGTCGGTGATTAGATTGGAGATGTTAGGGATCCCGTTCAGGGCTTTTTCAAAATGTTCTTCCTGGGAAATATCCAGCAGCAAATCATCGCTTAACACCGCCATGCCATCCGGATATACAAAACCCATACGCTTAAAATTATTGGTTTTGCTTTCTTCCTTCATGAGTTTTGTAATCATGGCTTCGGTGGGTTGTGGTACGACGCTGATGGCGGTAGCAATACTTTTTAACAGATCCAAATCATCTTGCACTTTGGATTCGATGGTGTTAACCCCCTGTTTGGCTACTTCGGAAAGGTAGGTTTTCATGTCGTTGTGCAGGATAGTGCTTAAGCGGTTTACATATAGATAAATCCCGGTAGAAAGCACGGCGGTACAGACGAGGATAAGTACTGAAAATTGTAGAAACGAAGAAGATTTTTTCATGCGTTTTCCTCTTTTATGTAAGAAAGGAGCCATAGAAACCGGCTCCTTTTGATATTACCATTTTTCAACATGAATTTTAGCCGGATCAAAGCGGTCAATTTCTTCTTTTTTCTCGTTAGGATATCCCAGCGCAATAATGTTAAGCGGTTTTATATATTCGGGCAGATTCAGAATTTTTGCTAAGCCGTTCATGCGTTCCTCATTCGGATAAACGCCCAGCCATACGCTTCCGATTCCCAGCGAAGTGGCCGCCAACAGGATATTTTGGGTGGCTGCTCCGCAATCGGCCATCCAATAGCCGGGCGCGTGTTCGCGTTGGGTATTTCCGCAAACGATGATGGCGCAATTGGCCTGTTCCAGCATTTTGGCATAAGGGTGTATATGCATTATTTTTTGGAAGGTTTCTTTCTTTTGCACGATTACAAATTCCCACTCTTGGCAGTTACGCGCGGTGGGCGCCATCATGGCGGCGCGCAGCAAAGTGTTCAAGTCGTCTTGGGCAATGGGCTGGTTGGTAAATTGCCGGATACTTCTTCTTTTAAGAATAGCTTCCATTGTTTTCATTTTGAGTCTCCCTTCATACGAAATACTTTCTCTTTAAAAAAGCGCGCCAAGCCGCCTCGTGCGGTTTCGCGGTAATCCTTGTTCATATCCAGTCCGGTCTGCATCATAGTGGCGAGGACATCATCGTAGGAAACGCGGTTGTCTCCGTCGGACATAAGGGCGTAGGTGGCGCAGTCCAGCGCGCGCGAGGCGGCCAGGGCGTTTCGTTCGATACATGGAATTTGCACTAAACCGTCCACGGGATCGCACGTTAGACCCAGGTGATGTTCCAATCCCATTTCGGCGGCGTAGGCGATTCGGCGGTTGTCGCCTCCTTCCAGCTGGCAGGTGGCGGCGGCGGCCATGGCGCAGGCTACGCCGACTTCGCCCTGGCAGCCTACCTCTGCCCCCGAAATAGAGGCATTGGCTTTGGCCATATTGCCGAACAAACTGGCGGTCGCCAAAGCGCGGATAATCGTATTATCCTCAAACTCGCAGATTTCTTGTACCAAACGGCATACGGCGGGCACCACCCCGCAGGAGCCGCAAGTGGGCGCGGTTACGACAATCCCGCCGGAAGCGTTTTCTTCCGCACAGGCCAACGCATAAGAAAACAAATTATTCATGCGGCGCAAATATTGCGGAGAGTTCTCCGCTTTATACAAGTAACGTCTAGCTTTGCGTTCCAGGTTTAACGAGCCGGGTAAAACGCCGCGTTTTTCCAGGCCGCGTTTCATGGTGGCCTGCATGGTCTGCCAGACGGTTTGCAAATAATCCCAGATGTCGGCACCCTCACATTCTTCCACATATTCCCACAACAGCATACGTTGGCTGGAAGTATAATCCAAAATTTCGTTCATGGAATGGTGGGGATAGATATTGTTGATTTCCTGATCAAAATTATCATCGTCGCGGATACTGCCTCCCCCAATGCTGTACACTACTTTTTCGCCCATGATGTGGCCGGCTTTGTCCAACGCCTGCAAACGCAGGGCATTGGGGTGTTTGGGCATAAGGGTGGAGTAATCCCATTCTATTTCTACGGGTTTGGGATAGAAGGCTTCTTTGATGGTAAAATCGGTTAAGTGGCCTTTTCCGGTCGCAGCCAGGGAGCCGTACAGCACCGCTTTGAAACTGGCTGCGGTCGGATAAGCGCGGTGGAAAGCATCGGCTGCTTTGCGCGGTCCCATGGTGTGGCTGCTGGAAGGACCCGTTCCAATTTTATATAACTCTCTTAATGTTTCCATAGTTTTCCCAATCGGAGATAATATATAAAAATGTTATCATATTTAATATGAATATATTGTCTTGCCTTTTGGTAGCGTTGGGATTGTCTATGGACAATTGGGCGGTTACCATTGCTTCGGGTTGTTCCCATCGTCAGGCGATTGCCAAAACCTATATTTTTAAAGTAAGCGCCTTGTTTGCAGTGGCGCATTTCGGCATGTTTTCCGGCGGTTGGTTATGCGGGGCGGAGGCGGGGAAATATATCGGAGCGGTGGATCATTGGATTGCTTTTGTGATTTTATTGTTTATTGGCGCGCGCATGATCAAAGAATCCCGCACCGTCCGGGCGGAACCGGAAGTCTGTGTGCTGCATTCTTTTAAAACGTTGTGCGCTTTGGCGGTGGCTACCAGTATAGATGCTTTATTGGTCGGAATGGGGCTGGCGTTTACGGCGGCGCCTTTTTGGGCGACCGTATTGATGTTGACGGGGTGTGTATTTATAACCAGCTGGACTGGATTTTATGTAGGGGGCTATTTGGGAAGAAAATTTGGTAAAGTGATGGAAGCGGCGGGAGGAGCCGTATTGATATTGATTGGACTGAAATTATTGCTTGAAGGCATAGGCATTTGGTAGAATCTGGGGTATCTAAAGGGAGGACCGGCTATGGGCATAATTGCCGTAACAATTATTTTCTTGTGTATCTGCGTGGACAATATGGTTTCCGCCAATATGTCCGCTATGAAAATGACTCCGGAGAAAAAAAGCGTTTTTTCCATAAAAATGGGATTGGTTTTTGCCGGATTTAATGCCCTGTTTTTTGGAATCGGTTATTTGCTGAGCGTGATTTTCTTTCGCGGGTGGGTTCATTTCGCGAACAATTGGGTCGCTTTTGCCTTTTTGTTGCTGTTGGGAATTAAGTTTATGTTGGAATCTGTTGAAAAATCTCCCAGTTTCAGCAATTTAGATGCCGATGATAATCGCAAAATGATTAAGGTTTCTTCCATTATTGGGTGCAATTCCCTGTTGGTGGGATATGCGGTGGAAACGATGGACAAGTCTTTCTTTCCCCAAGTGCTTATTTTGCTGATTATTACTTTTGCCATGACGTTAATCGGGTTTCATTTGGGCAACCGCACTTCTAAAGTGGTGGCCAGCAAAAAAGTGGAACTTATTGCCGGGCTTATTCTGATTGTTATGGCAATTAAGCAGATTGTGATTTAAGTGTTTTTGGATTAAAAAATCCCCGTTCTTGTAAAAAGAACGGGGATTTTTTTAAGGTTTTTTTATACTATAGAAGGATACCTTGCCGCTGGGAGGGAAAACAATGCTGAAAAAACAAATAAAGTCGGGCTGTTCCCCATTTTGGATTTGGTTACTGGGAGGAATTCTTTTGACGGGCGCAGTTGTTTGGCTGGGAGAAAAGAAACTGCAGGAACATTATATCCAACAAGCCGAAGAACTGATGTCTTCCGTGCGGGAAGAGCAAGAACAATATTGCGTGTTTCATAAGCGTTATATGCAGGATTTGAAAGAATTTCCCGGCTTGTTTCCTGTTTCCGAAGATAAACGGTTTAGGTATGTTTTTAAGCCGACGGGCATGGAAGCGCACCGTAAAGGAAGGCGCAAATATATTTTAAAAATGCCTTCGTATGAAGATGGGCGGATCTGTTGTGAAGGACATCACTGCCGGAAACTCAAACGCGGATATCCCAGTTGCGCTGATTTGACGGCGCGGGCAGATTACGCCGTAGGAACGGAATGCGCGCCGCGGCGAGAAAAACCCCGGTGTAAAGGCCCGGCGGTACGTTCGTGCGGCTGCCAGGGCAAAGGCAGACAAATCCGCATTTGTGATCTGCAGACTCATCAGTGGAAAGAATGGGGAAAATGCAGTATTGCAGAAAGCTGTGATTGTGCAGCCGTGTCCGGGATACAGCCTGCTGACCAGACTCAGGTATGTAATGGGTGTGGCGTTCAAAGCCGGCGTTATATATGCGATACGGCCAGCGGCACTTGGCAAGCCGGCGAATGGAGCCCGTGCAGCCGCCGCCCGGAAGAATGTGCACCCGCCCGCCTTGGAAAATAATAAAGAATCCGTTTCCATAGTAAGAAAGCGGCGTGGGTATCCATGTTCGAAAATCTTCGGCGTAAAAGCCCGGAAAGCAAAATACGTCCGCCCGCAAACGGCGTTTGCTGAGGTTTCTGTCGAGGCGGAATCCCGTAAATACAATTTCGAAATAAAAACCCCCCGCTGTTAAGCGGGGGAATTTTGTGTTTTAAGAGCCGGATTCTTATTTAGAAAGATTTTTCCAAGCTTCTTTTTCCGCTTTTAAAGCGGCTTTGGCGTCTTTAGCGGCCTGTTTGGCTTCTTCTTTTTTAGCTTTAGCGGCTTCTTTTTGGGCTTTGGCTTTTGCTTTCGCATCGGCTTTGGCTTGTTTTAAAGCGGCTTTTTTGGCCTCAGCTTCTTTTTTGGCAGTTTCTTTAGCTTCTGCTGCTTTCGCCTTGGCTTCTTCTTTAGCGGCTTTGGCGTTTTGTTTGGCGGCGGCTTCGGCTTCTTTTAATTGGGCCTTGGCGTCGGCGCTTTTATCTTCAGAAGCAGCAGCCGTATTGGCTTTGGCGGCTTGGATTTTAGCTTGCGCGGCGGCTTTTTGGCTTTGGATATTATTTCTCAAAGCGGTAATTTTCGAAAGCGTGCAGTTGTTGATGCAGGTTACATCTCCTACGGCGCAGCTGCAGTCATCAGCCGCGCGAAGGCTGGTCGGCCAGGCGGCGGCCATGGTCATAGCCAGAGCAAATAAAATAATTTTTTTCATGTTCTTCTCCTTATCATGGTTGATACGTTTATTTTACTACAATTTTTTTTGCCGCTCAATGTGAATTTTCCAAAAACAGCTGGGCAGAAACAGGGCGGTTTTTGTAAAATGTAACCATGGAAATGATTGCGTCAACCCCTTGGTGGGTAAATCTTTTATTGGGGATTGTGGTAATAAATCTGCTCGTTTGGCCGCTTACCTCCCGATGGGTGGAAAGCCACCTGGAGCTTTTTTTGTTGGGCGTGGGAGCCGTGGCGGTTACCATCAGCGGGGGGTGGAGCGCCCGTTTCTTATATGAAACTTTAAATTATCCGGTCAACGTGGCGTTTATTGTATTGGTAGTCAGTGTAATTTTCAATAATTATTCCCGGTATATTTTCCGCGTATTGTTTGCGTTTTTCCGCAAATTGGAACCTCGTTACAGTTTTTCTTTATTAATCTTTTTCTTGGGAATGACTTCTTCTTTAGTCAGTGTTACGGTATCCGCCCTGGTATTGGCTGAAGTGTTAAAAGTGGTGAATCTGGAGCGTACGGCTACGGTGCGTATTACCGTGTTTGCCTGTTATGCCATTGGGTTAGGCGCAGTGCTGACGCCGTTGGCCGAACCGCTGGGGCTGATTATCAATAATGCGCTGTCCGGGGCGCCGCACCATGCGGATTTTTTCTTTTTGCTGCGGCATTTCTTTTGGTGGATTACGCCTGCGGTCGTGTTGCTGAGCGCGGCGGCCGGTTACTGCGCGCGCAATGCCGGCACTACCTTACAGATGCACATTCGCGAGGACAAAGAAACCTATGCTTCCATGTTGCGGCGCACCTTGCATATCTATATGTTTGTGGCGGCGCTGAATTTAATCAGCACGGGGCTGCGCCCGTTGGCGCAAAGCACCATTACCCACCTAGACGGGAAAGTTTTGTTTTTGGCGAATGCCGTTTCGGTAATTATCGATAACACCACTTTGGCGGCGATTGAAATTGTACCCACCATTTCTAGCAAGGATTTGGTCTATATGGTCATTGGGTTGGCGGCTTTTGGCAGTATGTTGGTACAGGGCAATTTGCCCAACATTGTAGCCGCTGAGAAATTAGGCATCAAAAGCCGCGAATGGGCGGCTGTTGCGGTGCCGACAGGGTTGGCGTTAATGTTGGGTTACTTCGTCGTTCTCTCCGCCGTTTTATAGGTCTGTACCTAAAATTCAATGGGTCTTTCGACCCTTGTTCCTTTCCGCTGTTTCTGTTACATTTGTATAAGAGCCGGGTGTAGGAATCGTTGAAAAAGCTCTTAATGTGTATGAAAAAGATTATTATATGGTGTCTTTTGTGTGTATGCCTGCCGTGCGCTGCCCAAAAGAATCTATTAAAAGAAACGCTTGGGAAAGGAGTCGTAAAAGAGGCTTTGGGCAAAAATGCCGGCCAAAACTTGTTACAGAACGCCCGCGTGGTACAAGGTAAAATTTTACTGGGATCCAATAAACCGTCTGTGCGGACGGTTTCGAATTTAGACAGGTATATTTTCAAAAACGTTCCTCCTTCCGATTTGGATAATTTTTATATCCTTTTGTACCACCCTTCCGCGAAACAAGCAGCGGAAATTTTTGCTTTATATCGACAAATTATGTCGGATTTCCAATCTTTTAAAAAAGAAATGGACGTCTTCCTCTATTATCAATCCAAACCCAGTGAACGCCATATTATTTCCGCTCCCGAACGGGAAAGGTTAATGGAACGCGTAACGAAAATCCAGAGCAAATTATTTAAATTGAAAAATTTGATTCCTCCGGAAGATCCCGCTTATCAGGCTGCAAAAGAATATATCCTTTACGCCGCCGAGACGATCAATCCAATGCTGCGCGGGGTATTTGATGACCGTCAGTTTGTTCGGAAGGACAGAAAATATGTTATGGAAGAATTTTTTATGCATTCTCCGCCAACTAAGCAGCCGACCGTTTGGGCAAAGTGGCTTCCGAATTCGTGGCAGCGGAACACAACGCGTCGCTGGTTGACCGATCCTTTGAAAATGGCGGTGTTGAATGACCGTCAAAGTCTGTTGGACCAGATGGAAAAAAGGCATACGGCCGATTTTTTTCCGAAATGGGAGCTTTTTACCTATGAGGATACAGAGAAGCTCCTTAGAGATATTAAAAGCGGAAAACATTTTGACGTAATCTTGACCGATATTGTTGTTCCCGGCGGCGGCGGATATTACCTGACGAGTGTTTTGCGGGATAGAGGATTTAATGGAATCATTTTAGCGCTTTCGGCATATCAAGAGGATAGGGAGATGGGGCATTGTTTGTTTGATAAAGGATTTGACGGTATGATATCGCTTCCTATCGGATTTGAAAACGAGGTAAAATGGCCGCAGCTGATTATGCAGAAGCTGCAAAGTTATTTCTATTATCGCGAGCATAACGATTGGGCGCGGTAAGCCTATCGCAAAGGGTTATAGCCAGAGAAGTGTTTTGACTCGGCGGTTGGTGGCGAAACAGTTCGGTTATGCCGTATGAAAGAAAAAGTTTAAGGAGCAAATATGAATCGTTTTTTGGCAAAGAATTTGGCGTGTTTGCTGTCGCTGGCGATAGGGTTTCCCGTTTATGCGCAGGTCGGAAAACAAATTGTTAAGCCGGCTGGTCAAGCGATGGGGGCGGCCGCCGGAGAATTTTCGGTTTTGAAGACGATGGACGGGTGGTATAATTCCGGCGCCGCGTTAAGGCGTTCGGCGGCGGCGGAATCGGTGGAACGGACACTTAAAAAAGAAATTTCCATGCAGCAAGACCGTAACCATGCTTTTCGCAACAGTTATTTCTTTAGACCGATTCTTCCTACTCCCATACGAGATTTGCGGATCAATCTGATTCATCCCAGTACGGAACAAGTACAGCAGGCCGTCAGCGAATATCGAAAGATAGTAACAGATTTTAATGCCATGCGGAGAGAGGTTTCGACCAAGGTGTTTTATAAAACATTTCCCAATGACGAACCATCTGCTATGGCCCCGCAAGAGCTTCGGCAGATGATTATTCAATTATCCGACTTACAGTTTAAGATAAACAGACTGCGCCGGATTGTTTTCGCGAAAGATCCCGCCTTGGCGCAAATGGCGCAATGGACGGAGCAAGCCTTAAGGCAAGTGAATCCTTTCTATATGCCCGGGCTGCAGCAGCGCGCGCGGTTGGATAGTCGTGTGTTTGATCGCAACGAGTTCTTTTTAAAATATCCTAATTCGGCAAATGTTCCGGAAGGGATAACGCCTCCGCAGCGTATGGTGCCGGATAATTTGCGTGTGGCGGTGTTAAACGACCAGCCGGATATTTTAAATATGTATCGCGCCTGGGCGGACCAGAAACGTTTGGGCGCAGGCTGGAGCGTTATCACTTATAAGGATACGGGAGATTTGTTAAATGCCCTGCGGGCAGGCGAAATGTATGATTTGATTATTACCGACTTGACAGTACCCGGCGGGGGCGGATATTTTTTGACTGACCAGGTGCGGGAAATGAATTTGAATATTCCCATTATCGGCTGCAGTATGTACACCGTGGATAAACTTAACGCCGAAAAAATGTTCGAACAGGGGTTTGACGGATATATTTACGGTGATGACATGTTTGAAGAAATGGCTGGATCCGTCAGCTGGATAGGATATATTAAAAATTATTATTATTACAAAGCCCTGCACGGCTGGAGCCGTTAGTCGTTAATGAATCGCTGCGGCGCGGTGCTCGTTGGGATATTGGTTGGCTTGCTTCTGTGGAAGATCGGTTTTATAAAATCCAAATTTGCCGTTTTCCCGTGCGAAATGGGGTTTGACACGAAGAACCGATGAAGTTATAATAGGGGAAGAAGTCCCTGGCTTTACAGTATTTCAAAAAATAAAAAAGTAATTGGCTGTACCGGTGCGCGACAGCTGCGTGCCGAGTGTTTTATTATCGCCCAAAGAGGAGAAAGTATGACAGACAAGTTTGCTCCCGCCGCAAAAATTCTGAAAGAACATAATTACGACAGTTCCAAATTAATTCCCATTCTCCAACAAGTGCAGGACGAATATAAATATCTTCCCGAAGATATTATGCGTTTTATCGCCAACGAACTGGAAATTTCTCCGGCCAAAGTGTTTGGTGTTGCAACCTTTTTCGCCCATTTTGCCATTACGCCTAAAGGCAAACATATTATCAAGGTGTGCAACGGCACGGCCTGCCATGTGAAGGGATCCTCTTTCGTGATTAATACCGTAAAAGACAAGCTGAAACTGAAAGACGGCCAGGAAACGACCGATGATATGATGTTTACCTTGGAATGCGTATCTTGCCTGGGAGCGTGTGGTTTAGCGCCTGTAATGGTAATGGACGACGTGGTGCATGGACAGATTACTCCCGCCAAAGCCGTAGAAATTATTGATGAAGTGATTGCCGCGGAGGCCAAAAATGCCGACTAAGAACATTGAAAAAATCGCTAAAGATTATAAAGACGCTTACAAAAAAATTACCGGCCGTGTGGTAATCTGCGGCGGAACGGGTTGTATTGCCGGTGGTTCGCTGAAAGTCTATGAGGCGTTTCAAAAAGAAATGGCAAAACGCAAAATCGGTTTTTGCTTGCAGATTACCAAAGATTGCCATGAAAATTATTTAAGTCTTTCCGGCTGCCGTGGTTTCTGCGCGATGGGGCCGCTGGTGAGCGTAGGGGATATTTTTTATACGAAAGTAAAACCCGAAGACGTACCCGAAATCGTAGAAAAAACGTTAATGAAGGGCGAAGTAATCGACCGCTTGCTTTATCACAACCCCGCCAATAACCAAAAGGCCAAAACGGTGGATGAAATCCCGTTTTATGCCAAGCAGGAACGCATTTTGCTGCACGACTGCGGGCGTATTAATCCCGAAGATATTAACGAATATATCGCCCACGGCGGTTACGCCCAGGCCAAACGCGTTTATACGGAAATGACGGACGAAGAAGTCTGCAAAGAAATGATTACTTCCGGCCTGCGCGGACGTGGCGGCGGCGGTTTCCCGACCGGCAAAAAGTGGGATTTAACCCGCGTGGAGCCCGGCCCGAAAAAATACGTCATCTGCAACGCCGACGAAGGCGACCCGGGCGCGTTTATGGACAGAAGCGTAATGGAAGGCAACCCCAACGCCGTGTTGGAAGGCATGATGATTGCCGCGCGTGCGATTGGCGCTGACGAAGGATATATTTACGTTCGTATGGAATATCCGCTGGCGATTCAGCGCGTGCGTACCGCTATCAAGCAAGCCGAAGAATTGGGTATTTTGGGGGAGAATATTTTCGGCTCGGGCAAGAATTTTAAAATTAACGTAATGGAAGGCGCGGGCGCATTTGTCTGCGGCGAAGAAACCGCGCTGATCGCTTCCGTGGAAGGAAAACGCGGTATGCCTAGAATCAAACCGCCCTTTCCCAGCCAAAGCGGTTTGTTTGGAAAACCGACGGTTATCAACAACGTAGAAACGCTGGCGACCGTTCCGAAAATTATGGAAATGGGCGCGGAAGAATTCCGCAAAATCGGCACCTTGGGCAGCCCGGGGACGAAAACTTTCGCCGTAACGGGGCATATCGCCAATACGGGGCTGGTGGAAGTGCCGATGGGTACGACGCTTCGCCAAGTGATTGACGACGTGGCCGGCGGTACGACCAATGATGACGGTACGGTCAATAAAGCCGCGTTTAAAGCGGCCCAGATCGGCGGCCCTTCGGGCGGCTGCTTGACGCGCGAACATTTGGATCTGCCACTTGATTTTGACTCGCTTAAATCCGCCGGCGCGATGGTCGGATCCGGCGGGCTTGTAGTAATGAATAACAAAACTTGTATGGTCAACGTGGCGCGCTTTTTCTTGGAATTTACCCAGCGCGAATCGTGCGGCAAATGCGTTCCGTGCCGCGAAGGAACGGAGCAGATGCTTTCCATGTTAAACGATATTGTGGAAGGCCGCGCGACGCTCAAGACGTTGGAAAACTTGGAAGATTTGGCCAAAGCCGTACAGAAAGCTTCTTTGTGCGCTTTGGGCAAAACGGCTCCCAACCCGGTGTTATCCACCCTTAAGCATTTTCGGGAAGAATATCTGGCGCATGTGGTGGACAAATGCTGTCCGGCCGGCGTGTGCAAGGCACTTGCCCGGTTCGAAATTGTACCCAGCAAATGCAAAGGCTGCGGTATGTGCAAACGCGCCTGCCCCGTTTCCGCCATCAGCGGCGAAGTGGGCAAACCGCATCACATTGATCCGAAGAA
>CALVFE010000038.1 GCA_944326765.1 uncultured Elusimicrobiales bacterium | reverse complement strand
GATCCCGCCACCCGCGTGAAAGACTTGACCGAACAGCAGGCCGGTTTGCTCAACACCATTTTGCAGAAAGAATACAAAGTGGAAGGCGAACTGCGCCGCGAAGTGGCGCAAAACATTCACCGCTCTATTGAGATCGGTTCTTACAGAGGCCAGCGCCACCGCCGCAACCTGCCGGTTCGCGGTCAACGCACCAAAACCAACAGCAGAACCCGCCGCGGCAGAAGAAAAACCGTGGGTTCCAAAACCAAATAAATTTAGAGATTAGGAATTTAAAATATGGCAGAAGAAAAAGTAACAACGGCCGCGCCGGCGAAAGCTCCCGCGGCGAAAGGAAAAAAGAAAAACGCCAAAGCACCGGTGTTCGGTGTAGTGCATATTTACTGCTCGTTCAACAACACGATTGTAACTGTTTCGGACGACAAGGGCAACACGATTGCTTGGTCCACCGCCGGATCTCACGGCTTTAAAGGCACCAAGAAAAGCACTCCGTTTGCCGCGCAAATTACCAGCAATAAAGCGGCCGAAAAAGCCGTGGCGATGGGTATGCGCGAAGTGGCCGTGAAAGTTTGCGGCCCGGGCCAAGGCAGAGAAACTGCCGTGCGCGCCGTACAGCAAGCCGGACTTACCGTGTCTTCCATTAAAGACATCACCCCCATCCCCCACAACGGATGCAGACCGCCCAAAGCCAGGAGAGTATAAGAATTTATGTCTAGATATACAGGACCCAGCTGCAAAAAGTGCAGAAAATTAGATTGCAAACTTTTCTTAAAAGGAACCAAATGCTACACCAACTGCGTAATGGACAAGTTGGCGGCCGTAGCCAAACGCGGCGGCAAAGTAAGAAAAGCCAAAGTGTCGGAATATGGCATTCGCTTGCAGGAAAAACAAAAAGCCAGACTGCAGTCCGGCATGTCGGAAATTCCGTTCCGCAATTTGTTTGACGCGGCGGCTAAAGCGGAAGGACAAACGGGTGAAAATTTCTTGCGCAAATTGGAAACCCGCTTGGATAACATCGTGCGCCGGTTAGGTTTTGCGGTTTCTTTGAAAGCCGCCCGCCAGATTGTGTTGCACGGATATATCAGCGTCAACGGCAAAGCGGTCAACGTTCCTTCCTATCAGCTGCGCATCGGCGATAAAGTAGCCTTGGATAAAGCCTTGGCCGAGAATATACAGGTCAAGCAAGGACTTACCGAAGCCGAAAAACGCAATCAGCGTCCCAGCTTTTTGGAATATGATGCGGAGAAATTGACCGGTAAACTTTTAAGATGGCCCGACAGAGCGGAAATGTCCTACCCTGTCAACGAGCAGCTCATCGTCGAATACTACTCTAAATAGTTTGGAGGAACAAAATGGCTTTTAATGAATTAGTCCTTCCCCAAAAGATTCAGCTGGAAGAAAAAACCGCGACCGATTCCTACGGTAAATTTATTGCAGAACCGTATGAAAGCGGTTATGGCCACACGGTGGGCAACTCCCTGCGCCGGATTCTGCTTTCCGGCATGGAAGGCGCTGCTGTTACTGCCGTCAGAATTACGGGAGCCGTACACGAGTTTAGCACCATTCCGAACGTGCGGGAAGACGTTATCAATATTTTGCTCAATTTGAAACGTCTGCGCATTAAAATGGAAGGCAAAAATCGCGAGTGCCTGCAGCTGCACGCGGCCAAACCCGGTGTAGTAACCGCGGCGGACATCGAAGAAATCGATGGCGTGGAAATTGTCAATAAAGATTTGGTAATTGCTACGTTGGAAGTGGGCGGCAGCCTGGAAATGGAAATCGAAATTTCCCGCGGCAAAGGATATGTTCCCGCCGAAGATTTAGCCAAAATCCAGCGCCCGGCCGGTTTTATCCCGGTGGACGCGTTGTTCTCCCCGATTGTGAAAGTTCATTACGACGTAGAACCTGCGCGCGTGGGGCAGAAAACGGACTATGACCGCTTGATTTTGGAAATTACCACCGATGGCACATTGCTTCCGGCCAGAGCCTTGCACCGCGCAGCGGTGCTGCTGTCCAGCTCGCTTCATATTTTCACGATTGAAGGCGAAGACGATTGCGTGGCCACTATCAGTGATGAAGCGGTAGAAGAACCGGTTTCTATGACGGGTTCTGTGGCGGGGGCAAGCGTCAATTCAAAATTGGACGAGCTTCTCAACCAATCCATTGATTTTATCGAATTGTCTTCTCGTTCGGTAAATTGCCTTAAATCTGAGAACATCAACACGGTGCGCGACTTGGTAAAAATGTCTGAAGAAGACTTGAATATGATCAAGAACTTCGGCGCCAAGTCTATGAACGAGATTAAAGAAAGACTTGCCGAGATGAAACTTTCGCTCGGTATGAAAATTTAAGGAGTAAGTTTTAGTATGATTAAAAATACCGGATACAGAAAACTTGGCAAGACTGCGTCCCATCGCAAAGCGATGCTCAACAATATGGCCACGAGCATTATTCTTCACGAAGAAGTGAAGACCACCTTGCCGAAAGCCAAAGAAGTCAGACGTGTGGTGGAAGGGTTAATTACCCTGGCGAAAGCCAACAACGAACGCGCCGCCAAGGACACTTTGAAAGATGCCGCGGCCGTGAAAAAGCTGTTTGAAGTGTTGGCCGCCCGTTATGCCAACCGCGCCGGTGGCTTCTGCCGTATTTACCGTGCGGGGCTGCGCCAAGGGGACAACGCTCAGGTAGCGATCGTAAAACTGGTTGAATAGGGGCGTTTATGGTAATAGACTATCTGGGAGGGCTTTTCTCTTCGGACTTGGGAATGGATCTGGGCACGGCCAACTGTCTGATTTATGTAAAAGACAAAGGCATTGTGCTGCGTGAGCCGTCCGTTGTGGCCGTGGAAAGAGAAACCGGCGAAGTGAAAGCCGTGGGAGCCAAAGCCAAGCAGATGTTAGGCAGAACTCCCGCCAACATCGTGGCGGTGCGCCCGATGAAAAATGGTGTGATTGCGGATTTTGAAGTAACGCAGGAAATGATTCGTTACTTTATTCGCAAAGTCCACAGCAGAAGCAGTCTGTTACGCCCTAGAATTGTAATTGGCATTCCCTCGGATATTACCGGCGTGGAAAGACGTGCGGTAGATGACGCCGCCCGCCAAGCGGGTGCGCGCGAGGTCTATTTGATTGAGGAGCCCATGGCTTCGGCCATGGGCGCCGATTTGCCAATTGCCGAACCGCATGCCAGCATGATTGTGGATATCGGCGGCGGCACAACGGAAGTGGCTGTAATTTCCTTAGGGGGAATGGTAGTCGCTAAATCCATTGATGTGGCCGGCGATGAGCTGACCGAATGCATCGTGCAGTATTTCCGCAAGAAATATAATTTGATTATCGGCGAAACGACGGCGGAAGAAGTGAAAATTAATTTAGGATCCGTCTATCCTTTAAAAGAAGAAAAATCCATGGAAGTCAAAGGGCGCGACCAGACGCAGGGGTTGCCGCGTACCTTGACGGTAACTTCGGAAGAAATCCGTCAGGCGCTCATGGAGCCGGTGCGCTTGATTATTGATGTGATCAAAAGCACGCTGGAGGAAACTCCGCCCGAGTTGGCTGCCGACCTTGTGGACCGAGGTTTAGTGGTAGCCGGCGGCGGCAGTTTGCTGAGAGGAATTACCGAACTGATCCGCAAGGAAACGGATATTCCCGTTCACCGGGCGGCCGATCCGCTTAGCTGTGTAGCGTTGGGAACGGGCAAATTCTTAGAGCAGTTGAACGAAAAAGGATCCCGTTTCTTCGGTTCCCGCGGTAAATCTTTCTAGCGTCAAGCGGCTGAAAAAATTTAAAGCGGACACGGTTCTTCCGGGGACAGTGTCCGCTTTTTTGATTTTCAGAAATCTGTATTTTTAAAATGCCATCGGCGGGAAAAACCGCCCGGGCCAGACGCAGAGCACTTCAATTGTTTTGCAGCGACGCAGCAAGCGTTTGCAGCGGGTGCTCCGTTTTAATTAAAATTAGCCAAATACGAACTATGTTACCCCGTAAAAAAAATTTTAAAAAAAATATAACACCGTCTTTGCGGCGGCGGTTTTGGTTGCCGTTAGGTTTTTTGTTGTTGTCTTTTTTGTTGATGATTTTGCCGTTGGAAGGGGTTGTTTCTTCGGTCAAAGCGGTATTGGCGTATGTATTTATCCCGCAGGTGCGTTTGGCGCACGGTACGGCCAAATATGCCGAAAACGTGCACCAAACGGTGCGCGAATTGTTGGATACGCACCGGGAAAACCGCGTTCTTAAACAAGAGATAGAAATGACAAAGCTGTTGGCTTCTCAGGCGGAGTCCATTTTAGATGAAAACGGACGTTTGACTGAAATCCTGCGTTTAAATCCCGCCAAACGCTGGAAAGGCGTGTGGGCCAAAGTGGCCTATCGAGAACCTACCCAATGGAACACTGTTATTATTGATAAAGGCAGTCGAGAGGGGATTCGCGAACGCAGTGCGGTCATTTCCATGGAGGCCGGCAAAGAAGGGTTAGCCGGTGTGGTGGTGGAAGTAACGGAAAATACGTCTAAGGTTTTACTCGTTCGAGATGAAGATTTTTCGGCAGCGGTTTATTTGGAGCGTGGCCAGGAGGAGGGGTTGCTGGTCGGCAACGGACCGCGGCCAGTACGGATTAAATATATTCCGCTGTTGACGCAGGTAGAGAAGGGGGATAAAGTGTTTACGGCTTCCACCAGCAGCATTTTTCCGGCGGGGATTTTGGTGGGAGAGGTCAGCGAGGTAAGGGAAGATGAAAGTTTCCAAACGGCGCTGACGATTCATGTGGAACCTTTGGTGCATTCTGCTTCGGTAAAAGAGGTTTTTGTTATTTTAGAAAACGAGGGAGCAAGCTGATATGTGGAGTTTTGCAAAACTGGTTTTTTTATTTATTTTGGCGACTATTTTCCATTGGGCATTTGCCTCTATTTTTTCCTATTGGGGTTTAAGCGTAAATATGTTGTTGGCGTTTGCGGCGGCGTTTTGTGCGATTTTAAAACCGGCTTTTGGTTACCCGGCCGCATTTATATGCGGACTCTTTTTGGATTTTTTCGGTACCAAATTGTTTGGCAACAATGCTTTTAGTTTTACGGTATGCGCTTGCATTGTATATGGTTTGTCGGAACGATTCGATTTTGATGCCTTTTTTCCGCAAATTGTTACCGTGTTTGGGCTGGTATTGTTGGCGGGAGTGCTAAACAGTTTGCTTTTTTTATGGTTTACGTCGGCGGTGCAGTGGCCGGGCTTTTGGAGTTTGTTCGGGGGCGCTTGGATCAGTGCGCTTTTTGCTCCTGCGGTTTTTTGGGTCGTACGCCGTACTTTAGGGAAAGCGTCTGTTTGCCGGCAGGTATAGACGGAGTGATTGATGTCCGTTACCAAGATTTTTTTTAATGCGCGTCTAAAGATAATGATGGTGCTGGCTTGCGTGGCCGGAGGCATTATTGCGCTTCGGCTGATCGATATCCAAGTACTGCGGCACCAGGCCTATTTACAAATGGCCGAACGAAACCGCACCCAGATCATTTATCAAACCGCCCCGCGCGGACGCGTGTTTACTTCAGACGGCGTTGCCGTAGCCACCAACGCGCCTTCTTTCAGTTTTTATTACTTGGGGGTGGGTAACACGGATCCGGCGTATTTGGAGCGGCTGGCGCATGATTTCGCCCCGCATTTAAAAATGGATCCGCAAGCCATTCTCTCCCAGCTGGAAAAAGGCGTTAAAACGGGAAAAGCCATTTTGCTGGCGGAAAATTTATCTACCAAAAGTACAGTTGCGCTGCAAGAACTTCAACTTTATTATCCGGGGGTGTATTTGATTGAAGAAACCAAACGCACCTATCCATATGGCGGATTTGCCAGCCATCTGCTGGGGTATATCGGCAGTATGACGGAGCGCGAATGGCGCAACCGGGATATGCGGCTGGGGTACCGGTTAAATTCCAAAATTGGCAAAAACGGCATTGAAAAGAAATTCGAAAAGGAACTTAAGGGTACGGACGGCGGCGTATATTTGGAAGTGGATTACCGCGGCCGGGTTAAGAGCATTATTCAGGATAAAAAATGGGCGGCCGGGAGCGACGTTTATTTGACGCTGGATTTCAAGCTGCAGCAAGCGGCGGAAGAAGGCCTCAAAAAATCCAAAACGGGCCGCGGCGCCGCAGTCGCGCTGGATCCTCGTACGGGGGCGGTGCTGGCAATGGCCAGCGCGCCGGCGTATAATCCCAATATTTTTGTTCAGTACAGTGATGAAGAAAATCCCCAGCAGTCCAAGAAAATCGACGAATATAATTTAGCTATTCAGGGAACGTATCCGCCGGCTTCCACTTTCAAAATCATCACAGCCGCCGCGGCGCTGGAATATGGCCATCTGGACGTGAATCATAAGATTAATTGCCCGGGGCATTATGACTCCGGCCCGCGGATATTTAAATGCTGGGGAACGCACGGTCCGGTAGATTTATTTGACGGAATGAGTAATTCCTGCGATGTCTATTTTTATCAGGTAGCGGCGCAAACTGGTTCTGCGGCCATTGAAAAGATACAGCGCAAATTTATGTTTGGCCGCCAGACGGGGATTGATTTACCCGGCGAGAAAGCCGGAAATCTCTACGGCCCCACCCGCCGCGCCCGCAATAAAACCTATTGGTTTATCGGCGATACATTAAACCTTTCCATCGGGCAGGGAGAGCTTTTGGTAACGCCGCTTAAACTGGCGCAGTTTGCGGCGGCGATCGCCAGCCGCGGAAACGTATATCGGCCTTATTACGTGGACAAAATCGTCAGCAATCAAACCGGCCGAACGGAAAAAATCGGGAAAACCGAAATTTTGCAAAAAGCCGATTTGAAACCCGAAACATACGATTTGCTTTTTAAAGCGCTCAAACATACGGTAGAAGGCGGTACGGCGGCTCGCGTTCGCATCAAGGGGTTAGACGTGTACGGCAAAACGGGAACCGCCCAAAACCCACATGGAGCGGATCACGGTTGGTTTATGGCCTTTGCCGGCCGGGAGGGCGAAGAACCTTCTATTGCCTTGGCCGTATTTGTAGAATTTGGAGAGGGCGGCAGTTCGGCCGCCGGGCCCATCGCACGGGCCATGTTGGAAGCTTATTTTGATATAGCAAAACCTACTGTTTCGTCGGCAACGGCCACGGCGGCGGCCGATCAGCCCACGGCGGCGGCTGTTTCAACACTTTCTGCAAATGAACGGTCAGCAGAAGACTATGAAGAACTTTTAGCAAATGGAGAAGAAGATGGCAGCCTTTAAAAATTTTCCCCGTCATTCCGGCCGCAGCCGGCTGGATTACATTCTGCTTGGCGCCATGATTGCTTTGGTGGTGCTGGGGGCGTTGTGTGTTATGTCGGCGGTTAACAGCTTGTCTTTTTCCAACCCGGTGGTGCGCACGCATTTGGTGGCCTTGCCGATAGGGGCATTCGCTTTTTTCGTAGGTTGGAGTTTTAATTATCAAATTTTTGATGAACAGTGGAAATTCTTATATGGATTTATTTTGGCTTTGTTGATTGGGGTGTTGTTATTTGGTTCTTATCAACGCGGATCGCGGTCTTGGTTTGTGTTGCCGTTTTTTTCTATGCAGCCTTCGGAAATTTGCCGCGTATGTACGATTTTGGTAGCGGCCGCCTATTTGGATCGCCGCGGACGACGGATCCGCGACGTATCGACTTTGTTCGGCCTTGGAATCTTGCTGGCGCCTATTTTCGGGCTGATTATGATGCAGCCGGATTTTTCGTCCGTAGTGGTTACGTTTCCGGCGGTACTTATTTTGCTTTTTTGCACAGGGGTCAACGTTTTTTATTTGGGGTTAATCGGCCTGTTGGCGGGGGTGGCAGGTATTTTTACGGTGGGGTGGACATACATTTACCTGCACCCGGAATTAACCGATTATTGGATTGTAAACGCATTCTATCAGCTGGCGCACAGCCCGTGGTATATGCTGGGATTTTCTGTTTTAGTGATCTTGGGCGGTTATGCAGCGTGGTGGTTTTTTAAACAGCTGCGTATTTTCCTGCCGTCGTTTTATTTTGTGTTGGCTACGTTGGTGGTGTTGGCGGGGTTGTTTGGCGGAATTTTTGTAGATCATCAGATGAAACCCCATCAGCGGAAACGGGTGGAAACTTTTTTGGCGCCGCGGTCAGATCCGCAGGGGGCTGGCTATAATGTGCTGCAGGCGCAGATCGCGATGGGTGCGGGCGGTATTTTGGGAACGGGTCTTTTTTCCGGTACGCAGTCGCGGCTGGGGTTCGTTCCGGAAAAACACACCGATTTTATTTTGGCCGTGGTGGGGGAAGAACTGGGGCTGTGGGGGACTTTGCTGGTATTGGGACTTTATTTGCTGATTTTGTGGCGGATTATTGTGGTGGCATACAGCGCCAGCGACCGATACGGCTATCTGGTTTGTTCGGGCATTTTTGGGATGTTTTTTACCTATATGCTGGTAAATTTCGGCATGTTGATTGGAATTGTGCCGGTAGCGGGGATTCCGCTGCCGTTTATTTCATACGGCGGGTCTAACCTGGTGGCTAGTTTGTGGGCATTGGGGGTCGTGCAGTCCGTGTATGCACGACGCATACGAGCATAAAAAAGATGATAAACACGCCAAAAATTTATAAAATGCGTATAGTGTTCCGTGTTTCCCGAAAAGGGAAAGCGCACTTAAACATTTTTAACGCAGTAAGAAGTATGGTACTGGCGAGCGGGCTCGCGTTTGAGCCGGCCAAAATCAACAAAAATTGGCCGCGCTTGGCGTACGGACCGGCTCCGTCGTTCGGACAGCAAGCCGAACGAGAGTATCTGGATATTTATTTAACGCAGCCGGTTAGCGCCGTGCGCGCACGCGAGGCGTTGCAGCAGGCGGCGCCAAAGGAAATACAGCTGCTTAGTATCGTTCGCATACCGTATGCACTTCCTTCGGTACAGCATTTGGCGGCTGCGGCGCAGTACCGGGTAGAAGGCGATTTCGATTCGTATAGTCCGGAACTTGCGGCCGAAACATTTTTTAGTGCGCCGCGCATCGAAGTGGTGCGTCGCGCCGATAACGGTTTGACGCTGACAGAAAATATCAAACCGTATGTGGCAAACGCACAAACCCTTTCGCCGCGGCAGCTGCGGCTGACGCTGACGTGTGTGGAAGAAAAGTGGATAAAACCGCAAATACTAATCGCCGCTTGGCTGGGGCTGGACGTCCCCCTGCAGGACGATTTGTTTACGGTAGAAGGTTTCACGTTTATACGGGAAGGGCTCTTTTGGCAGGATAGTGCGGGAGCGCTTCATCTGATTTAATTTTAAGCCCCACATGGGGAGAGAGGATTTGAATTATGAGTAAAAATTTAGAAGGACAACCCACCGTGGAAGTATTGGTGAACACGTCTTTTGAAGAAACGCGCATCGCCATTTTGGAAGATGACCGCGTAAATGAACTGATTTGGGAGCGCCGCGGTTCTTTGAATATCGTCGGTAACATTTACAAAGGAATCGTGGAAAATGTGCTTCCGGGTATTTCCAGCGCATTTTTAAATATCGGTTACGAAAAAAACGCCTATTTGTATATCTCCGATGTGTTGGGCGGCGATAAGAAAAACATAGATAAAGTGCTTCATAAAGGGCAAGAAGTGATGGTGCAGGTGGTCAAAGACGCCATCAGCACCAAAGGAATGAAAGTAACGATGGACGTTACGCTGCCCGGCCGTTATTTGGTGCTTACGCCGCATCAAAGCTTTGTGGGCGTTTCCAAAAACATTGAGGATTCCGAGGTGCGCCACAAATTAAATGAAATTATGCAGGAACTCGCCGAGAAGCATTTGGACGGAATGGGTTGTATCGTGCGTACGGAAGCGGAAGAAGCCACTAAGGAAGAATTAGAACGGGAAGTGAAATATCTGTACCGGCAGTGGCAGTCTATTCTTAAAAAATTTGACGCTTCTCACGCCCCGAAACTCTTGCATGAAGATATGGACGCGGTGTTGCAGGTAGCGCGCGACGTGCTTTCGGAAAACGCAAAAGTTTATTTATTAGACAATAAAAAAGATTACGAGCGCGTGCTGGATTTTGTGGAGAAAAATTCCCCCGATTTGGCTGACCGCGTAAAACTCTATAAAGGAAAAACTCCCATCTTTGAAGCGTACGATATTGAAACGGAAATTGATAATTTGCGCAAAACAAAACTGCCGCTTCCCAACGGAGGCAGTATTATTATCCAGGAAGCGGAATCCCTTTGCGCCATTGACGTTAATACGGGGAAATTTACCGGCAATAAATCGCAGGAAGAAACCGTTACGCAAACCAATATCGAAGCCGCCAACGAAATCGCTCACCAGCTGCGCTTGCGCAACATTGGGGGCATTATCGTGATTGATTTTATCGATATGCGCAAAGCGTCCAGCCGCCACCGGGTGGTGGAAGCGTTGGCGCAGGCCGTACACGGCGATCGGGCGAAAATACGCATTTTGCCCATTACGCGTTTGGGATTGGTGGAAATGACGCGCGAGCGCAAACGCGCCAGCACCGGCAGCTTTATCAGTGAGGAATGCCCGCAGTGCCACGGATCCGGGCGGGTGCTTTCGGCGGAAAGTATGCGCATTAAAATCCAGCGGGAGATTTATGATCTTACCAGCGGCCGTCCCGGCGGGAATTTGCGGGTGGTGTTGCACCCGGTGTTGGCGGAGGCCATTAAAAGCCGCCAAAGCGATATTGAACAAAACATTCATCGCACGCTCAAAATCCAGGCGGATCCGCAGTTGGCTTGGGAAGACTATAAAATTGTGTTGGAATAACCGATAAATGCCCGGCTGAGCGCGGCCGCGGCTGATTTTTTATGAAACGTTTGTGCAAGATTTTCTTATCCGGCCTATTTTGTTTTGCTTTTTCCGGTACGCTTCACGCACTGGACAAGGTGGATTTTATTGTTTCCGGCCGGGATAAAGGATCGGTCGCGGCTCGGGAAGTCGATGGCGTTACATATGTAGATGTGCAAAAAACCGCTCGAAAATTTGGCACGGGCATAGAACTTTTTGCCCAGTCTAAACAAGCTAAAGTTTCCACCAAGGGGTTTTACGCAATTCTTACCGCGCCGCTGGCGGAGATTATTGTCAACGCACATTCCAAAACATTGTCTGCCCCGGTACGTATTGAAGGCAGTAAGATGATGGTGCCGGTGGAATTTTTTCTGCTGCCGCAATTTCAGCAGGCGGTGGACAAGTATATTTCCTTCAACAACGGTACTTTTCACATAGAACGGCGGTTTGATTTGGAATTTTCCGGCACGCAAAAAAATCCGCGGGATACCTTGCTGGTTTTTGCTTCCCCCAAGAAAGTTTCCTATCGGACGGAACAACCCAATAAACATACGGTGCTGGTAACCTTCCAAAATGTAGTACTCAAGCGTGATTTGCACTTAAAGACGCGTACGGATTTTATCGCGTCTATGGACGTTCGGCAAGGGCGTAACGGCGAAGCCGTTTTAAAAGTGATTTTAGGTAAAAACGCCAAAGATTGGAGTGTTACTGAAATAGAAGGGCGGATGCTGGTATTCCGCGCGGGCGCGCAAAAAGCGCCCCCTGTGTTGGAGGCGTCGTCCCCGGTCGTTGTGAAGCCGGAGCCGGCGGCCGTTTCGGCGGAAGAAAAGCCCGTTAAAGGGCCTTCCTTGGCCAATGAAAAACCTTCCGTATTGCTGGAAGGCGATGACGATATCCCCGAAATGACGGCGGTGGAATCCAAGCCCGCGGTAATCAAGCCGGAGCAGCCCGCTCCCGCCCCCAAGCCGACGCCGGTGATAAAAACAGAACCCAATCCGCTGGCGGTGCGTTCCGCGCATAAAAAGATGCGTATTATGGTAGATCCCGGCCACGGCGGAAAAGATCCGGGTGCGGTACGCAGCCGGTATCGGGAAAAAGACTGGAACTTGGATGTCGCCAAAGAATTGGCCCGTTTGCTTAAAAAAGGCGGATTTGAAGTTAAAATGACGCGCGAAGATGATACGTTTATCGCGTTGTCCGAACGTTCCAAAAAATCCAATCAGTTTAAAGCCGATTTATTCGTGTCTATCCACACCAATGCGTCCAAAAACCGCAACGCCAACGGATTTCAGGTCTATTTCCGTTCGGAAAAAGCGACCGATAAAGAAGCCGCCGAGGTAGCTGCGCTGGAAAACGAAGCGATGCAGTATGAAGAAGTACATTATAATTTTGTGGACGCGCTGTTGCAGTCTATGGCCAAGAACGAATACATTAACGAAAGTTCCAAACTGGCCGGCTATGTGCGCAATGCCGTTTACAAGCAACCGGGAATTGGCATTGCGGTCAACCAAAATACCAGCGTTCGGCAGGCCAATTTCTATGTATTAAAGGGCGTGAACAGTCCGGCTATTCTGGTGGAAATGGGCTATATCAGCAGCAATAAAGACCGCGCCCGGCTGGCGAACGGCACGGTGCGAGACCGGACGGCAAAAGGCATTTACAACGGGATTGTCAATTACGCCAAAAAGGAAGGATGGATTGATTAAGTTTCGCGCTTTATAACCCGCCTTCGGGCGGGTTTTTTCTGGCCGGATTTTGGACAAATGCTACAATATACAAGATGAAAAATTTCTTAATTTTATTTTGGATTTTTGCCAAAATCGGCACGTTTACCTTGGGCGGCGGATACGCGATGCTGCCGTTGATTGAAAAGGAAATCGTAGATAAAAAAGCGTGGCTGGATCGCAAGGAATTTTTGGATTGTGTGGCCGTCGCGCAGGCCGCGCCGGGTATTTTGGCCATTAATGTGGCGATTTTAGCCGGTTATAAAATTAAAAATTTTTGGGGCAGCGTGATTGCTTCGCTGGGGGCGGCGCTGCCTTCTTTTGTAATTATTTTGCTGATTGCGCTTTTTTTTAACGAATACGAACACAACCCAATCGTTCAGCGTGTTTTTATGGGGATTCGCCCGGCGGTAGTGGCGCTTATTGCGGTACCGGTGTTTAATCTTTCCAAAACCGCGGGCATCACTTATAAAACGGTTTGGATTCCGGCGGTTTGTGCGGGTTTGGTGTGGTTGTTAAAGGTGTCCCCAGTGTATATTATTCTGGCTGCCGGACTGGGCGGGTTCTTATATAGCCGGCGGAAACGGAGAATCCCGTGATTTATTGGAAATTGTTTGTTACTTTTTTTAAAATCGGTCTGTTTAATTTCGGCGGCGGATACGCGATGATTTCGTTTATCCAAAACGAAGTGGTGTATAAACACGCGTGGCTGACGACGGCCGAGTTTACCGATGTGGTGGCCATCAGCCAGGTAACGCCCGGCCCGGTAGGAATCAATATGGCTACCTATACGGGCTACACGGCGGCGGACAGCGTGTGGGGCGCTTTTATCGCTACGTTTGCCGTTTGTTTGCCGTCGTTTATTTTGATGCTGGCGGTAAGCAAATTCTTTTTGAAACATCAGAAATCTCCGTCGGTGGAAGCGGTTTTTTCCGGGCTGCGGCCGGCGGTTAT
>CALVFE010000037.1 GCA_944326765.1 uncultured Elusimicrobiales bacterium | reverse complement strand
GGAAGAAATTCTTGAAATAAACGGGGAAACGGAAAACGAGCATTTAAGATTTAAGTAAAATAAAAAATCCACGACGATGGTATTGAGTGTCATGGATTTTATCTAATTAATTTGGGCTAACTGGCGGAGAGGGAGGGATTCGAACCCTCGATACGGGAATTAACCCGTATAACGGTTTAGCAAACCGCCGCTTTCGGCCTCTCAGCCACCTCTCCAAAATCGTTTTTCCGTCTTAACTTCCGACGGCTTATATATTATAACAAAATTTAAAACGCTTGTCTGAATTTCTGTCCGTTTACTGACGGAAACAGCCATTTAGAAGCTCTTTTTAAGTCCTTCCGCCAAAGGCGTAAATTGCTGTCCTGTTAGATCCTGCCATTTTTTGCCGGAACAAATCCAATGTCCGGGAATGGTGGCTTCGGTTACTTTGTCGTAATTAAGGGCGGGTTGAGTGCCGCTGATGCGGGCGACCAGCTCGTAAATCCACGCGGCGCTGCGCAGCAGCCATTTTGGAGCGTGCGGCATAAAGGGTTTATGACAATTCATGGCGCGTGCCATTTCGGTAATAAAATAATCCCACGAATAAACCGTTTCCTCTGTAACGAAGAAGGTCTTTTTATTGGTGTCTTCCCGGGAGAAAGCCAGCCATAAAGCTTGCACCAAATCATCTACATGAACAAAACTAAAATAACCGTTTCCAGAGGTGTTCACCATGATTCCGCGCCGCACCCACAAGGCAATTTTAGATACGCCGGAGTCGTTTTTTCCATAGACGATAGGCGGGCGAATAATCGTCCACTTAACGCCGGGACGCAGGGTATGTACGGCCTGTTCTCCCCCCCATTTGGTGATGCCATAATCGGATACCGGCTGAGGCGTCATGTCTTCGGTACGGGGGTGCTCTTTATCCGGCGCAAAACCGCTGGCCGCCAAGCTGGAAACATGTACAAAAGTTTTTATATCCGGCGTTTGATTGACGGCCTCTACTACATTTCGGGTTGCGGTTGTATTCGCTTTTTCGAAATCTTGGCGGTTAAATCCAAAAATAGCCGCTGCCAAATGAAATACTCCGACACAGCCCTGCAGCGCTTGTTTTAAAGATTCCACATTATTGTAATCCGCTTTTACCAACGTAACAGCGGGATTGGCGGGTTGCTCTTTGGGGGTACGGCGCGTAACAATACGGACATTAAAACCTTCCTGTAATAACTTGTCGGTCAGTGCTCGGCCGATAAATCCGTTTCCGCCGGTAATTAGAAGGGTGTTTTTCATAAGTTACTCCACTGGAAGATCAATCGATTCGACAATTTCGTCGGTAGTGTCGGATATTTTCTTTTTAATTTCTTTTTTTACCTTGTCGCCATCTAAATCCTGGTTGATAAAGTTTTCTTTTCGGCGGGCATTTCGGCGGACAAAGTCGAAGTTAAACGTAAAGCGCTTCAGCCCCCTCTCCATGTCAGCCTTGGTGGGAATTTCACCGTATTTTATCTTATTGATAGGGGTTACTTTATCCTCTTGCGGGAAATACCACAGCAGGGAGTACATAATTCCGCACAATAGCACAAACGTAATCAGTTTGTTAAATGTTTCCAGACGGTACAAGCCAAATAAGTTGGAAATAATCGACAATATCATGATTACTCCCGTCCACATAGCCATCACAATGCCAATAAATGTCCAGCCGGGAGTTCCAAAATCAGGGTAAAGTACCATGACGGTAAAACAACATAAAATGAGTAATGCAAAACGCTGCCATCCATTCATCTTATTTCTCCTGACGAAACTCTACACTTACGGTAAGTTCGTCTTTTTCGTAATACATCGGAAGCGGTGCAAATGGGCCTGCATTGATTACCGCCGATGTAGCGGCGAAATCGAAGGTTTCATCTCCGGATTTGCGGGCTATCTGTAAATCTTTTATTTTTCCATCACGGGCGATGGCAAACGAAACCAAAGCCGAAAGTTCCGTTCCGGCCGGCCGTCTTTTTTCCCATTCAATCCACAACGAGTTGCGTACCTGCGTAATGTACCACGGATAAGGAAAATTGGCGAAATCGGTTTGTATGTTTCCGCCGGCAAATTCGCCTGCTTTAGAAGCTTCTCCTCCGCCGGATTGGGTATTTTTGGATTCGTCGTCGTTCAACACGCTGGGCGCCGCCAAGGGGGCTGCTTTGGGCTGTGCTTTTTTGGTCTGTTTTTTGGTTGTGATTTCCGACTTGGAGGCATAGGCCTTTTTGTTATTTTTTGCTTCCGGTTTGGCGACGGCTTCTTTGGCGGGAGCAGGGGCCTGTACGGCCGCTTTCGGAGCCGGCACCGGCGAAGCCGCTTCCTGCCCCGTAGTAGCCACGACTTTGCCCGTTCCGATGAAATCAATGGTATAAGTAGCCGCGGCCTTCTTGGCGGAAGGCGCCAACAAAAGGAGCAAAAAGAGTGCGGCTAAAATATGCAGGCCGCCGGAAAGAGCCAAATACCGATTCATCAGTTCTTAGAAAGCACTCCAATTCCTAATTTAGCCGCGCCGAGCTTCTTGGCAATGTCAAACACATCTACCACTTGTTGTATCGGCACGTCTTTATCTGCCTGTACGAGAATTGTTTTTTTACTTGCTTTTCCCATACGCAAAATGAGTTCGCGCTCTAAATTTTTAAGCGTTAACCGCTTATTCATAATGGAAATAGAGCCGTCTTTTTGCACCTCAATACGAATGACGTCGTCTTCCGCTTGCGTGTTAATGGCATTGGACTTCGGCAAATCCACCGTTAGTTGCATTTGCACCAAAAGCGGACTCATTACCATAAAAATAATGAGCAAAATCAACGTGATGTCGATAAACGGCACCATATTGATTTCTGCCATGACGGTTCTGTTTTTGTGTGTACTCATAAATTAAAACTCGCCGGATTCTTCGTTTTGGCGGTAGATGATTTCGTCTGCCGCGTTTTCTAATTCTTTGGCAAAATAATTGGTCTTAGAAAGAAAATAGTTATACGCAATAACGGCCGGAATGGCTACAAACAGGCCGGCGGCGGTGTTAATAAGCGCTTCGGCAATACCAGCCGCCACGACGGAAGCTCCTGCTCCCGTTGCAGTAGTGGAGGCTAAATCTTTAAACGCGTGCATAACGCCGATTACCGTCCCGAACAACCCAATAAACGGGGTAATGCTGCCCAAGGTACCTAATACCGTTAGCCGGCGCTGGAGTTTGGAAACTTCCCAGTCAATGATGGAATCGGCTATTTTTTCCAGTTCCGCCTGAGGGCGATGGCGTTCTTGCACCAGCCGAGAAATCAAAGCCGCCGCCGGTGTATTTTTGACGATTTCTTTTTGGCAGGCTTCTTCCACTTTTTGATAGTTTTCCGAGCGAAGCGGGTGGCGGCAGTAGGCAATGAGTTTGCGGGAAAGCGAAATAGACGAGCGCAGTTTAAAAAAACGCTCTAAAATCACGGAAATCGAATATACGGATAGCAGCAGCAGTAAAACGAGTACCGGGCCTCCGGCGGCCAAAAGCTCGCGCACATTGGTCATATTAGAAAAGTCCATAATTTGTATCTCCTCGGGATTTATCCCTTCACCATAAATATAATAAAAATCTGTATTAAGATGTTCGCCATCAATCCGCCGGCAACGTCGTCAAATACAATACCGAAGGCGTTTTCCATACGGTCAAATGTTTTTACCAGCCACGGTTTTAATGTATCAAACGTTCGGAACAACACAAACGCCGCCAATAAATACGGCCATGTACGGGGCAAAAAAGCCATAGCGGTTATATAACCGGCCATTTCATCTATGATAATTTTGGGGTTATCATGCCCTTTTTGTCCTTTAAATTGTACTTTTTTGCAGATGATTACGGCAAATACCCAAAAGGCCAGCATGGCAATCAAGTACAACATCGGATCCTGCGGGAAAACCAGTACAAGGGGAATACCCCATAACGTTCCCAAAAAACCGGCACCGGTATTTTTCTTATATTTAAATATCAGCGGCGGCAAATAGCTTACAAAAAGCCCCGTCGCCAAAGCGCGGATAATTACTTGCATACGGGCAAACTCCAGGATTTTTTAAGCAGATCCCAGTTGTTTTTTAAATAAGAAATCGCGCTGATCCAAGTAATGACTGCCGCAATGGCGGTAATGGCATAGGGAATTTTGTGCAGCGTAATAAAGAGAATGATGCACACGCTTTTGGCACTGCCCGTTAAAATATGCGCCAAATGATAGACGTCTAATACGAAGAAAATGGTTCCCACCGCCGTCATCTGGATAACGGTTTTAAATTTCCCCCAGCGTTCTGCCGCCATCACTTTTCCTTCCAAGGCGGCAATGACGCGCAGGGTGGAAATCATCAGTTCGCGCAGCAGAATGAAGAACACCGCCCAAATCGGGATATCCAGTTCTTTTATGCCCACAAAAGCAAAGAAGGCCGCCGCCACCAAAATTTTATCTACAAAAGGATCCACAATCGCCCCAAACGGCGTAATAGTGTTTGTTTCGCGGGCGATTTTGCCGTCCACCCAGTCAGTACTGGCTGCCAAAATAAAAATTAGGGTAGCCACAAAACGCGCCCAGCCATACGGCATTAAGATAAATAAAAACATCACAATGGAAAGTGCCGCGCGGGTAAGTGTGATTTTATTGGCAAGCGTCATCATTTATGAAATCCTCCGAAAACGTCCGCCGGAAGCGGTTGATTTTTATGGATATTTGTTAAATTGGCTTGAGTGATCATTAATTCCGACTCAATGGTAATGATCTGCGGGAAAAAATCCTGCTTGGACAGCGTTAAATAAAGCGTATATTCTTCCCCTTTTTTGGGCGTCAGCGTCAGAATGGCGGTTTGCCCGTCTTGGCTTTTTACGGCGGCGGTATGATTATCCACCAAGGCCGTATAGTTACCGAAATCAAAAAGCGCCTGATTGGGCTGGCCTTGCTGCCAATCCGTCCAAGAAAGGGTGGTAACGTGCTGGTTGTTTTCGTCTAAAATAACAATGTCTTTTTTATCCGTTACGGCGCTTTGTTCCAAACCGCCTTCCGGGTTTAAGGTATCTAGTCGCAGGCGGTTTTGGGCGCGGTCATAAAACAGTTTGCCGGCAGAACGGCTGACTTCTACTCCGTCATACGAAGTGGTTTGTTCAAAATCTGTTTCCAACAGGGCAAGTTTTTTGTCCCATTGTTTAAGATTTTCCGTTAATTGCTGGGCTGTTACTTCCGGAAGCGGCGCTGGCTTTGCTTTTTGCGGGGCGGGATCCGTTTCTGTTACGGGAGAAACTTCAACCGCTGACGGCTGGGGCTGGGGAACGGAAATCACAGACTCGGCGGCCGGATCAATCGGTTGCGAATTTTCCGCTTGGGATGTCGGCGAATCCGAACAGGCGGCCAGGAAAAGAGCGGCACCCAGCACGAAGCATAGTTTTTTATTTATACACAGTTTCATAAGTTTCTTCCTGATAATTTTTGTCGTACGGCAAGGAATTTAATTCTTCCAAAGCCTGGTCGATCATTTCATAGTGGATTTCCCACCGGTTGGAACCTTCCGGTTTAGAAATATAACCTTTCATTTCCAATACGCTTAACATATTGGTGGCGCGTGCGCTGGAACCAAAATGCGCTTTCAATAAATCCTGCGATACGCGCCGGCGTTCTTTGATAAGGTTCAAAGCCTGCATGAGTTCTTCGGGGCTGGTTCCTAACCCGTCTTGCGGCCGTTGGTGCGGATTTTGTTCCGCCACAATTTGTACCGGGTAATCCGGCCCGCCCTGCGCACGCAGAAAATCGGCTACGGCTTTGATTTCTTTTTCCGACACATACGCCCCTTGGATACGCAGCGGCGTTTTGTCCGACGTGCTTTGATAGAGCATATCGCCTTTACCCAATAAATCTTCCGCACCGGTTGCATCTAAAATAACCTTAGAGTCGATGGAGGAAGCAACCTGCAGCGCAATCCGTGAAGGCAGGTTGGCCTTGATCACGCCCGTAATAACTTTAACCGACGGCCGCTGCGTGCATAAAATGAGGTGTATCCCCAGTGCGCGCCCCATTTGCGCCAGCCGTTGAACGGAATCTTCAATGGAAGCTTTGGTTTGAAGCATAAGGTCAGCCATTTCGTCGATAATGACGAAGATATAGAACATCTTTTCTTCGTTATTTTGTTTAGCCCATTGGTTATAGCCTTCAATATTTTTAACCTTGGCCAACTGCATGATTTGCAAGCGTTTTTCCATTACTTTTACCAGCATCTGCAGCGATTTGGCCGCTCCGTTGGCGTCGGTTACTACGTCCACGTCGTCGCAGGAGGTTTTGGGGTCATACAGATACGGGATTCCTTCGTATAAGGTCAGTTCCACGCGTTTGGGGTCAATCATCAAAAATTTGACCTCATCGGGGCGGTGTTTGTATAAAATGGACATAATAATCGTATGCAGACAAATGGATTTACCGCTGTTGGTGGCGCCGGCAATCAAAATATGCGGCCATTTTTCCGCTACGGATCCGGCCGGATTTCCGTCAGCGTAGCGGCCTAATGCTATGGGAATGACTGCTTTGGAGGCGGCATATACCGGCGACTGAAGAATTTCTTTCATCGTTACCATGACTGGGCGTTCATTGGGAATCTCAAATCCGACCGCGTTTTTGCCCGGAATAGGAGCCTGCACGCGAATGGCGCGGGCTTCCATACTGGCTTGAATATCCTGCGTGCGCGCCGTAATAGAGGCAATGGTAACCCCCGGATCGGGTTTGATTTCGTACCGCGTAACTACCGGCCCCGGCGATACCCCCGTTACACTGGCGCGGATATCAAAACTTTTTAACGTGTCTTCCAACCGGCGGGTGGCTTGGGCGATTTCATCGTCCGTAGGTCCAACCAATCCGTCGCCTGCCGGATCATTGAGTAAATCCAAAGACGGCAGTATGAAGGTTTTGGGATCAAATTTTTTAATTTCGCCGTTTTCCGGTTCCGTCGTTTTCTCCGTATCGTCCGGAGTATGCTGCGCGGCGATTTCTTCCCGCCGCGGCAAGGTAATCGGTTCCGCCACCGGTCGGCGGATTTCCGGCTTGGAGCGGTGAATTTCGGGAGTTTGGTGGATTTCTTCCGCCACGGGACGAGAGGGTTCTTTAGTGTTTTTCTCTTTTAATTCGGCGCGGCCTTCGCTTACTTTTTGTTTCAGTTCCGCACGGGCATCTAACCAGCCGTTGAAATCGTTTCGTATAAATTCTGCGGTTTTCTGTAAAATAACAGACCACGGAATCGCAAACAGCATATGCAGCCCCATCAAGGCCAATGCCAGCGAAAACACCGTTGCGCCCACCGTGCCGCTCACGCTTTTGAGGGCATAAAAAAGCGTTTGGCCTGCACGACCGCCGCTGATGAACGAATCGGTAAAAATGAGTTTTAACAGCGTCAGTAAACTGGAAAATGCCACCAACGTAATGGAGGATCCTATTAAGAAAAAGAAAAAAGAGGCGCTTTTATTACGGATTGTTTGAATAAGCCAGTACGCCAAAAACAGCGGAATCAGCCCTGCCCCTTGCCCCAGCAATTGAAACAAATAGGAGGATACTTCTTCTCCGGCAAGTCCTTTGGAAAGATTAAACCAAAGAATGCAAAACAGCCACAAGCATAAAGCCCCGGCTATAATATACAGTACAGTACGAATCCAAGCACGCGAAGATGTTTTCTTGGTTTTCTTTTTGGATTTTTTGGCAGCATAATAATACTTTCGCATATTCTTTATTTTACATTTTTTTACGAAGTATTTGGATAGTTGCGTTATGGTAAAAAACACGATGTCAAAAAACCCCTCTGCCGTTTGACTGCAGAGGGGTTTTGGGAGTATTGTTTACAGCGGAATCACTTTGCCTTTTTCTATTCTGAAAGGAAGATCGTCATAATACATAGATATCACTTGATGAACTTGGTCAGGATACACAAAAACATCTAATGGTTTTTTGTTCAGAAGCGAAATTTGTACGTGCGTCAATAAAGGTCTTTCCGGCAGCATTTTAAAGAAATTTTTAATAGAATTCGCTCCTTCGAATGTGTATTTGGAAGCCACATAATAAAATTCTTGTAATGTTAAATGTTTGTTTGGATACTGGGATAAAAAAGAATAGAGTGTGCGCTGGAGTTGCTCTAATTCCTGCGGAGTGCCTAAATTGTCTCTTTTCCAAACCATACTGGATATCGATTTGATGTTTTCAGTAGAGATAAAAGGTACGTCGCTGGGGAGTTGGACAGCCACCATATTCTGGGCTTTAGACTGCAAGGCCATTCGGTAAGATTCTTGAATGGAAATTTTAGATTTCAGGTAAATACGGGTTATATCTCTAAGTTCCGTTCGGGTCAAACTTTTGCCTTTTAAGGAACCGGTAAGATTTTTATAAAACCGATTGAAGTGCGTACCGTATCCGCCTTCTTTGGTAAAAGTACTGCGAGCAACAGCTTCAAATCCTTTTGTGCCGACGGGAAGTTTTTGGGCATAAACCGGAAAAGAAAATACTAAAAGCAAAAACAAGCATGAAGCAATATATTTAATGTATTTCATAGCATATCCCTTTATATGTTTGCTATTTAAATTTTAATCTTTCTTCCGGAAGGTTACAAGGAGCAAAAGACCTATTTTTCGCATAGGCCTTTTTTTAATGGGCAGCTAAATAAAAACCCCGCCAATCAGCGGGGCTTTTATTACATATTTTCCGGGATCGGAGCGGCCGGCGGAACAGGTACTGGGGTTTTCCCCCAAGTAACATTATAGTTGATTCCGTCTGCTTCCAAGGAAATTTTCCCTTGGCTGTATAGAGCGCCCAGTGCCAGATACAGCACCGAACTGGACAGGCGGAACATAATTTTAAGCTGCCACGAAGAAGCCGTTTTATGCTCCGTCAAATATTCCGTTACACGGGAAATAGCCGTTTGGATATTTTCTTGTAAAGGCATCATACTTATACCCGCTCGATGGCAAATAACGCATCACCCTGTTTGACGGGTTTGCCGTTTTCCACCAATACTTTTTTAATCACGCACGGAAACTCTGCCCGCATTTCGTTAAATACTTTCATGGCTTCAATCAGACAGATGACGTCTCCTTTTTCCACGCGGGCGCCTTCTTTTACAAAAGGCGGGGCGGAAGGAGTAGAACCGCGGAAAAAGATTCCCATCAAAGAAGATTTAATAACTTCTTTGTATTGTTCCTCAACGGGAACCGCCGCATTCGCGCCGGAAGCGGCAGCAACAGCCCCTCCTACGCTGACCGGTACCGGCACCATAGCGGGTTTGGCTTTTACCAAACGCAGATACAGGCCTTTTTGATCATATTCGATAGTATCCAGGTTGTTGTCCTGCATAAAACCGTAAAGCTGTTTTACTTCCTTCAAAATCGGGGATTCTTTTACGGCAGGCTTTTTTGCCGCAGGGGCTTTTTTGGCCGGAGCCGTTTTTTTGGTTGCTGTTTTTTTCATAAAAGAAATAACCTCGTGTTTCTGATTGATACCAAAACTGCTTTTATTTATTTTACATAATTTTGACCGGCTTGATACATCTCGTTCGATTTGCGGCGGCTTTGCGGAGTATTTTGTATTTCTTCGCGCAGCAATTTTTCTTCGTCTATGGGTTGGTCGATTCCCAAGGTGCGTTTCACTTCGAATGCGGAAATGGCAAAATTCAGTCCGGCGGCTTTTTCAGGTTTATAACCGTAGCTGGTTACCCCGATTACCTGGCCGCTTTGTAGGGATACCAGCGGGCCGCCGCTGTTGCCTTGATTGGTGGAAACGTCGCTTTGAATCACATCGACCCCGTTATCGTTTTTAAGAGCGCTGATAATCCCTTCGCTGACGCTCCAATATTCGTCCATCGGGCTTCCCACCGAAATAACGGATTCGCCCGTCTTATAGTGGGACCGGTCGCCGTCCAGCTCAAAATAGGGGAATTTTCCTTCCGCTTTTAAAAGGGCCAGATCCCGGGAGTGATTGACTTTGACCACGCGCGCATACCGAAATGGCGGTTCTGCCTGGTGCGGATCCAACGGCATATCTTCATACAGATAGTACCGTACATCGCGGTTATCTTTTACGACGTGGGCATTGGTAATCATATAACCGTCTTCACTAATAAAAAATCCTGTTCCATGGCCGGTTGGGGTTTCCACATAAGTTGTTTTTTCCATAAGTTCCCGGTAACGCTGGTCATTGCGGGAGAGCGAGGCCGACATGCCTTTGCGAAAAAGCATACGGTTTTCTTCCAGTTCTTTCATGATTTTGCGCAGACAAAACCGCAAATCTTCCTCCAGCGTTTTACGGATACTGCCGCCGGCCGTAGAAGTATAGACCGGGGCTATCAGCGGGAAAAGCAGTGAAAAGGTGATTTTATTAAACCAATAAACTCCTACCGCGGTATTGTTAAACTGCAGGTAGCTGACTCGGTCTGCATTCAATTTGATGACGGGCAGGCGTGTTTTCGGATCGCGCAAAGTAAGCGTAAGAAAGGTGTGAAATTTGGGATAGCGGTAATTTTTTACCCACAAGAACCCCTCCTCCGCATAGAGAGAGGATTCATATTCGCTTTCTTCCGTAACCTTGTAGTCCAGTTCCGCAATATAATCATACTTTTTACGATACCGGTAGAAATTTACTTCCACATTCGTAAATAAGGTGCCCAAGGCGTCAGCCGCGGCTGTAGCGGCGCCGTCGTCTATACGAATGGTGTAGGAGTTGATCGGAGTGAGATTTTCGTCTTTAAACGTAAAAGTGTGCTGAAGAAATTTATCTGCTACGACCATCACGTCGGCTTCTATTTGTTCGTCGAACGATGGGGTTTTATAGATACCCCGTTTTATTCTTCCGTGATAGTTGCAGCCCGCAGCGAAAAATAAAGCGAACGGCAAAGTACCCGCCAGCAGTCGGCGTACCAGTAAACTAAAGCAAACCATATATTCATTATACTAAACTGAACTGCGGGGAAAAATAAAATTCCGGGCGCGGCGGAAAATTTAAAAACCCCCGCTTGAAATACTAACGGGGGTTTAAAACGGTTCTAATTAATTTTTACAGACTGGCTTTCGAAGCGTGTTTATATTCCTCTCTCAACGTTTCAAAACGGCGAATCAAATCTTGTTGCCGGGAGGTCAGCATTTGACCGTCTTTTCGGGCATTAACAGCTTTTTGGAGAGCTTTTCCATGTCGTCGGTTAAACCTTTTAAGATCGCGGCTGACTTTTTGAAACGAGCGAGTCCCCGCAACGGCTGCATCAGCCGGGGACTGCCGGCGAATCTGTTCGGAAGATTTTTGCATTTCTTCCATTAATTCTTTTTGGGCGTTGCGTTGTGTTTGTTTTTGTTGTTCGAAACGGGAGCAGTCCTCTTGTGTAATATCCAATCCTTTTAGTAATGCGGTTTTAGCCGCAGCATGGCGACGGGCTTGAAAGCAGTCGGCATGGGAATAGTGTTTTCCCAGAGAATCTTCCCAGGTGGAAACCGCTCCGCAGGCTGCATTAATCGGTTGTCCGCAAATGGCGCAGGTGTGCAGCTCATATTTGTTATCCATATAGTTTTCGCAGGTTTTACGCGCTTGGGCGGTTTGCAGAAAGGACATATCTTCACTTTTTTTCCATCCTTTATAAAATTCGCAGGCGCAAGGAGAATGTTTTTTAACGTACCAATCCCGTTTGGGGGTAAGCTGGTATCCGTCGGACTTTAAAATCTTTTCCCGGCAAATAATACATTTCGTGTAATCCGTTTCGTCTGCGTCGGGTTCCGTTTCCGAAGCTGCCGGAAGATTTCCGAGTTGCTGCGGAGCTGATCGAAGCGCTTTCTGTGCCCGAAGGGCGTTCATCTGCTTTATAAATTTTTCATTAAATTCTTCGGCGTTAAATTCCACCGGGATTTTACTGTCTATTCCAAAATTTTTACCCAAGGGAATAGTTCGGGTGGCTTGAGCGGCGGCTGCAACCGGCAGCAGTCCTGCCAAAAAGCATATAGCCAAATGTAAATGTTTCATAAAAGACCTCCTTATATATTAAATCGTATCAGTTTCGAACTGAAATCAACAAGAGCCAAAAGGCCTAAATTCCATTAGGCCACCGGCGCGTTAGGCGGCTAATATACGTTGACATAGTTTCAGCAAAGCCGCCGCCAGTTTTTTCGGCTGAGTAATAGGGGCGGCGGCGGATCGAAGAACAAGACGGGTGGACGGATCCGTCAATTTTTCATAAAGCCGTTTTTTTTCTGCAATATATTCTCCGTTTAAGGCATAATGGGCGGCTTGCAGCATAAAAAAAGCGGTTTTGCATAAATGTTGCATAAAAGAAGGCGTCAACTCCCCGTGAATCCATGTGTGTACCAGCGTATGATAGAGAGTGCCGGCGCCGGTTTTGGCGGCCGACAGTGCTTCCGATCGCGTGGGAGGAGGCAAGATTTTCTCTAAAGAACCATATAGAATTTGGGTATCTTGCGTAAATTGAAAGAGTTCCCCCCTCGGCCAATTTTTTAGATCTTCTTGCCCACCAAAAAAACCGCATACGGGGTGGGAATCGGTTGGGGGCATTTGGGAAAGCAGGGACTTGTAAATAAGAATATCCCGCGGAGTGATCAAGTCCAAAATGACTACGGCGTCAATATCGCTTTGCGGGTGGGCTTCCCCTCTTTTAAAGCTGCCCTGCAAACCTACGGCTGTTAAACGAGAGCCAAAAGCCGTTTTAAGCCGGTTGATGAATTCGTTTAACCAATAATGGACATCAAAAGGCATTGTTCCTCCGCAGAAAAAGAAAAACTCCCCGGAGTATATAAAACTCCGGGGAGTGATAGCGTGTGAAACTATTTGAGCAAGGCTTTTCTGGAAAGTCTTACTTTTCCGTTATTGTCAATTTCCACGCATTTTACTTCTACAATGTCGCCGAGTTTTAACACGTCTTCAACCTTGTTAATGCGGTGTTTTTCAATTTCGGAAATGTGCAACAGTCCGTCCTTGCCGGGCAGAATTTCCACAAACGCGCCGAACGGTTGGATAGAAACCACTTTGCCTTTGTAAATTTTGTTTACTTCGGGCTCAGCAGTCATCATATCAATTTCGGCTTTGGCTTGATCCAAGCGGTCGCTGTTGGCGGCGGCGATGGTAACCGTACCGTCTTCCGCGATGTCAATTTTGGCTTCCGTGGATTCGGTAATGCGTTTGATGTTCTTGCCGCCGGGGCCGATTAAAGCGCCGATTTTGTCCACCGGGATTCTCATTTTAAAGATAATCGGAGCGAAGCGGGAGATGTTTTTCTTCGGTTCGGCGATCGTCTTTTCCATATGATCCATAATGAACATACGCCCTTGGGTGGCTTGGGAGATGGCTTGTCTTAATACGTTCAGCGGGATGCCGGTTTTGAGTTTGACGTCCATCTGGAAAGCCGTAATACCCTTGCGCGAACCGGTCAGTTTAAAGTCCATATCGCCCAAGTGGTCTTCCAGCCCCATAATATCGGACAGCACTACAAATTTGCCTTCGCCGGAAATGGCGCCCATCGCGATGCCGGAGCAGGCCGATTTCATCGGTACGCCCGCATCAAACAGGGCCAAAGAACCGCCGCAGACGCTGGCCATAGAGGAAGAACCGTTGGATTCCATAATGTCGGAAACGACGCGGATCGTGTACGGGAATTCTTCTTCGCTGGGGATAAGCGGCATTAACGCGCGGCGCGCCAATTCCCCGTGGCCGATTTCGCGGCGGCCCGGAGAGCGATCCGGTTTGCATTCGCCGGTGGCGAAGCCCGGAAAGTTGTAATGCAGCATAAAGCGTTCGTAGGTGGTATCGTCCAGCCCTTCTACCATTTGCTGGTCATCGGGCGTACCCAAGGTGGCAACCGCCAAAGATTGGGTTTGGCCGCGGGTGAACAAGGCAGAGCCGTGCGCACGGGGCAAGAGACCGACCATAGAGCTTAAGGGTCTGATTTCGTCGGGTTTGCGGCCGTCTACGCGCACGCCTTCGTGGAGTACCAAGTTGCGGGATTCTTCATACATAATGTTTTCCAGCGCAATGCCGGCATAGGTGGCGGCATTGTCCGCGTAGTTGGCGGTCAGTTCTTCGGTAAACGAAGCTTTCAGCTGTGCCACCTGCGTATCGCGGGTTTGTTTGTCAGAAAACGCGTGCAGAATCTTTTTGGCTTCTTCGCGGAATTTGCCGTTGGCTAAGTCCACTACTTCCTGCGGCAGTTTTTCCAC